>JABIAG010000003.1 GCA_018653365.1 Candidatus Woesearchaeota archaeon
ATTATACCAACTGAATATGTATTGGTGAGGATTTGTGTCTGTTAGTGTGATGTTGAAATGTACTGAACTTCCTTGGGTTGTATTAGTTGTTATGTTGGTTTGGTTGTTGCTCCAGGTTGGACCTGTCGTATCTAATGAAATGTTTCGGGTCTCTGTCGAATTTGTGTTTTCTGAAGTATCAGTTAGTGTAACATTATAATAATAATCTCCATCGTATAATGATGTGAAGTTAATGCTTCTTGTTCCTGTTGAATTTACTGTGAAGTTTATTTGATCTAATGTAGAATTAAATAAGTTGAATGTTATGTTAGCTTCATTAAGATCAAATGCAGTGACATTAATATAAATCCAATTTCTTGCTTTAAGAACATTGTTAAGTTCTGTTCCGCCAGAATATGTTATTGTTGGAGGTGTGCTGTCTGTTATGTTGATCCAGATTGCGGTTGAGTTTTCATTTCCTATTGTGTCATTGACTGTGATGTTGAGATTATATGTTGTAACGTTTAGGGTTGTTTTGTTTTGGAGGTATCCTGAACAGTTGATTTGGAAGTTTGTTGTATCGTTGATTGTGAAGCAGCTTATGTTGTTTGTGTCTGTTGCATTAATGTCTAATGTTAGTGGGCTGTTGTAGTTTTGGGTGATGTTTGATATGTCTGTGAACGTTGGAGGAGTAGTATCTGCTACAGAACCATTGACAAAATAGTACTTTGTGTCTGAAGCGTTGTAATTGTTATCTGGGCCGCTTCCCCAAGCGTGCCATTTGTATGTATATGTGTTGTTTGTAATAAACGCATAGCTTGTGTTAAATTTTATTGTAGTTAAATTGGTTGCAGTGATGTTTGTATTATTAATTTCTAGTAAAACTGTTCCGTTTGTGTTATTCACGGTTACATTAAAGTGTCCCACTCCCTGACCATTTACTGTGTTGTTGTTATCCCAATAATTACTAAATGAAGGATAGGTGTTGTCTGTTATGTTGATCCAGATTGTGGTTGAGTTTTCATTTCCTATTGTGTCATTGACTGTGATGTTGAGATTATATGTTGTAACGTTTAGGGTTGTTTTGTTTTGGAGGTATCCTGAACAGTTGATTTGGAAGTTATTAGTGTCATTAATAGAGAAACAATCTATGCCACTAGCGTCTGTTGCGTTGATGTCTAGCGTTAATGCTGTATTGTAGTTAAGGCTGATGTTTGATATGTCTGTAAATGTGGGGGGAGTAGTAGTCTCTTTAGTAAATGTCACACTATCGCTTCCAATTAAACTGTTATTATCGTTACAATAAACAGTCCAGGTGTTTGAGCCTTCTGAACTAGTTAAGTCTGTAAAGTTGACTCCTGCAGTGACATTGGATGAATTTGTAACTCCATTGTTTGTGCTGTACCAACATTTATCTAGTGTTTGAGTACTACTGACTGTGTAATTAAATTGACTAACATTGGCATAATATGTCGTGCTAGTGGGATAAACAATACTTGCTGTGGGTGCACTGGTCTCGCTGCTAAGGTTAGCAATGGTAACATTCCAATGTGTACTTGTCGTACTGATTAATTGATCTGAAGTCCAATTTGCGTAAACAAAAAATTCATGTATTGTATCGAGTTCTCCAGTCACATTAACTGTCCAGGTTATTGTTTGAGATTCGCCTGCATTTAACAAAACTGAATAGGGATTTTGAGTTAGGGTATAAAATGGTGTTGATGTATTGTTCATGGAGATTAATCCTGATTTGGCGGTATTGGTGGCGTAGATTATTGCATAGCCCTCTCCCAAATCAAGCCTAATGCTGTTGTTTTGGTTAGTTCCGTTATTAAGTGACCCTCCTCCTCCACCTCCTGCATCGGATGAACTGCCTGAAGCTCCTCCTCCTGAATAGCCGCCGCCTCCGCCGCCTCCTTCTGAATCAGAACCTGAAGCTGCATCTCCATCTGCTCCGCCTCCCCCAAAGCCTCCATCGGTTATGTAATCTCCGCCCATTCCTCCGTTTAGAGGGGTGTGCCCTCCTGTATTTGATGCACCATCTGCTCCATCACTCGACCATCCTGCACCCGCTCCTCCAGAACCTGCTGAGAGTCCTCCTGCGCCGTCAGTACCTCCTGCTCCGCCTCCAGATCCATCAGCAGTACCGCTCGTAGTATTGGAAGCATTTCTTCCTGAACCCTGACCACTACTTCCTTGGCCTTCATCTCCTGTTCCTCCTCCCCCGCCTGCGATTATTAACTGATCATTAGTTTCTGCGAACCATATGAATGTTCCTCCTCCGCCCCCTCCGGCTTCACCACCATTAGTAACCCCCTTTTGTCCAACTAGAATTGATAAAACAGTGCCTGCAGTTAATTGAAATTCGCCTTTTATTTTTGCACCATATCCTGGGTCTGCAGTTGTACCATCTCCGCCAGACGCACCAAATGTTTCAATATTGTATGTTCCTGTTGAGGGTACTGTCCAGTTTTGAATTCCACCTCCTATTGTTACGAGGCCATCCAGGTCTGTTCCAGTGTAATTGGTGTCGCAATCTGATTGTGATGGTCCATCTTTTCCTGTAGCGCCACAAGTGGTGAAATTATATTTTGCTGTTTCGGGATCTAAACTTACATTAATTCCCCCACAATCAAATACACTACAACTTATACTGGCAGAAACAGTGAATGTTTCATTTTGAGTAACATTAACGTCAGTTAGGGGAGAGATCCGTTCTAGGCTGATTGTTGGAACTTTGCTGAACGTTATTGATCTACTGTTTGTTACATTATTGCTATCGTTACAATAAACCGTCCAGGTATTCGATCCCACATCACTTGTTATGTCTGTGAAGTTGATTCCTGCAAGAACACTCACAGAGTTAGTTTCACCATTGTCTTTACTATACCAACAGGCATCTAAGTCATGTCCTGTTTGAAGAGTGTAATTGATTTGTGTGATGTCTGTAAAATGATTTCCTCCAGTTGGATAAATTATTGTGATTGGACTGACTGTAAAGTTTACAATTGTGAGGTTAATATGTGCAGATTCTCCATTGAGCAGTGAGCCAGAGGTCTGATTTGCATACGTAAAAAATTCATGTGTTGAATCTATATCCCCTGTTGCGTTAACTAGCCAGGTTATGGTTTGGGATTCTCCCTCATTTAATGAAATTGAAGAGGGGTTTTGGTTAGTAGTGTAGAAGGGGGTATCTCCAACAATTGTGGAAATTAATCCTGATTTTGTTGCCTCTCTTAATGTTAAGTTGATACCATCATTTTCTCCATATTGGTATTCTTCACAAAAGTCACCATCGGTTTCACTATATCCGTTTCCAATTCCAGAAACATCACACATTGTATTATATGCAAAAGTAACTCTTATGTGATATTCATCATCTACTGTTACAGATGAATTAATGGTGGTGTCAGTTCCAAAGCTTGCTGATTCACTTCCCCAATATCCTGCTCCAAAGGTTAAATTACATCGTTGATCTGCAAAATCCAAGGTGGTGTAGGTTCCTGAAGTACAGTCTGTATAACTGTCTGTTGAATCATAACACCCAAATTCGTTTACTTTAACTCCATTTTGCCATCCCGTTACTAACATAGAGCCTGGATGGTCACTGTCTAACTGACTGGTAATTGTGATTTCTCCACCAGGAGTAAAACTTCCATTTACCCAAATGTCATGTACAAAGAAGTGTCCATCTGTTCCATCACCTCCGCAATCATTTACTTGTGTGTCTTCACAATCGTCAGTTACATAGTCTTGATTACATAAATTACAATCAGCACCACATGTTGCACTATCTGTTGCAATGGGATCTAAACTTACATTGATTTCACCACAATCATTGTATAAACAGCTCACTTTTGTTGAAAAACTAAATGTGTCGTTTTGGGTAACATTTGAATCTTTGGTTGGGCTAACTAAAGCAACACTTATCTCTGGAAGTTCAACTCGGTATTCGACTGCGGAAGAACCAAGGTTGCCTGAGCTATCATTACAATATAATGTTAAAGTATTGTTTTCTCCATTAACACTGCTTATGTCTGTAAAGTTAGTCCCTGCCAAAATTGCAGTGTTGTTTGTTGTTCCATTATCTAAAGAATGCCAACAGTAACCATTGCTGTCTAAATCAGTATAGGTATAGTTTAGTTTATTGACGCTGAGTGCATAAGTTGTTGGGATTGGATAAATGATTGTCAGATTCGGAGGAATTAGATCTATAATTGTGACGTTCCAATGGTCTGTAATGTTATTTGTTGTTTGGTCACTTGTTTGATTAGCATAAACAAAGAAGTCATGGACTGAGTTTGCATCTCCTGTTGCATTTACCCACCAAGTAATTATTTGTGATTCATCTTGATTTAATGAAATGTTGTATGGGTTTGTGGTATTTGTATAAAACGTGGTTGCGGTATTATTCATGGAAACTAATCCTGATTTTGTTGCTGATCCTGTAAGTGAAATGGATACATATCCTGCTTCTGTTCCTATTGCTGCAGTGTTGTTTTGGTTTGTTCCATTATTGACAGAGCCGCCGCCTCCGCCGCCTCCACCTGCACCTGAATAGCCTCCTGCTCCACCTCCATTGTAGCCGCCGCCTCCGCCGCCGCCACCATAACCATCGCCACCTCCTCCGAATCCACCTAATGAACTACCTGCACTGCCTGATCCTCCTGAACCTCCGTTCAAATAAGAATCTCCTCCTCCATTACTACTATAATCTCCACCATCTCCAACATATCCTGCTCCTGCCCCTCCCCCATTTGTTGATGACACTCCACCATTTCCATTAGTTCCGGGGGCATTAGAGTCAAGCGTACTATCTATTGATCCGTAAGTTCCTGTGTTATTTGTAGTTGCATTTCTTCCAGCAGTATATGTTGATGATCTAATACTTGCTCCGCCTCCGCCGCCTGCAATGAGTAAGACATCATCATTTGTTGAATCTATTACAAAGGTTCCTCCCCCACCTCCTCCTGCGTAGGTTCCGTCTCTTATCCCTTTTTGTCCTACTAAGATTTGTATAACCTCTCCCTCAGTTAAAGAAAATTCGCCTTTAATATATGCACCTAGTCCTCCAACCCCACTTCCTGACCCGCCAGTAATTCCTGCGGCTCCAACGGCTTCAATGGTGTATGTTCCTGTTGCAGGTACGGTCCAGTTTTGAATTCCTCCTCCCACTGTTACAAGACCATCAAGATCTGTTCCAGTGTAATTAGTATCGCAATTAGATTGTGTGGGTCCTGCTATCCCTGTAGATCCACACGTGGTAAAGTTGTAAACAGTGCTGCTTATTGGATCTAAGCTTACATTGATCTCTCCACAATTTGCATTAAGACAACTAACATTTACTGTTACATTAAAGAAGTCATGTTGTGTTACATTAATTGATTCTGTGGGATAAATTGTAGTTAAGCCTATTGTTGAGTTGGTTTGCAAACCTATTGTTATTGTCCTTTGTTCTGTCCAATTAAGATTTCCTGAGGTGTCTTGTGCGAATATTTGATATGTGTAACTTCCATTACTTAAGTTTTCATTTACGTTTTGTGATTGATTTACATATAATTCCCAACCGTCAGAATTAATTTTTTTGAGATTTGAAATATGTTGTTGGTAAATTTCATCTTCGCTTAAACTTCTGTTCCAGATTCTAACTTCGTCTATACCTCCATCAAAAAATTCACTTGCTTTATTTTGGTGTGATCCAATCAATACATTGGTTGCACTGTTATCTACGTTGCCCGTTTGTGTGGTGGTTACATCTGCTATCCCATTAACAAATAATTGTTGGTGGGATGTATTGTAGGTTAATGCAACATAATTCCATGAGTTTTGTGTTAGTAAGTTTGTACTCGCTCCCACTTTTCGGACATTTATATCTGCCCATACATATCCTTCTATTGCTCCTGAAGTTCCACTTAATCTTAAAATATATGATGAATCTTTTTTTACAATCTCATCAGCATCTTGAAACGTTCTTGGATAAACCCAGGCAGCGATTGTTAGTTGGTTTGTTCCCAAATCTAGTGATGTGCTGTCACTTATTTCTAAATAGTCACTATTCCCGTCTAACCAGAGTGATTGTTCAAACTTACCTGTTGCATTAATTTTTGCAGTTTCACCAAGAGTTCCATTATTTTCATACTTGCTTAAGTCAACAACTTTGGTGGAGCTCTCATCAAGAGAAGAAACATTATCAAAGTTCATCATTAATACTAAATTTTCATCATATAATGTGTAGTTAGTTCCATTCCACTTATGGGTTAAGATTTTTAGGTCGTCTGCATTTTTTATTGATGCATTTATTTCAATCCATCCATTTAGGGTGTTTGTATTGTCTACAGGGGTGAGAATTTCAAATGTTGTGTTGGGTGCTGTTGATACATCTTGTGTTCCAAATGTGAATTCTGGTTCGTCTATTGGTTCAGGTTCTGTTTTATTTGATTCGGTAGTATTGATTTCAGTTTCGTTTAAGGTTGGTATTTCTGTTGTATTTGTTTCGGTAGTGTTAAGCTCCGTTTCGTTCAATACTATTGTTTCTGTGATGTTGACTTCTACTATGTCTGTCTCTTGGGTTTCAGTCTGATTCGTGCTTAAATTGGTTATTATGGCACCACCACTGATAATTGAAGTTGGGGAGTAAATGATGTTGTCTATTTCATAGGTTCCCTCTCCTTTTATATCAACTCTTATCAGGTATTTTGGTAAGTCAAAATTTACGTCACATGTTTCAATACAATTTGAATCAAAACTTATATTTTCACCACTAACCTCAAATTCGGTTATTAAGTAGAATTCTTCATTTACAATTATGTATGTGCTTACGTTTGCACTTCCATAAACTCTGCCTGTTATTCCTATTCCTCCTATGTTTCCTTGGACTGATGGTGCCCACAGGTAAACTGAGCTTTCATCAAAGGTTTTATCGATATTGTCTTGATAATTTCCTGTAACCATGCCTGTAACTCCAGGATTTAGGCAGAGGATAGTTATAATACTAACAATAACGATACTTAAAATCAGTAAGTTACGAGTCCATTTAACGTTCTTATTCATATTCTTTTAATAACCTCAACACCGCTTTATCTACAAAATTCTTGACTGATGGATATTCAATTCTATTATCTTCTTGAGAAATTAACTCTTCAATTCTTTTTTTCAGTTTTGCATCTAGCTTTACAACGTTATTTTTTGTCATTTTTTAATAGTTTTAAGACTGCTTTATCGACGAAGTTTTTAACAGAAGGATATTTAATCCTATTATTTCCTTGAGAAACTAACTCTTCAATTCTTTTTTTCAGCTCAGCATCTAGCTTTACAACAGTCAAGTTACTAAAAGTTACTAAAAGTAACTATATAAAGTTTGTCTTTTGAACTTAAGAAGGGATTCAAACTATTTTTTTAGAATTTAACCAAACATTTTACTATCTAATTCTTCTTCAATAATACTTACTTTTGCTACTGCTTTCATGAAGTCTTCCTCTTTTACTGTTCCTCTTTTTTCTCTTATTGCAAAGTAACCCGCTTCAGTACATACTGATTTTATTTGTGCTCCGCTCATTCCTTCCATTAAAGAACTTAATTTTTCAACACTTATTTTTTCTGAGTTCATATCTTTGCAGTGTACTTTAAAGATTTCTTTTATTCCTTGTTTGTCTGGAAGGGGTACCTCAATTAATCTGTCTAATCTTCCGGGTCTAATTACTGCTGTATCCAGAATATCTTTTCGATTAGTACATCCAATTATTTTTACTTCATCTAAATTTTCAAATCCGTCTATTTCAGCTAATAGTTGCATAAATGTTCGTTGTACCTCTCTTTCACCACTTGTGCCGACCTCTATTCTTTGTGAGGCAATAGCGTCTAGTTCGTCAATGAATACTATTGATGGCGCTTTGTCTCTTGCCATTTGAAATAGATCTTTAACTAGTTTAGCTCCTTCTCCAATGAATTTCTGTACTAATTCTGAGCCAACTATTTCAATAAATGTTGAATTGGTGGATGCGGCTACTGCTTTTGCTAGTAATGTTTTTCCTGTTCCTGGCTCACCATGTAATAACACTCCTTTTGGGGGTTGTATTCCTATTTTTTTGAACAATTTTGGTTTTTTTAAGGGCAGTTCAATCACTTCTTTGATTTCTCTTATCTGATCTTTTAACCCACCAATATCTTGCCATGTCAAATCTGGTTTTTCTATGATAACAAACTTTTCTACATCAAATTGGGTGTTTCCAGAATGCTTTTTCACGATGTTTAAATTTCTTTGTTCTACAAATACGTGGTCGCCAGGGACTAACCTTTCAGCTTCACCATTATATTTTACTAAGAATGCATTTCCATTTGGTACTTTGATTATTGCTTCTTTATCAAAAACATCTTTTACTTCACACACCATTAGAGGGGTTGTTTTTAATCCGTCTAGTTCTGTGTTTAATTGTGTTACGGTATCTTTTAGAATTCTATTTTCACTTTCTAACTGGTTTATATTCATAACATAAGAATACATTTCTTTTTCATAATCCCCACTACTCATATTTTTTGTTAAATTCTTTTTCTTTAAATAGGTTTTGGATATACTTGGTTGTGGTAACATCCCTAAAAAATAAAACTTTAAAAGCTGGAGAATATCATCGATCTTTATGGATCCTAGAATTAAAGAGTTGGCAAGAATTTTAACTGATTATTCTATTAAAATCAAGAAAGGGGATAAGATCGTTCTCTCCTTTGATGCTGAAGCAAAAGCATTGGGTTTAGAATGTTATAAAAATATTTTAAAAAAAGGGGCGTTTCCTGTTGTTCATGTCGGACTTCCTGGTTTTGGTTACGCTTATTACTCTCTTGCTTCTGACGAACAACTAAAGTCCTTTCCTGAATTGGCAATGCATGAAGTTAAAAGTTGTCAGGGACATATAGGGATTGGTGCAGAATATAATACTAAAGAATTTTCTAATGTGGATCCTAAGAAGTTCGCTTTAAGAAGTAAGGCAACTCAGAAAGTGTCTGATTTTGCGGTTAATCAAAATAATTGGGTGGGTACAGAAATTCCAACTCAAGCATTAGCTCAAGATGCAGAAATGTCTTTGGAGGAGTTTGAAGATTTTGTTTATTCTGCTACTAATGTTGATTGGGCTGAAGAGTCAAAAAAACAAGATAAGCTTAAGGCAGTTTTAGATAAGGGTGAACAAGTTCATATTATTGGTGAGAATACTGATTTAACTTTTAGCATTAAGGGCCGTCAAGGCATTAAGTGTGATGGTAAAAGAAATATGCCTGATGGTGAGGTTTTTATTGCACCTGTTGATGATTCTGCTGAAGGACACATTGAATATTCTTTTCCAATAATCAGAGGTGGAAGAGAGGTTCAGGGTGTTAAGTTGGAGTTTAAGAAAGGAAAAGTAGTAAAGGCTACAGCTGAGAAGAATGAAGCTTTCCTTAAGGAAATGCTTGAAACTGATGAAGGTGCTAAACGTCTTGGCGAATTTGGTATTGGTCTTAATTTTGGTATTACAAAGTTCATTAAACAGATTCTTTTTGATGAAAAGATTGGTGGAACTATTCATTTGGCTCTTGGACGAGCATATAAAGAGGGTGGCGGTAAGAATGAGTCTGCTATTCATTGGGATATGATTAAAGACTTAAGAACTACTGGAAAATTCTTAATTGATGGTAAAGTTATTATGGAAAAGGGCGAGTTTAAAATAGAATTATAATTTATTTTTTGCGTTTTTTTCTTTTATTGTTATCTAAAAAGTAACCTGTTCTAAATTTTCTAAATAGCATGTAAATTCCAATTCCTAGTAATCCACCAATTACGTTGTTGAGCATGTCTTTTTGTGTGTCCCATTCGTCTGCATCTCCTGCTCCGATAAACAGTACTCCCTCTCCCTCTCCTAATGCTAGTGCACCACCATATTCAAATAGTTCGTGAAATGCGGACAGTCCTAACATTACCACTAGTACAACAACAAATATTGATATGCAGTCTCTGTATTTTTTTCTGTGGTGTATTGCTTTTAGTATTATGAATGCGGACATAAATCCAAAGAAGCCATGCACCCAGTAATCGTATTCTATTCCTAGGGGAAATAATTCGTAGAATCCAAAGAATCCAAAAAAGTGTAATAATAAGAATATGCCTGCCATTATGTAATGTGCTGGTTGTAGGTCTATTTTTTTTCTTAGTAAATAAACGCCAACTAGTAAACCAACGACAAATATAAAATCATATTTGTAATGTGAACTTGTTTTAATTGCAAGAATTTCAATTATTATTAATGGAATTAGTGTGATTAACATTATCCACTTGTTTGCTTTATCTTTATCCATTTTAATTTATTTTTTTTATTATTTAAAAATGTTAAGATTTTGGTATTATTTTCAATTCTCTGCTTAAATTTGTTACCACTCCCTCGCCCACTACTACGTCATCCTCTATTCTTATTCCCCATTTACCTTTTTTATATAGTCCGGGTTCTATTGTGATCACCTCTCCTTTCTTTAGATGAGTGTTCATTTTTGCATGAACTACATCACTTAATCCATGTCCTAACAGGTGTATGAATAATTTGTTCTTATTTCCTAATCTTTTTCTAAATGCACGTTCAATATAGCGGGGTTTAGCATTGATTTTAACCTGACGTAACATTTTATAATGCTCTCTTAACAGGTATGCATACAAATCTTTTTCTTCTTGCGAGGGTGTTCCAATATATACTGTTCGGGTTACATCACTACAAATTCCGTCATGCTTTATTCCAAAGTCTATTACACAAAACCCTTTTTCAAGCGGTCCGTTTTCAAAATAATGGGGGTTGGCAGCATTCTTTCCTGATGCAACAACAGTTGTAAAGGCCAATTCAAACCCTCTTTCTAAGAATTCTTTAACCTCTTTCTCTGTTTTAAACGTTTCAAACCTCTCAATACAGGCTTTCATCCTTTCACAGGTTAATTCACATGCTTTTTTGATATTTTCATTCATCTGTACCATGAAAATGGTTTTGTTTATATAATTTCTTTATATATACTCGAAAAACGATAGATTTAAATATTCTCGAGTTTTTATTATTCTCTATGGAAGAAGACAAAAACTTTTCAAAAGAGATTATTGGTAAAACAGTTGTATCTAAAAATGGTAAGACTTATGGTAATGTTGCTGATGTTGAGTTTGAGACTCGTTCTGGGGAACTAATTCATATCATTTTGAAGAGTCCTACTGCTAATGCTGAAAAGTTAGAACTTGAGAAAGATGGCAATGGTAGTCTAAAGATTCCTTTTTCTGCAGTTATAGCAATTGGTGATTTCTTAGTTATTGCTGAAGAAGACATTGTTTAAATTATAATTATTCTTTTTTTGGGCTGTTTGAACGTAGTGAGAATAGTCCTTCGTTTGGCATTGGCGAAAGAATGCTGCTGAAGAAGACATTGTTTAAGATAACAATCTTTTTATAACACTTCTTTATACTATTAAATATGGAACATTCTATCTGGATAGAAAAATACCGTCCTAAATCTTTTGAAGAGATCAAGGGGCAGATTGAGATAATTAAACGAATTAAGGCATTAGTTGAAAAACAAAATCTTCCTCATTTATTATTTACTGGTCCTGCAGGTGTTGGTAAGACTACTCTTGCGGTGGTTATAGCTAAACAATTATTCAAAGACACCTGGAGAGAGAACTTTTTAGAACTTAATGCTTCTGATGAACGAGGTATTGATATTATTCGAAATAAGGTTAAGGACTTCGCCAGGACCAAGGCTATTGGTGATGTACCGTTTAAAGTTATATATTTGGATGAGTCTGATGCCCTAACTAAAGAGGCTCAGCAAGCACTTAGGCGTACGATGGAGAATTACACTCAGAACTGTAGATTCATCTTAGCAGCTAATTATTCTTCTAAAATTATTGATCCTATTCAGTCTAGATGTGCTGCTTTTCGTTTCAAACCTCTTGAAAAGGAGGAAATTGTCAAACTGATTGATGTTATTGTTGAAAAGGAGTCTTTAACAATTGATGATAAAGCAAAAGAAGCATTATTTCAGATTAGTCATGGTGATTGTAGAAAGTTGGAAAACACGCTTCAAAGTTGTGCTTCTATTTCTAATAACCTTACTGAAGAGAATGTCTTCAGCTTAGCATCTTTTGCTAAACCTGAAGAGTTGAAAACTGCCCTAGAACTTGCATTAAAACAGGATTTTGAGGCTGCTCGTAACGAATTATTGAAGACTATGTTGAAGTATGGTTTGTCTGGTACTGATGTTATTAAGCAGATTCAGCAAGAGATTTGGAATCTTGATATTGAGGATAAGTCTAAAGTTCAGTTAATTGATAAGTGTGGCGAGATAGAGTTCAGAATGGTTGAGGGTAGTGATGAGTTTATTCAGTTGGAAGCGTTACTGGCTCAGATTATGATTTCTAAATCTTAGGTTGTTCGAACGTTAGTGAGAACTGATGTTGCGCGAGAACATTTTCTCGCTGGTTGAGGGTAGTGATGAGTTTATTCAGTTAGAGGCGTTACTTGCTCAGATTATGATTTCTAAGAATTAATTTAAAAAAATAAAAAAAAATAAATGTTTATTCTGTGTGTTTTACCATTAACGTTGTTGATATGTCGTCACTTACTGCGTAAGTTAGGTCAATGGTTATTGCTTTTTCATAGTCTGTTGCAGAGTCAATTTCTACATTACATCTAATTGTTTTGGTTCCGTCTTGTAGGTTTACATATCCTTCACTGTCGGTTCCTTGACAGGTGATGCCCTCTATTCCTGCTACTTCTACCTTTACTTTGTTTTCTACGCTTCGTGTGCCTTCACAGCTCACACCCTCTTTGTATATTTTACTTACACTTCCTTGGTTTGCGATTACAAAGTCAAATTCAAGTTTGTTTTGTCCTGCAGCTCTTTCTGTTAAGGAGGTTACCTGAATTGGTGCTCCTGAACTGAATACCTCTTTTACTGCTCCAACAGTACATACTCTGCTGTTGTCTTTTAGAATGTCTTTTACTACACACAAGTCTGCTACTGCTTTTGTTGCGTATTCGTAGCACATGCTTGCAATTATTGGTCTTTCTATTGCAGCTCCAACAATTGTTCCATCATAACTTAGTTCTTCTATTGATACTTCTGTTTGTCCACCATCTACTAATCCTGCAGCATCTTTTGATGCTCCCATTAGATCTCCGGTTGGTTCTAAAACAAAGTCTGTATCGCTTAATCCGAATTCTTCAGGGTCTATCCCTTTGATTGTTACTTCAACATCTTCTTTTGCTACATCTGTTTCTCCTACATTTTCTAGTTCTACTACTAATTCAAATGGGAAATTACCATTATCAAATACTTCTGCGGGGGGTGCGTCTGCTAAAAATGCCATTCTCACTCCTGTAGTTCCACCAACAAAGGGGTTAACTTTGCCAGTTTCTTCTTTTTGACAGCCCATTAACATGATCGTCATTACAACCAATAAAGCTAAAATTATTTTTTTCATTTTATATTACCTCATTCAATTCGTTTTATTAGTACTCTTTTTGTAATTGAGTCTTTGTAACTATATCCCAATTGTACTCCTAGTGATGTTCTGTATGCTGGTTCGTCTTCATCTAGATCTTCTCCAGTACATGTTATTGTTCCTACTCCGTTTATGATTCTTATCCATTCTGAAGGGGTACAATCTAATTCTTCATCTCCTAAATAAACTGCTAATAATTCTACTACGTCTTTGTCACTTCTTTCAGGGTTTAAGCAGTCTGTTTCTCGGAAAACACTTCCGCCGCCAACGTTTGAGATTTTTATAGTGAATCTTACTTTTTCTTTTAGAGATTCTTGTTGAATTGAGGTTACTCCAATTGGTGCTGCCTGTCCACCTAGTCCTGATGAGATTCCGGGATTGCAGGTGTCTTCATCATTTCTTGTTGGGTTTGGGTCTACGCATACATCTATTGGTGCTAATGTTTCATAGTCATAACATGCGGTTACTCTTATATCTTGAGGTAATGAGTCTGCATCTTCATATAATCTTACGTCAAATTCTTCTTCATAGAATGCCAATCCTCCTTCTGGGTTGGTTTGTGATTTTCTGCCCTCAATGTCTATTGAGTCATCATATGGTAAATCTATTAGATTTCTATCAAATCCGGAGAAGTATAGGTCAACATCTAAACTATCATCTTCTTCTTCAGGAAATCCCCCTCTGTTTCTTAATTCTAGTACTATAGGGTATGTTTCTCCTGCATAGATTTCATTTGGTGGACTGTTTTGACTTAGTTCTAAGACAATCCCTTGGTTTCCTGTTTTCCAGTTTGGGTATTCTCCTTCGTTGCTGCCACCTGTACATCCTACCAATACTATTAATGTTAGAATTGCTAATATTATTATTTTGATTTTCATTTTCATTTATTCTTCCTCTTTAGTGTATTTAAACTTTGCGATTTTTTAGGAGTAAAGTTTGAGCTTATAATCCATCAACGTTTATCTAGCGGGATTTTTCACTATGAACATATCTGTTGAGGTTTCATCTTTGTAGCCATAATCTAATGTCATGGTGATACTTCCTAAGTATGCTTCTTCTGAATAAGGAATTTCATTTCCTTCACAAGCTAAGGTAGTTACTTCTACATCAAAATATTCATCGCCTTCGGATCTTTGTTCTACTCTTAGTTGATTTCTTGTACATTTTAATTTATCAAAACCCAGGTATATGTTGCTTGCATCTATTAATCCTACTTCTGCAGGTTTTAGTCCTGTTGATGAACACGCATTTTCGTATGCTGTTTTGGCCATTACTGTTCCCTTTCCTACATTTTCTACCTCAAATTCAAATGTTGGAATTGCGCCTGTTTTTGTGGGCAACATTTTTGTTTCCATGGATATTACTGCTACTGGTGCTCCCTGTCCATTTCTAAATGTTCTTTTTTGTTCTGGACATTCTGCTGGTTTGTTTGTCTTTTCTCCAAGTACGTCAGGATCTATGCACACGTTTGTTGAGAAAACAGTGCTATATGGATAACAATAAACTATTTTAAACTCCGCAGGTTGTGTTTCTGCTGCAAAAATTGTTTTTGTTTGTATGTCTATTACTTTTATATCGCTATCTCCATAAGGGTTGTTTATGCTTTTGCCTTCAAGTCTAGCATAGTATAAGTCTTCAAAGCTTTCAAACAAGCTTCGTTGGGTACTTAATACTATTTTTGCTTTATCTATGTCTGTTGCTCCTGCATTATGTGCTTCAAAACCAATTGAGAACGGACTGTTTTCATATACTTCGTCAGGAGGCGTGTTGGGTAAGAATTCAATTACTAACCCTTCTGTGCCTTGGTGTGGATCGTATTCGTTCGAATCATTTCTACCGCAGGCAGTAATTAAAAGTAGTCCAATTAGTATTAGTATTATTTTTTTCATTTTAATTTATATTTCAAATGTTTCTATTCTACATCCGTATCGATCATTAATCCAGTCACACTGGTTATTTGAATTTTCACATTCTGATTTTTCTTTCTCTTTACATTTAGTAGCTATGTCTTTGTGTGTTGATCCACAATTTTCTCCTTTTTCTAAAAGTTTTGTGCTTTCATCTTCTTTGCCAGGAACTCGTATTTTACATTCACAAGTTTCTGCATTACACAGAGTTATGTCATCATCATATATTGGGATGATTTGTTCAAATTCTTGTATTCCAAATTTTACTCCTTTTTGTATTCTGTATTTATATTCTGCTAGTACCTGAAAGAAGTCTAGAGTTATATCGTCTGCTAGGTATAATGCGTTTGGTGTTATTATTAAATCACAGGTTATTTTCATTCTGTTGCCTGCTTCCATGTTTCTATTTTTTGTAAATTTTAAATAAGATTGATCTTTTTCATAATCTAAGGTTATTGGGTTAGTTCCATCCATTGGGGGATTACATGCTCTTACCTCTACTCCTTCAGGTAGCATTATTGTGATCCTTTCAAAATGATCTATTGTCCCCTCACCAACATTTTCAAATTCAACCCCCCATCTTACGGGGATTTCTGGTGCTGCAATTAATACCTTTCTTTTTACAAATGTGTCTAACATTTTGGTTGAGACCGGTCCTGGTGTGTATCTTGCTCTTCCAGTTTCAAATTCATGGTCTAATTTGTATAATTCATCAAATTTGTCCTTGCTTACCATTTGTTTAATTATGGATCCTGCTGCTATGAAGTCAAATTCTGCTTTCATAAAAATTGTTCTTGCTTTATCGTTTCCAACAGTTAGTTCATCAAAATTACATGATGTTCCAACATGTTGATTTTCAATGTATTTGAAGTCAAGTATGGATGGAACCATTTCTCCTGGTTCGTTTCGATTGGTAAAGCAGCTTAAACTAATCTGATCTAGATCGCACTCAACATTTACGGCGTTACATATGTCTTGGTTTAGTCCTCGTCCAGATATGCCTCCTGTTATGAAAGCATTTCTTACTTTTCCGCCAGTTTTTATTAGTGGTTGTCTATCTTCACTTGCTACTCTTTGATCATCTACTTCTAAGTTTAGTCCTAGTTTTTGTGTTGCGTATTCATCTACTTTTCCATTGAATATGTCCCCCGTGGTGGCTATCTCTATCTGCCGATCGAATTGTCCTCTGGCCCAGTCTATCATTCCTTTAAACATACCTCCAAAATTGTTGAGGGTTTGCCAGTATTCTTCTTCTGCAAAGTATTGTATGAATCTTCTTACTGTGTCTCCTGCCATTTTTGCTCCAGCATCTCCACTGAATAAGAATCCTGCTCCAACAATTAGTATTATGAATATTATTGCTGCGATTACAATTACTGGTTTTTTCCCTTTTTGCATGGCTATGTTTATTTTTTGTTTTGTTGTTGATTTGTTTGCTCCTGATATTTTGTCAACTAATTTATTTAAGTGATGCATTCCTGTAAATCGTGATAGAAAGGGGTGTGCTTCTTCAAAGTTTCTAGCAATTTTTATTCCCGCACCTGCTGCCATGCCTTCTGGCCCAAAGCCTGATGCTAGTTCTGCAATTTGGTCACTTCCTTTTCTTCGCGCATCTGCTGCTTTTTCTTCTGCACTTGCAACTCTTGCACTCCCTTTTTGTTGTGCTGTTGCTGCTCCTGTTTGCGCTTTAGCTACTTGTTCTTTTCTTAATGAATCTTTAGTAAGTTTTTCTTGTGCAACTAAAACTTTTCTTTTATATCTGGGTAATTTCGCTTCTTCTGCTAAATATTTTCTTTTCTCTCTTGCTGCTTTTAATTCTTGATAAGAAACGTTATTTTCTCGCATCAATTTTCTTTTAGCTTGAGAGTTAACCTGTGAATCATGAAAGACATCGTGATTAGCACCCTTTAATTTTATTTCGGCGTTTAAACTAGATGCAATTCCGCCTTTTTTTCTTAGATATGCATCTATTGCAGAATCTATTGCACTTTTATCAGCCATACTTACCTCTTTCTTTTTTCTATTTTAACTGTGAGTTTTAGAACATCTACCGAATCATCATCTGTTGATAGTTTGATTACATTATTTCCTTTTTCAAGATAACTGTCGATTATTTGTGTGAATGTCTCATCTCTTTGGTAAATTCCAATGTCTCTATTGTTAACTTCTACTTTCATGTTAACATATTCATCATCTACAACAAACTCCATGGTCATGTTGGCTATGTATTTACTTTCAGATATGTCTTCCCATTGGTCTTCATCTATATATACATAGAATTTTGGTTCTCTTTTTTCTTTTAAGTCAGTTTTTACTTTAATTCGGTCTACAAGGTAAGTTCCTTTTTCTGTTTTAAATCCTACCTCGTTTATTCCTGTTTCAATATATGTTGGTGGAACCAATACTGTGTTTAAAACATTACAGTCTGGCACTGCGCTGAATATCTCATCTGCATTTATTCTTATTCGTAATCTTCCTGTGTTCGTACTTTCACATTCAGGTACAAATATTAATCTTGCTTCGTTTATGTTATCTCTTGAATCTAGAATGTTAAAGACTGTTTTTGTATCTTGTCCGGACACGTCAGTTATGTCTGCAAGTATTTTTACGTTTTCAAATGCGTACTCATTTGCATTCCAGAATGCAACTCCTACCGATGATGTTGAGAATTCTAAACGGTTGATGCCGTTAGTTAATTTTTCTTTGGGTAGTATGATTGGATCTGAGTTGTATTGGTTAATGTCTTTTTCATATATTACTTGAGTGTTAAGTTTAACTGCAAGTGTTCCCTCATTTTTTAGGGTGTTAAATGATAATAATAAATTGTTTATGTTGTCTTTGTCTGCGATTTCAAATTCTATTTGTTTTGGCTTTTTTTCAAACCAACTGTTTTTAATGATGAATGGGTTTTCTTTTTTTACAATTTCTGCATCAGTAGTTCTTACTAATCTGACCGAGGGCAAATTATATTCGTATTGTGTTCTTCCCTCTTCCTCAATTCGACCAGGACTAACATCTAAAAGCACTCGACTGCTTGTTGTACCTGTTATTGTTCCAGAATTACTACTACCTCCACTATTGCTTGATCCTGTGTCAAGGTCTAACAATTCGTTTCTTGTATCTGCAGGGATTAATAGTACATATAATATCAAGAATACGGCAAATAAGAATACTAATACTGCTGCATAGGCGGCATCTCCTTTTTTATTCATGCTCTAAAATAATTAACTTTATATATAAATGTTCCTATTTTACGCACATGAAAAAAGTTTTCTTTGATTCTAAAAAAGGAGCCAAACTTCAGGTCGAAAATCTGGATGATTTATGGTACTTAAGTCAGTTGATGGATCCTGGAGATCAGCTAAGAGGAAAAGCATATAGAAAAATTAAATTATCCTCTTCCGCTGAAAAATCTAAGGTCGAGAAAAAACCAATTACTTTAACTATTTGTGTTGAAAAGGTTGATTTGTCTGATTCAAGTTTAAAGGTTAATGGCACTGTTTTAACTCCAACTGAGGACATTCCGAAGGGATCCTATCAGTCTATTACTTTAGAACCCTCTTCTATTTTAACATTAAACAAGTCTACCTGGTTTAAGTTTCAAACTGAACGATTAAACGAGGCCTGTTCTCAAAAGATCAAAGGGATTTTAATTGTAGTTTTGGATCGTGAAACCGCAATTTTTGCACTTACAAAGAATTATGGTTATGATGTTTTGGCTAAATTGGATGGTGATGTTCAGAAGAAGGATGAGCGTAATGTTGCCAAATCTTCTTTTTATGATGATGTAATTAAAGCAATTCAAACCTATTTATCAAGGTATAAGTTGGATTCAGTTATTGTTGCATCTCCTGCTTTTTGGAAAGAAGAACTTTTGAAGCGAGTATCTCCCGAATTGAAAAAGAAAATTGTTGTTGCTACTGTTCATTCAGTTGATGAATCTTCTATTAAGGAAGTTTTGAGGCGTGACGAAATTCAATCTATATTAAAAGAGGAAAGAATTTCTAAAGAGATGGTTGTTATTGATCAACTATTGAAAGAGATTTCTAAAAACGGGCGAGCAGTTTATGGAATTCGTGATGTTTCTAAAGCTTCTGATGTTGGTGCTATTGAAACACTTTTAATTACTGATTCTAAAATTAAAGAGCATAGAGATAAAGATAATTATGAAAAGGTTGATAACATTTTGAAGTCTGTTGATTCTTTGAAAGGCAACATTCATATTATTAGTTCTAAAAATGATGCAGGTAAAAAGTTAAATGGTCTCACTGGAATTGCTGCTATTCTTCGTTACAAACTCAATCTAGAATAACCCTGTTCTATCACTATATTTGCATTATCCAAATATTTAAAAAGCAAATTTAATAACAACTATTGAAGGGTGAAAATCGTAACATATAAATAGTAGTACTGGATTAAGTTTTTTAATAAAGGGGTGGGGTGAAACTACATGATTGTTAAAGAAGAATTTTTGAGTAAACTACGAAGGTATTTTGCGTTAAATCTTTATGAGGTTAAGATTTGGACTGCTTTGCTTTCTAGAGGGGTTTCTACCGCGGGTGAATTATCTGATATTGCTGATGTTCCAAGAAGTAGAAGTTATGACGTTCTTGAGAGTTTAGAGAAAAAAGGTTTCATTATCACTAAAATTGGTAAGCCAATTCGTTATATTGCAGTTTCTCCTGCTGAAGTTGTTGAGCGTGTTAAAGTTAATCTTAAAAACGATGCTGATGAGAAAGTAAAATATCTTGAAGAGCTTAAAACAACTGATGTTCTAAAAGAGTTAAACAATTTACACACTCAAGGTATAGAATTAGTTGAGCCGTCTGAACTTTCAGGTAGTTTGAAAGGGAGACATAACTTATACAATCATTTAGAATTAACAATTAGGGGTGCTGAAAAGTCTGTTGCTATTTTAACAACCACTCAAGGATTTATTCGAAAAATTGAGGGATTAAAGCCTACGTTTGAAAAACTTAAAAAGCGGGGTGTTCAGATTAAAATTGCTGCTCCTTTAACTAAAGAGTGTAAGGCCGCAATTAAAGATCTTGGTAATCTGGCAGAGATTAAGAATACTGATATTCCGGGTAGATTTGCAATCATTGATGGTAAAGAGATCATATTCATGATTTTGAATGATACTGATGTTCATCCAACTTACGATACAGGGATTTGGGTTAACACTCCTTTCTTTGCTAGTTCTATGGAGAACATGTTTAATGCTAGTTGGGATTCAATGGAAGATGCAAGTAAGATTATGAAGTAAGAACTTATTTCTTTTTTTATTAATTAAATTTATATAATCTGTTCTTCTTAATCATTTAGATGAACAAAACATTTAAGGTATTATTTCTATTTTTATTTTTAACTATTTTTATAGTTGGTTGCAAAAGAACTGATTTTGGCGATTGGCAAAACCTAGTTGAATCAGAGGTTAAAGATTTAGAAGTTTTTGAAGTATCAATAAAAGTAGTGGATCTCTTAGGACATGCAGTTAGTAATGCCAATGTAAGATTGTATAATCAAGATCATTCAATCTTTTTCCCAATAAATACTAATCCTGAAGAGTTTGAGGGAAAACAGTGCAATAAAGTATTTTTTGACGATAATTTTTATGCTAAAACTAATTCTAATGGAATTGCAAGAGTTAAGATTACTAAAGGAGATTATTTGTTACAAGCATTTAAAGTTGAAAACAAATATGCTTTATATCTTGAAAAAGACATTCTTTTAGACCGATCTCAAGAGGTAGAGTTGAGAGCTGAACGTGAACAAAAATTAAATGTGTTTGTTGATGGGGTACAATTAGAAAATTTCGAAGCCTGGATAACTCATAAAAACCAAAAACCTGCTTTCCCCCCATTTTATCTTGATTGGGTTGAAGCTGATTTAATGATTCAAACCTCTCCCTCTACTCAAGCATCTATTATAATTACAAAGAGACCTTCTGAAAACTTAGCTGGTTATGTTATTTCTGAAGATTTGACCCGCACAACTGAGAATGTGATGATTGTACGTTCTAGTATGAATCTAGCAGAACTATCTTTTGAGTCTTTTAATGGAAATAACCAACCTGAATCAATTGGTTCGGTTTATCTAAACTTTGTTGATTTTTATTTAAACAATTTTGGTACTGATTTTGATTTAAATAATGGAAATAAGATCTTGCTTGATCCACAAACAATTAGAGTCTGGTTTAGGTTAGATAAAGGGGGGCAGAGTTTTTCATTATATAAAAAAGGAGGTCATGTTGTAGAGCTTAAGCGAGGGGGGAAAAAGAAGTTCAATTTTGGTGGCCCTTTTGATCTAAAGTTAGAAATAGCATCATTCAACCCTAAAATTCATGCCTCTAGAAATTATGTCTGGTTTGTTGTTAAAGATTATTATGGCAATTATGTTAATGATTATAGAACAATAAACCCTTCAGCTCCAAAGGTTACCATAAAAGAGAACAATGCAGTAGTGTTTGATTCGCCTCTTGAAAACAATTATCCCGATATTCACATGGATGTAAGAAACAATGTTTATTTTGATAATTTTGAGAACTATGTTGTATCTTTTAGTGAGGATTTTCATGAGTTTGGTTCAATTAGTTTGGTTGAGGAACCAATGCAAAATTTGAGAATGCCATTGTTAACTTTTGAGTCTGAAAATTTAGAGTTCATTTTACCTAAAGAATTAGAATTCTTAAAAGATGATTGGACCTCAAATTTTCAACATTTTTATGATAAAATGGCTCAACTTTATGAGGTTAGAACTCAGGAAAAAGTTCCGGTTAGAGTGGTAGTGGATGGTGCAGATAAAGCATGGGCCCCAATTATTTGGCCCCTGGTTGCTTTTGAACATGATACAAGAAATTATCAAGCCTGGTTTATGATCGTACATGAGATAGGCCATCCTTTTACTGGTAACAAGCCAATAAGTTGTAAGAATGATTGTCCTTATAATGAAGAATCAAAAGCAAGTTATTCTGGAATATCTGCAGCAATAGGTGTAAACCCAATTGTTGGGGAGTCTATTAAAGCTAAATACCCGTTATCATTCAAGCATTTAACTGATCAAAGTGTTTGTTTTGATCGGATTGAGGTTATTCAAACATTGATGTTATACCTTGATGAAAAGTATCCCTCTTCAAAGCCCTCTGTTCAGTTAATAAAAAATTGGGCAGAGTATCAAGAGGTCTATGATGAATTAATAAGATTAGGTTATAACCATGATGAAGCTTATTGTGCACTTTATTCAATGGTTGTTAATAAAAACCTAGGTCCTGTATTTGAGAAGTTTGGCTTGGTTAGAAAACAAAGAGTTACCAATGCTCTAAAAGATATTTCTTCATAAGTGTAACCATAACCTTTTTATATTTCTTTTTTCTTCTTTATTGTATGAAACACCTAAACCAGTTTGCAGTTAGTTTTGGTTTAGATAGCGCTTTCTTCTTTTTTTAGTTGACGGATTTAGATTTTACTAAGTCCAAAAGAATAAAACTAGAAGAAATGCTAAAACTTTAAATAAAACATAGCCACACTAAATAAAATGGATACAACACAACTTATAGAATCATTGCATCCTTTGGAGATTAAGGTACTCCCCTCTCTAAAGAAATATTCCAAGTTTGAATACTTAGTTAAAGATTCTAATTTAAAAGATGTCGAAGTTATGCGTGCTTTGCAATGGCTTGAGAACAAAAAAGCACTGGTTATTAGCAAAGAAGAAAAAGAGTTAGTGGAATTGGATGTTAATGGAACCGCATATATTAAAGTTGGCCTTCCTGAAAAGCGGTTACTTACTGAATTAAGCAAAGGACCTAAAACATTAAACGAGATAAATTCATTAGAAAAACAAGAGATTGGGATTGCTATTGGAGCATTAAAACAAAAGGCAGCCATCTTGATGGATCAAGGAAAACTTAGTATAACTCCTCAAGGTACATCATTGTTAGAAAAAGAGTCTTTAGAAGAGTTGTTTCTTAAAAAATCATTTCCGTTAGAAACTTCCACACTTAAAGAAGAAGAAGTATTTGCTCTAAACAATCTAAAAAAGCGTAAGCAGATCATAAAAGTAGAAAAGCGTAAACTTATCACTATTGAATTAACAGATATTGGTAAAGAATTAGTTTCTAAAGAAATAAAAGTAGGAGAGCTAATTGATAGACTTACCCCCGAACTTATCAAGTCGGGTAAGTGGAAAGATAAAAAGTTCAGAAGGTATGATGTTTCTATTAACGTTCCTCAAATTGATGGGGGTAAACGCCATTTTGTTTCTCAAGCTTTAGAGTATGCTAAACAAGTGTGGATGGATATGGGCTTTAAAGAGATGGTTGGACAAAAGATTCAGACCTCTTTTTGGAATTTTGATACTTTATTCACTCCGCAAGATCATCCGGTTAGAGAAATGCAAGATACGTTTTTTATTAAAACAGTTGAGAAAGGTTCTTTACCAAAAGATAAAAAATTGATTGCTGCTGTTAAGGATGCTCATGAAAATGGAGTTCAAGGTAATCATGGGTGGGGTGGAGTTTGGAGTGAGGAAATTGCTAAAACTAATATTTTAAGACCACATACAACCTGTCTTTCTTCAAAGACATTATCAAAATTAAAAAAGGAAGATATGCCTGCTAAATTTTTTGCGTTAGGAAGATGTTTCCGTAATGAATCTTTGGATTGGTCTCATTTATTTGAGTTTAACCAAACTGAAGGAATTGTTGTTGATCCTGATGCAACTTTTAGAAACTTATTAGGTTATTTAAAACAATTTTTTAAGAAGATGGGTTTTGAAAAAGCAAGATTTAGACCTGCTTTTTTTCCATATACTGAACCTAGTGTTGAAATAGATGTATTTCATCCTGTTCATAAAACTTGGTTAGAACTAGGTGGTGCTGGAATGTTCAGACCTGAATTAACAATTCCACTTTTAGGAGAAGAAATTCCTGTACTTGCCTGGGGTCCTGGTTTTGATAGAATATTAATGGGTTATTATGAAATAAATGATATGAGAGAACTTTACTCCAATGATTTAGAACAATTAAGAAAGATTAAAGCGTGGAATAAATAAAATGCCAACTGTAAAACTAAATAAAGAAGTATTTGAAAAGCTTGTGGGTAAGAAACTACCTATCGATAAACTTAAAGATCGTATTTCTATGTTGGGTACAGATCTTGATGGTATTGAAGGAAATGAAATTAATGTTGAAGTTTTCCCTAATCGTCCGGACATGCTTTCAGAGCAGGGTTTTGCTAGAGCATTTGCTTCTTTTATTGAAACCAAACCGGGTTTAAGGGATTACAATGTTGAATCTTCTGGTGAAAAAATAATTATTGATAAAAGTGTAACTGATGTTCGACCATTTACTGCATGTGCTATTGTTAGAGGTTTAAAGTTTGATGATGAGACTATTAAAGAGGTTATCCAACTTCAAGAAAAACTTCATATTACTTATGGTAGAAACAGAAAGAAGCTTGCCATTGGTATTTATCCTATGGAAAAAATTAATTTTCCAGTTACTTTTTTTGCTGAAGATCCAAAAAAGGTTAAGTTTCAACCGTTAGAATATCCTTCTGAGTTGGATGGTTTGCAAATTTTAAGTAAACATCCTAAAGGGAGAGATTATGCTGATCAACTTGAGGGAATGGACAAATTTCCTTTTTTCAAGGATGCGGATAATAAGATTTTGTCTATGCCCCCAATAATTAACTCTCACGATGTTGGTAAAATAGATGAAAACACCAAAGATGTTTTTATTGAGTGTTCGGGTTTTGATTTTGAGTATCAGAAAACTGGTTTGAATATGATTGTTACGGCTCTTGCTGATATGGGTGGGAAAATCTTCAGCTTAGAACTTGATTTTGGAGATAAAAAGGTTACAACTCCTGATCTTTCTCCCAAAGAGTGGGACCTGGATGTTGCTTATATTAACAAACGGTTGGGTGTAGAGCTTACTGAGAAAGAGTTAACACATCTTCTGGCAAAGATGGGTCATGATTATAAGAACGGTAAGGTTCTCTCTCCGGCGTATAGGAATGATATTATTCATCCGGTTGATTTTGTTGAGGAGGTTGCTATTGCTTATGGTTATGAAAACTTTGAACCCGAAATTCCTGATGTGGCTACTCTTGGTGAAGAACATCCTTTTGAGAAGTTTAAGAAGAACATTGCTCGAAGTCTGACTGGATTAAGGTTACTTGAGACTGATACTTATAATTTGACTAGTAAAGAAACTCAGAATGTTAAGATGCTTACTGATTTAGATCTTATAGAATTAAAAAGTGCAGTAAACAATGAGTATAATGTTCTTAGGGCCTGGCTGATTCCTAGTTTGATGGATGTTTTACATAATAATCTTAATCGTGAATATCCCCAGAACATTTTTGGTATTGGTACTGTATTCAAAAAGGGCGATACTGAAACTGGCATTGAAGAATCAGACAGCCTGACAGTTACGTTGTGTGATGAATCCGCTGATTTTACTAGTATCAAGCAAGTTCTTGATTATTTGTTAAGAATGTTGGATGTTAAATACGAAGTTAAAGAGGCAGATCATCCTTCAGCTATCCCTGGAAGGGTGGGTGACGTGTTTGTTGATGCTAAACGGGTTGGATTTGTTGCAGAGGTTCATCCTCAAGTTTTAGAAAACTTTAGTTTAACTAATCCTGTTGCTATTTTGGAATTGGATTTAACAGAATTGTTCGAATTAATTAATAAAAAATAAAAAAATACTTATTTCTTTTTTTCGAATAATCCCATGAATATTCCTAGTATAACCATTACTACGGCAATTGGTACTACTACCCACATCTGTTCTGATGCTAGTATTGCTAGTAATGCCACTATTACTATTAATGGTATTCCTACTGCCCAGGTTATAGCTGCAAATTCATCACAACATTTTTTTCTTTTTAGCATATTAATCACCTCTAATATAATAAAAAGAAAATAATTTAGAACGTATTTAAACTTATCTATTTCTTCTCATCCTTTAAAGCAGCAACCTTTTCTACTTTTTCCTTGGCATCCACTTTAGCATCCTTAACTTCTGTTTTAGCTTCTACCTTTGCCTTTGTTTCTGTTTTTACAGTTTCTTTGGCATCTGCCTTTGACTCTTCAGCTTTTACTGCTGCTTCTAACTTAGATTCTTTTTCCGGCATTTCTTTAGCATATTTTTCTTTTTTAACTTTTTTCTGTGCTGCTTTTTCTTCTGCAGTTTTTCCTTTTCTTATTTTTTTAGGTCGTTCAGTAGCTTTTTTAGGTTTTGTTTCCCAAACATCTAATTTTAGTTTCTTAAATGCGCCAATAACGTCAGAATGTGAAGCTTTTTTCTTAATATCTATTGTTTCTTTTAGTGGAATTAAATGGATTTTATTGCATTTTCTTCTTCTTACATTTCCATCAATTGTTACAAAGTTTTTGTCTAGAACTTCTACGATTACACATTTTTTGCCTGCATCTCTGCCTGCAAGTTTAACACACATTTGGCCTTCTTTCATTTTTTGTTTCTCCTGTTTCAGTTATTATAGCAGTAGTTGCCTTATTGCCCTGAAACTTTACTTTTTATTTTAGCTCTTGTACATTTACTGCACAAGTTTCCGCCATATGGTCTTTCGGGTCTTTTTTCAGTTTTAGCTAATTTCTTAATTTTAGCAGGTATATCTCTTGGTGTACCCATAAGTTTAGCACCACAGCTACATTTTGCTGCTTTTGGTTTTCTTTTTTTGAAATGTACAGTAGTCTTTCCGCCAGGGGTTTTTACAAATATTCGCCTTAGGCTTCTTGACTTCTTTTTTCCTTCAACCATGTTTAACAGAACTCCTAATCTCTTTATAAAGCTTTTGTCTGAAGGACTTAAGTTTTATGCTCAAAACAATGCGTTTTTGTCGAGGAAGTTATGGGATGTTGGTTTTTAATAACGATATTTTTAAAAAGGAGTGCACTCTTTTTTTGTTATGACCTTACGTGTTAGAGACTCGGGTTGGACTTGTGCGTCTGCAGTTCAGGCAGGTGTTGCGGGTGCAAGTTCGCAAGCAGAATGGCAAGCACACCTTATTGGGCAAGATGTTAGAGAGGGAGAGGTTTATTCTCAAACGTTTAAGTTGGTGGGTGTTGAAGATGGTTGGAATGTTCTAGCTTTCTTATATTGTACTGGTCGTCCGCTTTGCACTGATGAAAATTTTTTAAGTTGGCCAGCTAATTCTGGTTCGTATCATTCTGAGTTACGAAAGTTTCCAGTTTCAGGTAACAAACCAGGTTTGGTTCAAAAACGAGATGCTAAGGGAGTAAAAGTGGTTAAATCTGGTGAGCCGGTTATGGTTCAGGGTGAAGTTTCTATTTCTGATGATGAACTTAGTGAACGTTTTCAGACTGTTCACGACCGTTTAACAGAATTACTTCCTTGTTTAGAGGCCGCGTTGGGTGAGTCTGTTGATTCGTCTTTAAAACCCAAGCCAAGAATTTATTCTAGTGCTAGTCCTGAACCTTATAATGGACCTTTACCTAATTTAGTTCAAGGACGGTTGTTTAGATCTGATGGTGCTACAGTTAAGCCCTGTTTTGATTATAAGCATGATTCTCTTAGGCTAACTTAAACAGTTTTCTTAGAAGTAGACTAAATACTAATGATGCCAGTATGTATGTACCTAACCAACCTGGTTGCCAACCGAATAGTTTTACCTTTCCTAGTGGTTTTATTGGTTTGTTGTTTATTCTAATTGATTTCACTAAGTCATCTTTTAATAGTTTTTCTGCAGGTTCATAATCGCTTTCTGTTGTGATTAGTACACTTTTATCATATACCTGTCCATTAAGTTCATATTCTAATAAGTACTTCCCGGGCGGACCTTTTAGTTTCCAACTTACGGTTTCTGCATTAATTTTTTGAGTTGCATCAGATAATATTTCAATTTCTTCAGGTGTTATGATAGTTATGTTTTGTCCGAATCCGTCTTTTAGTTCGATGGTTGTTATGAAATCTTCCATTGGCATTATTGGGTAGTATGCTAGATGTGCTGCTAACCAAGAAAAGATTATTATGATTGGTATGAATGTGATAATTGTTGGTTTGAAACTTTGGGTCATGTATTTCATATTGGTTTCCATGGCCTGTTTTTGTACTTTCATCATTGCTTTTGGGTCCTGTCGCAAGGTTTTCATTTCACCCTGTAATTCTTTTAATTCTCCCTTCAAACGATGCATTAAGTTTTGATCTGTTGCCCATTTATAGACTAGTGTCATGATTAATGCGATTAAGAATGAAATAATTACAATTGCCCAGAACGGACTTAGATTTAGTAAGGGTTTCAATACTGGGTCTAAAATGAAGTTTAGTGCGTCTCCTAGTGCTCGGAACATATCTTTAGAAAACATCAACCAGGTTTAAAAAGGTTGCTATTCCATAAATTTTCGCATCATTGGGTTCATATCCATCATGTGTTGTTTAGCAATTTCTTCATATAATTTGTAAACAATCATAACTGTTAATAATAATCCTGTTCCTGAACTTAGTGCGCCGGATAGATCTGCAAATGCTGCTAAGAATCCAACGGTTAGTGCTCCCATTACTGTTAGCGGCCAAATGTATCTGTTTAGTACTCTTTCTAGAATTCTTTCATCTCTTCTAAATCCTGGTAGTTGTAATCCTGAAGACATCATTTGTTTTGCTTGACTTTTAGCATCCATTCCAGATGTTTGTACCCAGAATATGGAGAATAATACTGATCCCCCCATCATGATTAATATGTAAATTATAGAATTTGCCATTACTTTGCTGTTTACTGCGCCTGTGATTAGTGCTCTGATTAAGTTTGGTGCATTTACCCATTCTACTAGTCCATGTCCTGAAGCGGCTGTTCCAACCTGTCCTAGTACATATACTGATAACCAGGTCATTAGTTTTCCACCTGAGGCCACAGCCATGTTTTGTGCAAGTCTTCCCCATAGTTGGATGTTTGCTAATAGTGCTGCTACTAGTATAACTGGGATGTTAGAAGTGTAAATAAAACTTAGTGGCCATCTTATTCCATGTCCTCGTACTCTACCAAATGATAAAGGGATCTCTACTTTCATTGCTTGTGCATATACTGCTATTACGAATACTGCGAGTGTGGCGATTATTCCGGCAAGCATGAGTGTTGCGGTTATTGGATCGCCTGCTGATACTGATTGAAATAGTGCGGGAATAGCTCCGGCTGATATCTCTGGGTTATTTGGTGATGGGAGCCAAGATAGGGCTCGCACTAGGATAGATTGCGATACTCCGGCGGCAATAAAGAGCGATATTCCTGAACCAAAGCCCCATTTCGAAACTACCTCATCTAAGAACATGATTAAAATTCCACCAACTATTAGTTGGAATACCAACAACCAGGGCGAAATTCCTGCTTCTGGACTTAATCCTCCCATGAATACGTATATGGCTGCCTCAAAGAGTATGAAAAACAATGCCATTAATTTTTGTATTCCTTGGAATCTTTTTTTACCTTCGTCTGAAGCTAGATCAAATTTCCATATTCCTGATCCATTTAATAGTTGAAGTACAATGGATGCAGTTACGATGGGTCCAATTCCGAGCGAGATTATAGATCCAAATTTTGCTCCTAGAATTACGGATAAAATTTCAAATCGTTCTAGAGCGTTTCCTCCTAATCCATAAAGGGGAATTACTCCAAGAATAAAGAATAAAACTAATATGATCAGGGTCCATTTTAACTTTTCATTAAACCCTAACTTTTTTTGCGTTGGTCCTGCTACTTCTGGCAGATTGTTTGTTATCTTATCGAAAAAACTCATTCTTCTTTTGATTCTTTCTTAGGTTCAGACTTGTCAACTTTTTCAGTTTCTTTTACTTCTTTAGGTTGTTTGTCTTCTTTTTGAGAATTAACTTTACCGCCTGCTTTTTTAATTTTTTCTTCTGCTTTAGGTGTGCAGGTTTGAACAGTTACTTCTAACTTTTTTGTTATGTTTCCTGTTCCGATTATTTTACTGTATCCTTCTTTTGTTAAATCAACAGTTCCGTCATATTTTTTATCAAGTTCTCTTACTGTTATTACTTTGATTTGTTTATGATGTGGATTGAATCCGTGTTTTCCGAATTTTTTTAGGTCTTTCCAGGTGGATGGCTTTTTAGAGTCTGCTCTTTTTCCGCTTCCTGCGTTTCCTTTTCCGCCTCGGCTACCTTTTCCTCTGTGTTTTTTCTTGTGACCCCATCCGTGGGTTTTGTTTCCTCTTTCTCGAGAAGTTTTAGCTCTTTTTATTATCATCCTAGCATCCTCTCTATTAAATCGTTAATTTTATCTCCTCTATCTCCCAATGCTCCACCTAATTTGAAGACTGTTTTGATTCCTTTTCTTCCGAATCCTTTTTTTGGTGAGTTTAGGTTAAAATAGCCTTTTTGGCCTTTCTTTTCTACTAATTTTTTGATTGTTTCGTCACTTACGTCTCCCCAAGTCACATAATATTTTATTTTGTTAAGCATGCCCATCATTGATTCTGTTTTTTCTAAGATTACACAACAGTTTTTCTTTCTTAGTCTTAACATGTAGGTTGTGTCTTTTATTTCTTTGTTTACTTTTACCATTCCTCTAACTAGGATTACTGCAACCTTTTCGCTCTTTTTTGTTGGAGCTTCTTTTTTAGGTTCAGAAGGTTTAGCTTCTGTTGGTTCTACCTTTTCTTGTTTTTCTTCATTCGTCATTTTCTTTTTTGATTGCTACCTTTCCAGCTACAATTCCTATTTTTTCTTTATGTTCAGGTAATGTGTGTGTTTGTGATAATTTTTTTAGTGCACTGAACCCTGCTTTTAATAAGTTGGTTCGGCTTGAGGTTTTTCCTCTAGATTTTGACCATACATCTACAATTCCTGCCTTTTCTAATATTTTAGCAAGTTCTTTTTCTGCCATTAGTCCAGTTCCTTTTGGTGCGGGCATTAATTTTACTACAACGCTACCACATTTTCCTTCTACTGCAAATGGGATGGTGTGTGGAGTTTTACAATCACATTGCCAACTTCCACATCCTCTTGCTATTTTTATGATGCTAACTTTTGCATTTCGTGTTGCTTTTTCTCTTGCAGGAACTGTTTCTTTACTTTTTCCAAAGTCTAATCCTACATATCCATTTTTGTTTCCTACTACTGCTACGGTAGAAAATTTTGGTTTGTTTCCTTCTCTTGTTTTCTTTTGAGTTTGTCTAAACGCACGTCTTTGTCCGCCCCCAAATTTTCCTTTTGATTGTCCTAGTAATAATAAGTCTACTTCTAAATCTGGAACTAGTAGTTCTACGATTTCTTTTTCGTATATTTTTTGTCCTGAGTCTAGTATTTCATCTAGGTCAGTTATTTCTTTATTTTTGACTTTCTTTCCTAATGCAGTTATAGGTTTCCAGTTTTCTAATTCAAGTGTGGCTTTCTTTATTCTTTCTTCTTCGTGTTTTCCCACTTTTACTACTTCTTGTTCCCCAGTCATTTTATTTTACCCTTGATTTCTTCTATTTTGTTAGCAAAATCTTTGATGTGTTTTCCATTTATTCTGTCTTCTGTTGGAAATACCTCTTCTGAACATGGTACATTTAGTCCAGCGTCTACAACGCCTTTTAATGCAGAGTATATTTTGGATCCACTTAGTGAAGTGATCAAGCCAGTGTCTAAAACTGCCTCTTTTATTCCTGCTTCTAATGCTTTTTTACCTATTAGGTATCCTGTTAGGTAGGCAGCACATAAGTTTTTGGTGGAACCTTTCCAACCTAGTTTTATTAGTGCAGTTGAATCCACGCCTAATTTTACAATGTCTCCTTTAATATCGAATTTGATTACTTGAGTAACGATTTTAGTATTGGTTTTTCTAATTACTAACCTTAGTTTGTTTGAGGTTAAGGTTTTTATTCTCTTATTATAATTAGTTTTACCTTCTCGTCTTCTTCTATATTTTACTATTTGTATATTACTTTTTTTCATTTTTTAGTATCCCATGTTCTTCGAGGTAAACTTTTATGTGTCTTGCACTTCTGAAAAAGTTTCCTTTACTTTTTTTGTATAATTCTCTGTATGTTGTGGTATCAATTTTTTTATTTTCATATAGTCTTTTAATGAGCGCTCTTTGTTTTCTTATTTTATTAATCCAAGTTCTTTTGGTCTTGGCTCGGGCATTTAAGGTTCCTTTTCTAGAACCGTGTCCTTTTCTTAGTCCTTTTCTTTTTTGTTTTAATGCTTTGTTTGCTCTTGCTCGTGAAACACCCTTTTTTTGTTTGGTTTTTATTGCTTTTGTACCTAGTAATAGTTTAACATCATGTTTTGTGATTGCTTCTTTTATTTCTTCAAGTTTAGTCGGGTCTAGTTTGATCCTTTTCGGGGAGCATTTCATTACTTTTGCCGCTATTCTTTTTTGTATTTGAGTTACCATTTTATACTGCACCTTTTTTGATTAATGCTTTATCTAGTTCTTTTTTCTTTTCTTCTTCGGTTTTTGTAGTATCTTGTTCAGACGCAGACTTTTCTTTTTCATCTTCTTTCTTTTCTTCTTTTTCAGCTTTTACTTTTTTAGCCTTTTTGTCTGCTTTTGCTTTTTGTTCTTCTTTTTTAGATTTTAATTTTTCTTCTGCTTTTTTGATAAATTCTTCAGTATAGTTTGCAAGTTTGATTTTTTTCTCTGTTGCTTTTTTGATTATGTCTATTTTTTTTCTTGCTCCTACTGTTGAGCCGATTACTCCAACCATTCCTTCTTTTATTAGGTTTAAGTCGTTTATGTTACAAACAAGGATCTCTTTTAATCCCTCTCTGTTTAGTCCTCGAACAGCTTTTGGTGATTTGTATCCTACTTTTACAAGTTTACCTTTGCCTCTTAGTTGTAATCTTAATTTGGAGTCGATTCCTCTTGGTTTTCTCCAATTTTTTGCTAATCTTTTTTTCTTGTGAGTGTCCTGTCTAATGAAAGTTGGTTTTTTCTTTTTCATTTGATTTCGTAGGTCTATTTGTTTCATTTGATCGGTACTCCTGCTTTTTCTATTATGTAAATTCCATCCATGAAGATTCTTCTATCGAATCTTGGTCTTTTTACCATTTTTTCGATGTCTGCAGCTATTTGTCCTGCACATTCTTTGTTTGGAGATGTAACAGTAATTATTTCACCCTCAATTTTTACGTCAGCGCCTTCTTTGATTTTGAGTACTCTTGATACTTTTTCTCCAATGAAGTTAGTTACCTCTATTTCTTGTCCTTTTAGTGCAACTCCCATTGGGAAGTGTGAAGAGCAAATTTTTAGTTTGTATACGTAAGGTTCTTTTACACCTTTTATCATATTTTTGATGTGTGATTCTAATGTGTTAATTAACTTTTTTTCAGTTTTTGATGATTTTTTCACGTTTGGTTTTAGGATTACTTTGCCCTCTTTTACTTCTGCAGTTAATCTTTTTGTTGTGATCTTCTTACTGATTTCTGCATCACCTTTTACAGTTACAATTCTTTCAGCTATTGTAATTGTTATTCCTTCGGGGATTAGTACTTCCCTTATTAGTGTTTTTTTATTTTCCATCTTTAGTAACAATAAGCTAGTAGTTTGCCCCCTATTTTTTTCTTTCGTGCATCATCATTTGTTAGTATTCCTTGTGATGTTGAAATGATTATTATCCCGAAATCTTTTGCAGGCAGGAATCTTTTTTCGAATTTTTCAATTTCTTCGAATTTTATGGCATATCTTGGTTTTATTGCGCCACATTTGTTAACTTTTCCTATTAGGTTTAAGGTTAGTTTTGTTCCGCCAATTTCTTGAACTTTTTCAAAACTTCCTATGTATCCTTTTTTACTTATGATTTCTAGTGCTGCCTCTATTATTTTTGAGGTTGGTTTTATCTCTACTGTTGGCTTTCCTATTTTTTCCGCGTTTAGTATTGCGGATAATGCATCTGCTAGTGTATCATTTAACATTTTTTTTCCTCAACTATATTGTTTAAATCCAATGTCTTCAGCGTGATCTCTGAAACATTGTCTACATAAGTGTAATCCATATTTTGATATGTGTGCTCGGGTTCTATTACATTTAACACATTTTTTTAGGCTTATTCCACAACTTCTGTCTTTTGGAGAGTTATGTTTTATGTATTTCTTTAATTTAGCTGGTTTTTTCTTCAGCTGTTTAAAGACTTTTTTGTAGTCTGTTGCAGTCATTCTTCTGCCTCCATTGTTACTTTATAATTTTCTTTCATGAATTTTATTGCATCGTCTTTGTTGATCTTGTGTTTTTGTGCTACTTTCTTCTTTTGAGTTTTTCTGTTTTTGATTCTGTAACCTGGTCTTTGTAATGTGATACATACTTGTAATCCAAGGGTTCCAATTTCAGGAGCGTATTTTAGTCCGGGTATGTCAATGTATTCGCTAATTCCAAAAGAGATACTTCCATTTTGATCAAAATTATTTTCGCCAAGTACAAAGTCTTTAGCTTCAACCATTCTTTTTAATACTTCTTCTGCAACCTTTTTTCTTAGTGTGATTTTACATCCAATTGGTAGTCCAGGTCTTAATCCCCAGCCTGCAATTCTTTTTTGTGTTATGGTCTTAATTGGTGTTTTTTGTGTTATGATTTGTAATAGCTTTAGACCTTTTTCTAGTTGGTCTTGGCTTTTTCCAGTCCCTATATTAAGGGTAACCTTTTCTACTTTTACTGCTTGCATCGGATTCATTTTATCTTAACGTATGTTTTACCTTTTCCCACTACATATGCGTGGGTTTTTATAGTTTCAAATACTTCATTTTTTTCATTTTTGAATACTAATTTATTTCCTTCTACGCTTTCTACAATTCCAACAGTTCCGATGTGTTTTCCACCAGTTAGTAATATGTTGGCACCTTTTTCAAAGTTGAATTGTTCTAATATTTTTTGAGTTGGAACTTCTATTGCTACAGTTGCTTTTACTTTTACATCTGTTTTTTCTACTAGGATGTTTCGGCCATCGAATAGGTTTAGTTGTATTTTTTTTCCAACCATTACTTTGCCTTTAACTTTGTTTAATTTGATTTTTGCTTCTTTTTCATCAATTTCTATTAGGTTTAGTTTTCCTCGATCATCCAGGATTATTCTATAATTTTTTTTGATTTTTGGGAAACTAATTGTGTCCATTAGTCCAACCATTCTTTTGTGATCTTTTGTTTGTTTTCCATCAACAAGTACTTCTTGGTGGTGTAGTATGTCTCGGATTTCTTTTCTTGTTTTTCCGATTTTTAATAGGTCTCTTAATGCTAAAACTAGGGGAATCCCATATTCCATGGAGTGACTTCCAGGTTTTGGTTTTGCCACATACTTTTCTTCTTTTTTCTGGATCTTCCAGTTTTTGCTTGTTGCTATTCGTTTTAAGTGATTTTTTACCATTTTAGTTTTCCTTTTTTTCTTCTGTTTTTTTAACAGGTTTTGTTTCGACTTTAGTCGTGCCAGAAGTTTTCTTCTGTTCACTTTCTTTCTTTTCTGTTGTCTTGGGTTTTTCCCGAGGCTCAGAAGCTTTTTCTTCTGTTTTCTTAGGCTTTGCCTGAGTAGTTTTTGATTCTGATTGGATTGTTTTCATTCTTTTTTTGTCTTCTAAGTTTAGTTCCATTATCATGATGTTTGAGGGTTCTAAAGGGTATAATGATCTGCTTCCGTCTCTTTTTTTGAAGTCTAATCCTTGTATGTAGATTTTTGTGTGTTGTACACTTACTTTTTCTACACTACCTGTTTTTCCTTTGTGTTTTCCTCTCATTACTTTTACTTTGTCACCTTTTTTTATGCCAATTGTTCGAATTTTATGTTGGGTTCTTAGTTCTTTACAAAGATGCCCTCCTAAAAACTTCTTTTTGATATGTAATGGAGCATTATGTCTATACTTTCTTTGTTTTCTTGGTTGTGTACTGTTTTTCCAAGTTGTTGAAAATGTAGTTTTCATTTTATACTGTTATCCTCGCTAATTTTGATATTGCAGGCCATCTTTCGCATACTTCTTTTGCGATTGGTCCTTTGAACATTGTTCCTTTTGGATTTCCTTGATCGTCTTTTAAAATTACTACTGCGTTATCTTCAAATTTTACTCTTGTTCCATCTTTTCTTCGGAATTCTTTTCTTTGTCTTACAACAACTGCATTGAATACTTGTTTTCTCATATCTGGTCGTCCTTTTTTTACTGTTACTACAACCATGTCGCCAATTCCTGCAGCAGGTAATCTTCCTTTTACTGTTTTTCCTCTTTTTACTCCAAATATTTGAACGAGTTTTGCTCCAGAGTTGTCACAAGGTTCAACTTTTGTTCCTACGTTTAGTCCTCTTGTTACTCTAGCGCTTATTGCTTTCATTCTTCTTTTACCTTTGATTCAGATTCTTTTGATTCTGTTTCTTCAACTTCTTCTTCAGTTTCTTTTTTCTTTTCTGTTCTTTCACTTCTTGTTCTTCCTTCTTCAAGTGCTTCTTTTCGTTCTTCGTAGTGTTTTTCTTTTCCTTGATTTTCGACAATTACGTGATGAACAGTTTTTGATAAGGGTCTTGTTGCAAATACTTTTACAATGTCTCCCTCTTTTGCGTGTATACATTCAGGGTTGTGAACGGTGATTCTGGTTTTTTTCTTTGTGTACCTTTCATATTTTGGTATTGGTACTTTTCTTGTCCATTCTATTACTGCTGAATTGTGCATTTTTGCTTGAACTACTGTTCCAACAAATGATTTTTTCTTTACATTGATGTTTCCATGGAATGGACATTTTTGATCTGTACATTCCTTTTCAGGTCCTTTTATTCCAAATATTTCGTTTGTTTTCATTTTAGTGATACTCTTTCTTCGGGTCTTTTTTCAAGAAGTCTGCCCTCTATTAAAAACGTTTGCCCTTTGTTTTCGATTTCGAATGTGTTTTGTTGTTTTATCATTTTTTTGTTTCCGTTTTTTGTTTTGATTGTGATTGTACTTTTTGTTTCATCGACAATTTTGCCAGTGATTCCTTTGTTGGATGGGTTGTTGCTTTCAACAACTTTTACTTGTTTTCCTATGATCTCTTGTGTTATCATTTTCTTTTCCTGAAAATGATTCAAAAATCATTTTTGATTTTTGTTATCATCGGGTTTTTGGTTTTCGTGTGAAACTTTTAACTTCGATTGTTTCAGGTGCAAATCCGATTTTGATTAGTTCTTCTTTGACCTTTTGTTGATGATTTCCTTGTAACTCAATTTTTCCATCTTTTGCTGTGCCTCCGCACGCAAATTTCCCTTTGAGTTGTTTTGCAAGGTTTCTAATGTTAATTTCTTTGTCGTCTACGCCTTCAACAATTGTGTATGGTTTTCCGAATTTTTTCTTGACCATACTTACAACAATCTTTTGTGTTTCTTTTGCTATGCTTTCACACATACAAAGTTCTTTTGGAAGTCCACACATGGTGCATATTTCGCTCATTGCTTATCTTCAGCCTCTTTTTCAAGTTTTCTTGAATTGGTGATTGTTAATATTTTTGCGATTGTTTTCTTTCTTTGTTTTAACATTCCTGGACTTTTTGGTGGAGTCCCTGTGGATATTTGCGAGTAGTCCTGCATTAACTCTTTTTTTAATTCTTTTAACTTATTTTGCAAGTCAGCATTATTTAAATCGCGAAGTTCTTTGGATTTCATTATTTTTTAGCCTCTTTTTTCTTTTTTGATTCTTTTTTCTTGGGCTTTGCTTGAGAGTCATCACTTTTCGGTTCACTTTTTTTAGTTTCTTTTTTCTTTGAACTTTTTTCGTCTGATTTTTTTGTTATTTCTTCTTCTTTGATATCTTCAGATTCTTCGATTGTTTCTAGTTCTTCTCTTAATTCTACTTTATCAGGTAGTTCTACATCACCGGGCATGATTCTTACCTGGATTCCCACAGTTCCACTTTTTAGGTTTGCAACTGTGTATGCTTTTAAAACTCCTATTTTTGCGATATGTCCTGATTTTTTCAAGTAGCCTTGATAGAATCTCCATCTTTTTGCTCTTGAACTTGGAATTTTTCCTGAAATTAATATTTCAGTTCCTAGTGCACCTGCTTTCATTATTGCTTCTAGTACTTTATGACCTATTGATTTAAATCGTCCCGATCCAAATCTTTCTAGTGTTGTTGCGATTCTTTCTGCAACGATTTTTGGATCTAGGTCTGGTTGTTGTACTTCTTCAATTTCGATTTGTGGATTTTCTAGGTTGAATCGTTTTTTTAGTTGTGTTGTTAGTAATTTGATATTTTCCCCTTTTCTTCCTACTACTAGTCCTGGTTTGGATGCTGTGATTAGTATTTTTTCCCCTAGTGGAGTTTTCTTAAGTTTAACATTTGATTGTCCTGCTCTTTTTAGGACCTCATTTACGTATTCTTTTATCAAATACTCTTTCAGGTTTTCTGATACAAATTTTCTTTCAATCATTTTTTAATTTCCTCTGCTTGATCTTTAGGAGCTTCAGTTTTTTCTTCTGTTTTTTTAACAGGTTTTGTTTCAACTTTAGTCGTGTCAGAAGGTTTCTTCTGTTCACTTTCTTTTGATTCTGTTTTCTTAGGCTCTGCCTGAGATTCAGAATCTTTTGATTCTGTTTTAGGAGTTTCAGTTTTTTCTTCAACCTTTTTTTCTACCGTGGTTTCTGTTTTTTTCTCGGTTGTTCCTTTTTTTGCAATCTTTTTATCGTCTTTTTTTGTTATTTCTTCAACAACGATTTCAATATGTGTTGATTTAGTTTTAAGACCTCTCCGTCTTCCGTAATGGTAACTTCTTGATCCTTGATTTGGGATCATGGTTTTAATAATTAAACTGTCTGTGTTTAATCCTTTTGAGTTTGCATTTGCTTCAGCACTTTTTAATACGTTTAGTATGAATGTTGCTGCTTTGATTGGGTAATTTCCTGGACCAATTCCTTTTTTGTGACCTACGCTTGCAATTTTTCTACAAGGGACTGCTATTTTCATTAGGATAACATCTTCTAGCATTTTTTTTGCTCTTTGAACGTCTTTTCCTTTTATGAAATTGCTAATTTCTAAACTTGCTTTTCTTGAAATAGGTAATCCTATTCCGATTGCAATCGCTTCTCTTTCACTTAATTGTTTTGTTGTTCTCGTCATTTAACTGATACCGCACTACTTGATCTTGTTGCACCTACTCCTGGAGCTGAGTGTGCTAGTCTTTTTCTTGTTAATACAAAGTCGCCCAGTCTATATCCGATCATTTCTTCGGTTATGATTATTTTTTCAAAGCTTTTTCCTGAGTATACTGAAATTGTTTTGTCTATCATTGAAGGGAGTATGATTATTCCTCTGCTATGAGTTTTTAGTTTTCCATTTCCTTTTTCTAAAGCAGTCATGAATTTTTTTTGTTCATCTGTTAGTCCTCTTGTTAGAGTTCTTCTTGCTCTTGTTGGAAGTAATGTTATGAATTCTTTTAGCGGCATTGCCTTTAATTCTTCTGTTGTTTTTCCTCTGTATTTGAATATTTTTTTTGCCATTTTATTTACCTTTTCATTCCTGTTCTGCTTGGTGCAATTTTACCAACTTTTCTTCCAGCTGGTGCATGTCTTGATACGTGCATTGGTCTTCCTTTAACATGTGAACATTTTCCACCGAATGGATGGTCTACTGCATTCATAGATATTCCACAAACTTTTGGATATTGTTTGTGATGTGCTTTCATGTATTTGAAGTTGTTTCCTGCTTTCATTAGTGGTTTTTCTGTTCTTCCACCGCCAGCAATTACTCCTATGGTTGCTCGGCATTCTTGATTAAATAATTTGATTTTTTTGGAGGGCAGTATTACAGTTATTCCTTTGCTTGTTTTTTGTGATACTCTTGCAAAGTTTCCTGATGCTCGTACAAATTTTCCACCATCTCCTTGTTGTTTTTCAATGTTATAAATGTAAGTTCCTTCTGGAATGTCTTTTAATGATAAACAATTACCTACTTTTACTGTTGTAGTTTCATATTCGATCTCGTCACCAACTCTTATACCTTCAGGTGCGATTAAAAGCACTTCTTCATTTCCAAATTTAGTTTTTAGTAATGGTGCTGAATGAATTTTGTTTGTGATTATATCTAATACTATTCCAGTTTTTTCACTATTAAGTTTAGCGTGTCTTGCTTTTCCTTTTGACTGGTGTTTTAGTGATTCATGTATTGAACCTTTTCCCCGTCTTTGTTGTAATAGTCGTTTTCCCATTTTAGATCATTCCCAATTCTGTTGCAATATCCATTGCAGGATTTTCATCTGCTAATTTTACATATGCTCTTTTTTTTCCTTTTCTTGATATGTATGTGTTAACTTTTCGAACTTTAACTTTGAACATTTCTTCTACTGCTTTTTTTACTTCAGTTTTTGTTGCTTTAATGTCCACGTCAAATAGTAATTTGTTTTCAGCTTCCATTAGTCTGATTGCTTTTTCCGTGGATACAGGATTTTTAATTATGTCGTGTGATTCCATTTTATATGAATAATTTATCCTCACTAATTTTTTTGATTGAATCTTCGCTGAATAGTACTAATCTTCCTGCTTCTGCGCCAGGGGCTAGTATTTTTGCGTTTATTTCGTTCACTTTTGCAATTTCTACGCCTGGAACATTTTTTACTCTTTCAACTTCACACTCTTTTGATACCACAATTAGGGGTCCTGTTTTTGTTTTGTATTTTCTTCCTCGCATGGTTCCTTTTCCTGCTCGGATTTTTTTTACTTTAACTCGGTCTAATTCTTTTTCAAGTCCGAATGATTTTAAGGCTTTGATTAATTCAGATGTTTTCTTTATATTTTCAATTCCACTTTCAATTATGAAAGGATATTTTTCAGGTACTTGATGTTTTGTTTCAACTACCTCTTTCATTAGTGTTGCGGATAGTGCGCACCTGATTGCTTTTCTTCTTTCTTTTTTATTGATATCTTTGATTATGATTTTTTCTGCTTTTGGTGAGTGTGCTTTTCTTCCGCCAACAGTTCCTGGTGCGCTTGCTCCTACCCAGTTAAATCTTGTTCCTCTGCTGGTTAGAACTTTTCTTGGTACTCTCGAAATTCCAATTCCATAAGCTCCTCTATAATTATGTCTTCGTCTTGATACTTTTGAAGATGATCTCATTCCTGCACCTGGTTTTGAACCATAGGGTTGGATTGTTTTGGAGTTTACTGCAATGAATGCTCTTTTGATTAGATTTGGTCTTAGTTCTTCATTGAACTGTTTAGGCATATCTATAGTTCCTTTATTTTCGCCTTTTAAGTTTAGTATGTTTAGTTTCATAATATCAACTTTTTAAGTTCAATTTTTGTGCTAGGTTTTCTTTTTGCTCTTATAGCATTTGTGATTGTGATTGGTCTTTTTTTGGATCCTGCAATACTGCCTTTGATTATGATAAAGTTATTTTTGATTTTTCCATAGTGTCGAATTCCTTCTTCAGGTAGTGTGTCTTCCATTTTTAGAATTTGTTTGTTGTATTCTGTTCTTTGGTGGAATCCCATTTTTCCGGGTTGTGCAACTCGATACATCATATGTGCTTGTGCTTTCCATCCACCTGATCTTGCACCAACTCCTCTTTGACCTTTTTCAGATCTGTGAGATTTTAGGTTAACTCCAAATCGTTTAACCACTCCTTGGTACCCTTTTCCTTTTGTTACTGCATGAATGTCAACAAAGATGTTTTCTTCAAATACGTCTTTTACATTGATTTCTTTTTCTAGGTTTTCTTTTACCCAGGTTAGTTGTTCTTCTTTTGATCCACCTAGTGCTACTTCAAAGATATCAGGTACTTTTTTCCCCATACTTGTTAGTTTAGGTTGGGTGTATGTAAGAATTCTTATTTGATCGTATACGTCTTTTACATCGTCTAATTTTTTAGAATATTCTTTTGGTAAGGGTAATCGTTTTTTAAGATCTTGATCGAGTTTTGGTGAGAGAATTTCGGTTTGAATTGAATTTTTTTGGTAGAAACGCACAGAAAAGATTTTGATTGGTGGACACTCAATCAGTGTCACGGGAATGGAATGTTGAAGAGTTAGTTTGCCTTTTTGTTCAGCACCCATCATATGAGCCATTCCAACTTTATAGCCCACAAATCCCAGGGGTTTGGCTTGTTTGCCAGTCCAAGTTCTAACTCTAGTTAAAAGTTTCTTGGCCCTTTTTCTTGGCCAAAATTGCATACTTCCATGCCTTGGGTTTGCTTTTTTTACCATTTCCTAAGTTAATTTTTGTTTTTGCTTCTACCGCCTCTTTATTGTGGTTGAATTTAAACTGCCTTTTTATGAAAACATTGAAGAAGTACTTTCGTACTGAAAATGTTTTCTTTTCAGGCTGATTTGTGCTGAGTATCTAATTTATCGTCAGATACGAAAAAAAGAATTTTATATGTCTTTATAAATGTTATTCTTTTTTAGAGGAAGAGCAGGTTTAATCTTAACTTAATACGAACTTTAGAGTGGGTTGTGGTTCTTCATCTTCAAAGTATCTTGCACCCTCATCAATTTCTTCAAATGTTAAAGTTAATCCAAGAACGCTTTTACTATCTCCCTCTTCCAGGGTGATTAATTCATCGTTTAATAATAATCTAATTCTTTTTTCTTCAAAATTAAGAATTTCAATTTCTTCAAGATAAACATATTTACTCTGATGTTTAAATACAAAGCTTGTGCTTTGATCTAGAGAGTCTGTATGAGACAAAGGTAAGTCGTCAAATAGGTTGCTGGTCATTCCACGGGGGGTTTTAAGACCGTATGATGCTTTGTCATATGCTAGTTGAACACTACTATATGTGACTCCTCCAAATTCACACACGGTGAATGTTACGCCATCAAAAACCTCTTCTTGTCCTTTTCTTATCTTTCTCTCTTCTCCATTAACACTAAGTGTTATTGAATTTTCTGAGAAATCAAAGTTTGTTGCTTTTATCCTAAATACTGAATTGCCAATTTTTTGTTTATATCTTACATCTGTTGTAAATGACGCACCATATAATATGCAACTGTTGTCTCCCTCTGGACAGCTGTTTTCTTTTATTTTTTCACATAGATTACTTTCTTCAACTCTTTCTGAATAAAATATTATGCTGTCTGATGTTGAAAGTTGATTATAACTTTGATAATTGCTTACTTTTTCTGCTATTTCTAGGGTGTCTTCTTTACTTGTGCCTGCTATCAGTAAAATTGTTCGTCCTTCATCTTCTACAACTTTTATTACTGACTCCCCAACTTTGTAGGGCCAGTTCTCACATGTTTCTTTTGAGTAATCATTCCAGAATGTATTAGCACAGGGCCCACCTAATATGATTAAGTTTTGGTTGTTTACTGTGGCATATTTGTCAAAGTCTATAAATCCCGGTCCAATTTCATGTGTTTGTACATTATCTCCCAGTATTTGGGCAAATATTTGTAAGTATGCTCCGTTGTCTTCCTGTCCAAAGATCATTAACAAATCCTCTTCTGATCTAAACTCATCATCTATCTTGTCTATTGCTTCTGTTACACTTATTGCACTAACTGCTGTTGTTAGCATAATTACAAGAATTAAATAACATATAATTTTCATTCTTTTTTAGAATCTTCGTTTTTATTTAAAGTTTCCTTTTTTTGTGTTGTTTCTTTTCTCTTCTCTTTATTATTCTGTCCAGCAAACACCTTTCTTCGTGCGTAGTTTACTGGGTTTTTTATCTTTCCACATAGGTTATCTGGGAAGCACATTTTCATTCCTTTGTAATACATCTCATTTGTACAGTTGGGGGGTAGTTTTTTGCCGTTTTTCTTTGTATATTTTAGTTGTCCTTTCCAGTAGACCTCTTTTAGGGGTTCTTTGTTGCATTTGTTCCAGGCTATCAGTCTGGCCTCAATTTGATCCCAGCCCCAGCCTACACTTGCTAAAAAGTTAATTAGAATAAATACTGCTCTTTTTTTCCCGTCGTCCATTCCTTTTAGTATATATACTATGCATGGAGGAAACAGCTCTTCAGGTATTGCTTCTTGTAGTTCTTCATATGCTATTTCTTTTTTTGTTGTTTCATCCTCTTTTATTTCTGGTTTGTAGTCTATTGCCTGAACGAATAAGTTTTCAGCTTCGTTCGGGACTACGTTTTCTCTGTCAAAGAACTTCAAAATATTTCTTACGTTTTCTGGTTTAGCATCAACTCTACTAAAGCCTTTGATATCTTCTGGTTTTATTACAACAGATATTAGTCCTGATTTTTCATTGTAACAATAGGGCATTCGGCATAAGTGTCGTGAAGAGATTAGTATGGTGTCTACGTCTACAACTTCAAATGGGTCGAACTGTTTTTCTTTTATTAATTCTTTAACCTCTTTTCCTACGTTTTTTGCTATCTCTTCAATGCCTCCCTTTTCTAATAGTCCGGTTATTAGATGTTCTCGTATCATTTCTTTAAGGTACATTGCAATTCTTCTTGCTCCTTCTGGAAACCAGGTTCTTACTTCATGTTCCATGGTTCGTTTTGGAAATGCTTCAAAGGGTACTCCAATGTGGAAGCCGTGATTGCCTGAGAACTTACACATTATGGATTTTATTCCATGGTGTTTTAATGCCTCTACTATGAGGAAGGATGCAACTTTAGAGTATTCAAAAAAGGGAGTATCTATATCAATAATTAAGTCCCATCCTTTTCTTAACTCCTCCATCTCTTTTTGTTTTAAGTCTAAATTTAATTGTAAGGGGTCTTTCCATATCTCTTCAGAAAAGTGAAATGATGTTGCTCCGTTTTTTGCTAATTCTAAAACATCTGCAGGATTATTAATCACATCTGGACGTTTTCCATAACCATATTTGGTACCATAATCATATTTCATTCCCACTTCTTTATCTTTGGCTTCACGTGCGATGGCAGTTTGTACATCTTCGCGACTATAGAATTCTAATACTTCTTCTTTGTCCAGTTTTTTATCTTCTCCCCCCATGCTCTCCAGATACTTTACAAATTTAATAAGGTTTTGGTAAGTTTAACAATACTTTTATATTATTAGTACTTATCTTTCTTTTATGTCTTTGATCAATAATGTTAAAACATTTGTTTTGCTTGGCTTACTTACTGCGCTATTATTGTGGGTTGGTAGCTTCTGGGGTTATTCTGGCTTGGCAATAGCTCTTGTTCTTGTTTTGGTGATGAATCTTGTTTCTTTTTGGTATTCTGATAAGATTGTTTTGAAGATGTATAAAGCTAAAGAAATCCGCTCTGCTCCTGTTAAGGAGTTGGTTAAAGAACTTGCTAAAGAGGCTAACATACCAATGCCTAAAGTATACCTTATCCCCTCTGATGCCCCTAACGCTTTTGCAACGGGTCGTTCTCCAGAGCATGCTGCTGTTGCGGTCACTCAGGGAATACTTTCAGCCCTAACAAAGGATGAACTTCGTGGGGTGTTAGCTCATGAACTTGCTCATATTAAGAATCGAGACACACTTATTCAAACTGTTGCTTCTGTTATTGCAGGCGTTATTTCTTATGTTGCAATGATGGCCAGATTTGGCGCGATGTTTGGAGGGTATGGGGACAGAGATGGTGGAAGGGGAATAGAGTTGTTAGCATTAGCGATCATTACCCCTCTTATTGCGGTAATAATTCAACTTGCTATTTCTAGAAGTAGGGAATTTTTGGCTGATGAACGGGGTGCTAAGTTGATAAGGGATGGATTGCCCCTGGCTTCTGCTTTAGAAAAGCTGGAGTCTTCACATGTTAAGTTGAAGTTTGGTTCCAAAATGACTTCTAGTTTATTTATTGTAAATCCTTTTAAAGGAAAGGCTCTTTGGAAGTTATTATCAACACACCCGTCTACAAGTGTGCGTGTTGAAAAACTAAAATCAATGAGGTGGTAATATGGCTGCAATGGCTTATGTGTTAATTAGTGCGAGAAACGAACAGGAAGTTGCTAAGAAACTTATGAATTTTGATTTAGTTTCAGAGGTTCACGAATTGTTTGGTCAATGGGAAATTATTGTTAAGTTAGAGGCTGAGGAGATGGCGTCGATTCAAGATTTTATTAATAATACTATTCGTGCTGATAAAGAAATCCAGGGTACAGAAACTCTAATAGTAAGTGATGTATTCTAGAAACTTTTTTATTTTTTTTATGAATTTTCAAATACTTTTTTTATTTTCGCTGCTTTTTTCTCTCCGATTTTAGATACTTTTTGTAATTCTTCTTCACTAGCATTAACAATGTTTTTTGGACTTCCAAATTTTTCTAGTAATTCTTTTGCTAATTTGAGTCCAACACTGGGTAGTGATGATATGAAGTATTCTTGTTGTTCTTTTAGTGAGATTCCTCTTTTTGTTGGGTTTGGTGAGAAGTACCCTTTTTCTTTTTGTTCTCTTTTTGCAATGCTGACTAACAATTCTGTGGTTTCTTTAAAGTTTCGAGAGTTCAAAATTGGTATGCCAAAACTTATTGCGATGGTTATTAGCATACCTCTGATTGAATTGGGATGTACTTTTCTCATTGAGTATAGATCTTCTTCTCCCTCTATAATCAAAAGTGGTTTTTTGAAGTTATATTTTAAATCTTTAATCTGTTCTAGTAGCCGCCCATCAATTAGTGAGTCTACAAAGTCTGGTACGGTTTTTAGTTCAACCCCTATTTCCTCTCCCAATATGTAGTCAGCTACTTCTAATTGTTTTAACTCAACCTTGATTCCTTTGTCTATCAGTTCTTTTATTGTTTTGCCTGCTTTCTCTCTATGATCTGCATATATTACAAGTTCTTTTTCAAATTCTTCTAGTTTGGTTTGTTCTTTTTCTTCTTTTAGAATTATCTTGTCTTTCAAATTTTTCAAATTAGTATACATCTTTTTTTCTTTGTGAAATGCGCTCCAGCGGTATGCTTCGTCTCTTGTTCCTTTTGTTACTAGTACGATCACTTTTCCTTTTTCTAGTCTTCCGGTTCTTCCTTTTCTTTGGATGTGTCTGATTGCAGAGGGTACGGGTTCAAAGAAGATTACCTGGTCTACTTTTGGAATGTCTAGTCCTTCCTCTCCTACGGAGGTCATTACTATTACGTTGAATTTGCCCTCTCGGAATTCTTGTAACATTTCGATTTGTTTTTTTTGACTTAATCCGGTTCCTGACTTTTTTGCTTGTCCTACAAAGAGTTTTGCTTCAACATTTTTTATTTTGTTTAGTTCTTCAACAATTTTGGCTGCGTTGTCTCGAAAGTTGTTGAAAATTATTGCTTTTTCTCCAGAGTCTAGTAATTCAATGAGTGAAACGAGTCTTGCTAATTTTGGGTGTTCTATTCCTTCTTCAATTAGGTTTTTTACTAATATGTTTGCAGATCTGAAGTGTAGGTCTGCAACTAAATTTTTTGTGGCTTTTGTTTTTGTTTTTTCACTATCTGAAATGAGTTTTTCAAAGTATTTGTTTAGTGCATTCATTCCCTGACTTTCTAATAGTTCCATTGCATGGTGCATTTTCATTATTTCTGCCAGCACGGATATGCTTTTTAAAATTTCAAAACTTTTTTCTCCTCTTGCTACTTCGCCATGAAGTTCGCTCATGATTCCGAGTAGTTCTTTTTTACTTATGGTGTTTACTTTTCGTCCAGGTATTGCTCCAAATTCATCTATTCTTTTTGCACGGTCAGCTAGAAAGTCTTGTAAGTATTTTCTTATTTTTTTGAATTCTTCACTTAGTTCAACTTCAACAAATTCAGTTTCGACTTCTTGAATGTATGGTTTCACATCCGGGTCTTTTTCTGTTCTTATTTCTATTGCTTCAACGTTGAGGTTGTCACATACTTCTTTGATTTTTTCTGTATCACTTCCAGGGGATGCGGTAAGTCCTAGTATTCGGGGATATTTTGCGTGTTTAACATAGTGTTTTGCTAGCCAAGAATATGCATATTCTTTTACTGCTCTATGACATTCGTCAAAGACTAATAATGAAACGTCTTGAAAGCTTATTCTGTTTGAGATTACATCATTCTCTAGTCCTTGGGGTGTTGACACTATTATTTGGGTTTTCTTAAATAGTCTGGCTCTCTCTTCAGGTTTTACCTCTCCCGTAAATAGAACTATTTGATCTTCTGGAACGTCTAGAAATTGTTTGAATGTTTTGACGTGTTGTTCACATAATGGTTTGGTGGGTGCTAGGATCATTATTTTTGAATTTGGGTAATTGCTTAGTCTTTGTGCAGCAAGCATTACAAACACAATTGATTTTCCCATTCCTGTGGGAAGTACAACCAGTGTGTTCTTTACCGCACAGGTTGCTAGAATGGTTTCCTGATAGAGTCTTGGTTTAAGATCTTTAATCATTTAATCTCAATATCAACAACTTTTATATACTTTTATACTTTCGAAGAATCATGATAGTCAAATTTTTGGGAACTATGGACATTGTTATGGCGTTTCTAATTTTATTACTTCATTTTGGAGTTGGTTATTGGAGGCTGCCTCTTCTTGTTACTTTATACCTTTTCATTAAGGGTGGAATGTTTTACAAGGATGTTCAGAGTTATGTTGATATGTTTATAGGGGTGTTTGCCTGGATTATCTTTCTTGGGGCAGCATCATTATTTGATTATATTTTAATGATTTATTTGTTGCAGAAAGGGATTGCTTCGTTCATGTAGCTACTCCCAATTGTTCTTAAATACTGTAAAGAATCCAACAAATCCAAGAACTACTCCTGTTAATATTGCATATCCTACGCCTGCATAGAATAATGTTACTGCAAATGCTATTGTGAATCCAACTGAGAATGCAAAGTTGTAAAAGCTTCCAAAGAATAGGTGCATTCCATCATATCTTGGTGCAGGTATTAATGAGAATGCTGCAATTAGTATGTTTGCAATTACAAATTTATAGACTATTGGGTTAGCTATGAATGCCCCAAATATTGCTGCGAGTATAATGTTGGCTAATATTCCAAAGTTTGCCATGTAGCCATACTCTCTTACATAAGGTCTGTATCTCCATTTTCCAACACGAGATTTCATTTTTACTTTTGGCATTAGGTATCCTGGTGCTAGTATGAATGCAAATCCGTTAGTTAAGACTGCCAAGAATAGTCCTATGCCTAGTGCTGGAAAGTTCGCATGGTATTTTGTTTCCATCCCTTTCCATATTGCGTAAAACTTTTCTCCGCAAAAGTGTACAAAGATTGCGATGAATGCCATGATGCTCATTATGATCATGTTTTCTATTCCTGCATTTACGTCGATTGTTTTTCCGTCTCCCCACATTCTGAACGATAGAATTAGTCCTGAGAGTATTGCAATTATTGCAAATGTTCCTATTTCTTTAGAACTAAAGTGAAACTCTTTTTTAAGTCTTCTATGCAGCATATTCTTATTATTGAGAAATGTTTATTTAAATGTTGCTTTTTAGGATGTTTACTCAAACTTTCTTTTAATCATATCTAATACTTCTTCTTCATGTCCTGCTCCAATTACTGCAAATATTTTAGAATCTGGGTTTTGTTTTATTATGTGTGCTATGTTTCGTGCTAGAACAACATTTCTTTCAACTACTAATACTTTATACACATTAGGATACTTGCCCTTGACTTCATCAATGAGTGTTTTAATTAGGTCTTTATCTGGTACTGAATTTAGATTAAATTTGATTTTTTTCTTTCTAAATGGGGCACTAACCAGATCCCATACAAATTGGAATTTTTCTTTCCAAGTTAATTCTTTAGAAAATCGTTTTAGTGTAATCATAATGTCTTGATCAACTAGGGCCATCTTAATCTTATTTTTTTCACACTCTTTTATTGCTGCCATCATTTCTGCGCCAGGGGTTGTTCCTACCATTTTTCCCAGTTTCTTTTCAGCCCAGCCTCCCAGTAATACAAACAGCCAGCCTTTCAATCCTATGCTTCGAATATCTTTTAGTGTGGTTTTCCTTTTTCCAACTTTTAGAGCTACAAATCTTCGTTTATCTAGTTCTAAACAAACTATGTCTGGTTTGTCTTCTTTTATGATCTTCTTAACTTTGTTTATGGATTCTTTTGATATGTGTGATGTTCCAAGTATTGTAAGATTTTTCGTTTCCATATTGTTCTCTAATTTAGTAATATTTATAAATGATTTTGTTTGTTTTTAAGTATGGTTGGTGTTGAAACTAAAGGTGTTGAAGAGATAATTAGTTTGCCCGATTCCGAGTATTTGGATTATCTGGAAAAGTTAGCAAGAGGGATTCGAACTATTTTAAGAGAAAAGGATAAAATGTTGGAGGTCCAAAATTTAGCAGCTCACGCTACTGAAGATGCGGTTAAGGTAAGTTCTAAATTGGGTTCTTTATTTGAAGAGGTTTATCAAAAAGCATTTAGCATAAATCAACAGTTGGGAGTAGCTAACCAGCATAAGGGAGCAGATGTCCATCCTTATTGGAAATATTATGAAGATGATGTCGAATTTATTGATGCAAAAGTTGAAGATATTCTGGATATAATTTCTGAGATTAAAAGAGATGAAAAGAAAATTGAAAGGTTGGCGGAAGATATTCGTAAGCTTGCAACTTAGCTAGTTAAGTTGTATCTAATTGTTGTCTTAAATCATCAAAAGATTTATAAAGTACATAAATTATAAACTAGTATACTTATTTAGGGAGGGAATTACAATGCTGAAACTTAAACGGGTCTCTGAAATGTATGAAATGAGAGTTTATACAGATGGAGGCGAATATTTCGGAGATGTTGAAGAATTAGTTTTAACTAAAACTAAGGTTAGTATGTGGAGAATTAAGGCCACAAAAAATTCATTTCTTAGTAATGTTCTTGGTGGTGCTAAAGGTGTTTTGGTTCCACATAATCTCGTGAAAAGTATTGGTGATATTGTTATAATCTCAAGATCTGCTATTCCTAATTTCGGTGGCGAAAAAGAAGAAGCAGAAGCTTAATTTTTTTATTTTTAGTAATATTTAGAATTTTGTTGTTCAAGCATTACTTTCTAATTTTTTTATGTTTGTTTTTAATCGCTCGATGGTTTTTGTGTTGTCTTGTTGATTCAGCAGACTGCCACATTCAGGGCATTTGAATTCGTGTTCTGTTGCGGTGTAGAATTCCATTCTTACGCATGCTTGTGGGCACATAAAGTAGTTGCCCTCATTTTCTTCTTCTTTTTCTAATCTTTCTTTGAATTTGACTAATTTTTTGTTTTTTAGGATTTCTACGAGTTCTAGTACTCTTTTCAGTGCAGGTGTCCAGTAGCTTATGTACCACCCTTTTTCTTTATCTTTCTTTCTTCTATATGTTACCAGGCTTTCATTATGTAATCTGTATAATATATTGCGAACTGCATGTATTTCTGTTTTTGTATCGTCTGCAATTTTAAACTCAGAAATGTCTTTTCGCGTTTTTAAATAGAAGTATATGGGTAGCGCATCTTCGCCGACTGCTTCTGCAACGACGTCAGTTATCAGTTTTTTTGTTAGGGACTTCGCCATTTATCTCCTCAATCATTTTATCGATTTGTGCATCATCCATTCCATGCATTTTACATCCTTGCTCTACACTTTCTACTTTTGCCATCATGCAACCCATGCAATGTAGGCCATTATTTTGTAATATTTCGGTAGATTGGGGGAATTTTTCAATTAGTTCGAAGAATGACATTCCCTTATTTGCTTTGATTTTTGGTTCGTTTTCCATAAGATCACCTGTATTTCCTTATTTTTATCATTTATATGTTTTACTAATTAGTTTACTGGATAGAAAGGCTTATAAAGATATCGGGTGATTCACTACTCTTAAGAAGAAACACTTAATTATTCTCAACACGCGGAGCCAATATAAATGATAGTTGTACCTTATCCACCTCTTGAAATGTTAGTTTCATTGGGTATTCTTTATCAAAAAGGAGTGTAACTCTGTCAGAAAGTTTACTCCCACCAATTATTTTTTTGAAGTATTCAATAGAGTATTTAGCTTTAACAGGATCAGTTTCATCGTTTGTTATGATTGTTTTTTTGTCTGACTCAATTTCTACTTGAGCTTTTGATAAATTTCCTTCTCCTTTTAGTATTAATTTTTTTTGTTCGCAAATTAGTGTTACTGATTCTGAAACAACTCCTATGTCTTCTATTGCTTCACTTATTACTTCTGCATCTGTTTCTATTATTACTGGGAATGCTAGTTCGGGTACTTTTTGTTCTTTGTCTTCTAGTTCCATTACGGGTATTGAGAAGCTTCTTGTTGTTTTTGATTTTAGTATAACTGTTAACTTGTTATCCTCTCCGAATTCTAATGTTACTGCGTCTGTTGGTTTGGCTCGTCTTAGTACTTGTCTTAGGTTAGTTAGATTAATGCCAATCTCAGTCTCCTTTTTAATGTTATATTCAACAAAACAACTAGAAAGCAGTTTAAAAACTACCATTGCTACATTAGCGGGATCCATTGCAATCATCTCGATTCCATTAGAAGTTACCTTGAATTTTGCTTCATTAACTAGTTCTGAGATGATGCTAATACTTTCTTTTAGATATTTTGGTTCTGCTAAAGTTAATTTCATATTTCCCCCTAATATAAAAAAACGATAATACTTTATAAATTTTTATAGTGTCAATTAAACTTAACACTTTCTCCATCATGTAACAAATGTACTTGTTTTTCTTCATATCCCATCGCTAGACATATTTCACGCATTCCCTGCTTCATTGATTCATCTCCGTGTGCAGGAATTACATTTTTAGGTTTTACCATTAATAATAAATCTTTCAAATCCTCTTTTGCTGCGTGTCCAGATACGTGGATATCTTTGAACATTCTTATTCCAGTTCTTTTCAACTTCTCTTCAAGTACTTTTCTTCCCTCGATTGTTAGGGGGGATGGAATCGTTTTACATGAAAATATTACAAAGTCTTCTGAATCAAATCTGAATGGTGTTTCTCCATTGGCCATTCTTGATAGTATTGCTTTTGGTTCTCCTTGATGCCCCGTTACAACTAAAATGTATTTTTCTTTGCCTTCTTTCATTACAGTTCTCAATTTGTTATATATCTTGCCTCTAAATCTTATTACTTCTGCATCTTTTGAAAAATCAATAATCCCTACTTTTTCTGCAGCTTTGATATATTTGTTTAATGACCTTCCTAAAAACAATAACTTCCGACCAGTTTTTTTAGAAAACTGCACTATCGAATTAAGTCTGGCAATATGTGAAGAAAACGTTGTAATAATAATCGCTTTTTCATGAGAATAACTCCCTAACATAATATCTTTTAACATTTGTTTTGCAACACTTTCTGAGGGCATTTTTCTTTCATCCCTGGAATAGGTAGAGTCAACAATAACTGCTACAACATTCTCTAATTCTTCTAACCGTTTGAAGTTGGGTTTCTTCCCTAATGTGGGATAAAGATCAAATTTGAAATCATTTGCATATAGTACGGTTCCATATTTTGTGTGTATAGCCACCATTGCAGTTTGAGGTGTTGAATGTGTTACATTAATGAATTCTATTGTTATGTTTTCGCTAACTTTGAATGAAGAGTTGGGATGTATGCTTCTTATGTTATTGTTGATTTTTATTTTTTCATCTCGTAAGATTGTTTTGATGACTTCTGCTGTAAATGGCGTACAGACAATGTCTGCGTTAAATTCATTTGCTAAGTAAGGAATTGCTCCCACATGGTCTAAATGGGCATGGGTGGGTATTATTGCTTTTACTTGACCTTTAATGTCTTCAATATTTTTAGTGTTGGGTATTGCTTCAACCCTTTTTAGATCTTCAGGGGATACGTTAATAAGATCTTCATCTTCTGTAAACTTAATATAATTTTCTAGATGTATTCCCATGTCGCAGATTACTACTTCATCATCTACTTTTATGGCGGTCATGTTTTTCCCAACATAGTCAAATCCACTTACTGCTATAATCTGTATCATTTAAACAACCTCATATAGTTCAAGAATATATTGTTTGCGGTTTCTTTTTCGTCAAATCCTTTTATTTTTGCTATTTCTTTTATTGTAACTGTTATGTTTGCGGGTTCATTTGGTTCTCCCTTAATTGGGCTTAGAAATGGCCCGTCGGTTTCTGTTAGTAACTGATTAATATTAACCTCTTTCACCATGCTTTGAAAATTAGATGCACGATTAACATTTGTTGGAATAGTAAAATAATATCCTCTCAAAGCCCCCTCTTTCACTAGATTTTTGTTTCCGCAAAAGCAGTGCATTACAACCTTTTTAGCATTTTCGCGTTCAAGTATTTCTAAAACTTCTTTTTCTGCTTTTCGTGAGTGTACAATTAGTGGTTTATTAAGTTCTTTGGCTAATTTAATCATTTTAACAAATAATTTTTCTTGTTCTTTTTGATTAATATTTTCTGAACTAAAATCCAGTCCCACTTCTCCAATACCCATAATGTCCTTTTGATGTTTTTTAATGAATGCAATCTCTTCTTCAACATCACACTCCTTAAACGCTTTCCCTGATGCTTCATACTCTTTTTTCAGAGCATCTTTTGGGTAAATTCCTAAAGAACATTCAACAATTTCATATTCTTTTTTCAATTCAAGTGCTTTTCTATTTGTTTCATGATCAATTCCAGAAGTAATAATCTTCTTAACACCGCTCTCTTTCGCTCTTATAATTGCATGATCTAAATCATTTAACAATTCTAGATGATTGTGTACGTCTACTAGTTCCATTAATCTTAGAATAACAAAAACCTTTAAAAATGTTCCTCCCATTCTTTGTTTTGGAGGTAATTATAATGGTAAAAGATAGCAAATTCCTTAAAATTCGTTGTACTAAATGCAATAATGAACAAAATACTTTTGGTAAGGCCTCAACACCTGTCAAATGTTTAGTTTGTGGAGAACCCCTGGTTGATCCAAAAGGTGGTAAAGGTAAGATTAGAGCTAGAATTTTAGAGGTATTAAACTAATGTTGCTTAAGAAAAAGGGGTTTCCTGAAGAAGACATTTTAGTTTTGGTTAATGTTACTAAGGTTAATCCTAACTCTGTTTTCGTTACGCTAGATCATTATGAAGGTCGTACTGGTCTGATTCACATTTCTGAGATTAGTCCAGGTAGAATTCGTAACATTCGTGATTACGTTGTTGAAGGAAAAAAGATTGTTTGTAAAATTTTAAGAGTTGATAAAGAAAAAGGCCATATTGATGTTAGTTTAAGAAGAGTTACTGAGATTCAGAAAAGAAATTTCTTGAATGACCTTAAACAAGAACAAAAAGCTGAAAAACTTTTACAATTTTTTGCTGAACAAAATAAACTCCCTGCAGCAGATTTAACTAATATGTTTTCTAAAATTGGAGTGGAATACAATTTTGTTTTTGATTTTTTTCGAGATGTTGTTGATAATGTGGTTAAAGTTGAAGATACAATTAACCTCCCTATTGCTAAGAAATTAGAAGAGTTTATACGAGAAAAAATTCAACCAGAAGAAGCTATTGTTAAAGGAAAATTAAAAGTTTCTTTTTTTAATTCTGATGGCGTTTCTGAAATCAAGTCTCTTTTCAAAGAAGTTCTGGATGATCAAACAGTTGTAAGATATCTTGGAGCTGGAGCTTACTCTTTTGAGGTTAAAGACAAAGAGTTTAAAGATGCTGAAAAATTACTTAAACAAAAGTTAAATAAAGTTGAGAGCTTTGTTGAGAAAAGAAAAGGTGTTTTTTCGTTTGAAAGGATCGAAGCATGAATCATATAATGAAATGTTCAAAATGTGGCAAATACACGCTTGAAGCTTCTTGTTGTAGTAAAAAAACAGTTTCACCACGCCCTCCCAAATATTCTCCTGAAGATAAATATGCTGATTATAGAAGAAAGTATAAGGAGTTGAATGCATGACTTGGAAAGTTATTAAAAAGCTTAAAGAAAAACCTAAGAATAGTGTTTTGTTAGTTGGTCTTCCAGGAATTGGTAATGTGGGTAAGATTAGTGTTGATTTTTTGATTGAGGAACTGAAGGCTAAGAAACTGATTGATTTTTTTTCTAACTCTTTTCCAAATTCTGTTTTTGTTAATGAAAAAAACTTGATTGAACTTCCTTTAATTTCTCTTTATTACAAAAAAAGGCAGAACAAAAAAGACTTGTTATTACTTACTGGAGATATTCAACCTCCTGATGAAAAAACTTGTTATGATTTTTGTGGTATAATTAATCATCTTTCTAAAGAGCTTGATATTAAACAGGTTATTACTTTGGCAGGGATTGGGTTAAAAGAAGAGCCTAAAAAGCCTAATTTGTTTGCTACTGGTAACAATTCAAAAGTAATTCAAACATTTTGTAAAAAGCACAAGGTTAGCAAGGATGTTTATGGTACTGTTGGTCCAATTATTGGGGTAAGTGGAGTTCTACCTGCGGTAACAAAGATCCCCTCTCTTATTTTTTTAACAGAGACTTTTGGCCATCCGTTTTATGTGGGAATTAATGGTTCTAAAGCATTGTTAGACGTTCTTAATAAGGAGTTTAGTCTTAATGTTAAGGTTGATAAACTTCTAAAAGAAGTTAAAAGTATTGAAGAAGATTCTTTAGAAAAAACTAATAAGCTTAAAGAAGTTTCTAATAATAAAGCAGATAATTATATTGGTTAAAAAAGTTCTTTTATTCTTGTTAGGAATCCTGAAAAGTATGCAATTATTAAAAATATTATTATTGCCAGCCCTCCAACTGAATAATCGAAATGATAAATTGCTAGATTCCAAAGCCATACTGCGTTTGTTATGATCCAGCTCCAAATCTGGTTAAACATGCTGAACGTAATTATCTGTGTATATGCTGCATAGTACAGTGTTGCAATAATTACTGCAATACTTAGAGTAATTGTTAGTATCTCTTTGTACTCTTTTATTTCATACCATTCTTTGTATAATAATACTATTAAACTAATTATCAGTATGCCTAAAATTGTGTGTGCAGGGTATTGTAAGACTAAATTGTATAGGTAAACTGTGTTGGCTGTTACAAACCCACTTGCTTTTGCAAATGCAAGCTCTATTTTAGCAAGTGTTAATAATTTGGTATAAAACACACATGCTAGTATAATTATTGCTGCTGTTATTTCAGCTATTTTCAAAACCTTTTTTTTATTTATTTCACGTTTTTTGTAGGGTTTTTTGAGTATATGGTGGTGTACTGTTCTTCTTAATAAGTGAACATGCATTCCGATTAACATTGTTACTGATAGGGTAGTTACTGCAAGAATAATTAATGCTAACCAGTATAAATTATCCTTGTTGCTATTGAATTGTTCTCTCTGTTTATCGTTTTCAGTACTAAACATTAGGCTTGATGTTCCGATTGAATCGCCGTGTTTTATTATGATTCCAAATACGTATTGTCCACTTTCGATACTTTTTGGAAGATGAATTGTTTTTGTAAAAGTTTCTTTTTTGTTAACTGCTATATTCGAACTTTCTGTTAGGATTGTATTGCCTTTGAAGTCTTTTATTACATATTCGATATCAACATTGGTCAATCCGACATCTCTTAAATCAAATAATGTTAATTCAACATTTAAATTTCCTCCTGCCTTGATCTCTTGGTTTAGTTGGAGGGTTGTACTTGCATCAAATAATACTTTTTGTGTTTCTATTTCTACTATTAGTGGAATATTTTTTACTTGACTTTTGCTTTTGGCTAAAAAGTTTCCTACAAATATTCCTTTTTGATTTGTTGAACCAATTGTTAGCACAACATTTTTGGTTTGCCTAGGTGTTAAAGCGAATTTGTTTTCTTGTATGTTGATTATTTCTGATAAGTGTTCTGGATAGACTTCTAAGTTTTGTTCTTTATTTGAAATGCTGGTTAATTTTACTATTCGTTCTTCTGGTTGGTCTTTTAGTAATACTTTGATTAGTATATTGTCTGTTTTAAACGATTCTGCTGCTAATACACTAGTAGCAAAGAGGGTTATCATTAGAATGAATATTAGTATTTTTGCATTCATTGTTTTCCCTCTTTTTTTGGTAACTCAACGTTTTGATGTATCCACATGACTAAAATATTTCTTATTACTGATGCTGAAGAATTTCCATATACGCCTTGTAGGCCTTCTATAATAGCTAATTGTTCTTTATTTAGAGATGTTGGTATCTTAACAGTATCCTTTTGGTTACCTTTTGAAGCCATTATGGAGTATCTATAGAAACTTTACTTTATAAATATTATTCTTTTTTCCAGGTTTTTACTGTTCTAACGATTAAGAATAAAACTAAACTAAGAACTACTAACACTCCGATCAATTTTGAATCAATTTTTGTGTAACTTTCTTTATTCAACAACCCGGCCATTCCTGCTGTCAGTTCTTTCCCTCCTTTAACTTTGAACATGTTGCCTGCTACTGCTACTGCTCCTTCATAGTCTGCTTGAACAGTTGCTATGTAATTTCCAGTTATTAAATTATTTGTTGAGAATTTTTTTACAAAACTTAATTCTTTGTCTACTGCCAGGGTTTCATAAGATTTCCAAACAGTGTTGTCGTCCATATCTTTAATTGTGTAAGTTATTACAACATCAACCTTTTTTGGTTTTCCCATGCTTAACAAGGTTATTTGTGTTTTTAGATCTTTTCCAGAATCTAGTTCTTTTCTTTCTGCATCCATCTTAACATCAAATAATACTTTTTCAGTTGCAACTTTCATTACTATTGGGATGGATTTCATTATTCCCTGTGTTTCAATTAGTACGTTTCCTGTATGCACTCCTGTTTCTTTTGCTATAAAGTCTAATGTGATAGTTTCTGCTTTTCCTGGATCCAGGGTTATGCTGTTTGTTGAGCTGTGTACATTTTTTAATCCTCTGATGTCTATGCTAAGTTTTAAGACTGTATCACCTGTATTGATTATTGTTAATTCTTCTGTTTCTCCCTCTCCTTCGATTAGATTTACTGAGATTTTACTTCGTGTTGTCTCAATCTCTTTTCTTATCTCTTTTACGTATCCAATTGGTTCTTCTAGCGTTTCAATTGATCCATCTCCGCCGCCTCCTCCTCCACCGCCTGCAGTGTTTATGATTGGGTTAACGGTATCAACACTAGTATCAATAGTTACTGTTCTTAATTCAGTAATATTCTCATTTCCTGCATCATCTTTTGCACTGGCAGAATATGTGTAATTTCCATCTGGTAGTCCGTCTGTTGCATTCAAACTTTGATTCACATACAAGTACCATTGCGTTTCATTAAACTTATTTAAGTTTGAAGCATATTGTTGGTAAACTTCTGAAGCTGAAAGAGAACGATTCCAAACTCTAACTTCATCGATTAATCCATTAACAGCATATTGGCCACTAACAATATTAAGATCGCCAATATAAAACTCTCGTGTGCTTGTTCCAGCAGTCCAAGAATAAGTAAATGTATCTTTTGCAATGCTATCAACATAATAAGTTGCCGTAGTCCCATCTCCGGTAAGAGTCAGCATATGCCAGTCCCCTGCACTTATTCCATGAACTCCGGGATTCCCATTTCCATTCCCTTCATAAGTATCTCCAAATCCATAAAATGTATTTCCGGTTCCATCAATTCCAATATAAAATCTCCTGTTATTTCCATCATGATGACCTACCAACTGATCTATTGGTGAAACAACATCATATTTGACCCAGTATATGATTGTACCAACATTAGTACTGTGGTTATATCCTGTAGAAAAATAGTCTCCTCCATCAAAACTATATGCTTGATCATATTTTCCACTCGAGCTCCAACTAGGACAACTATCCCCACTACAACTCCCATCATTCCCCTTCCCACTCATATCAACAACATAAGTATCATTCTCACCTAAAGCTGAACGATTATCAAAGTTCATCATTAACACAAGACTATCATTAAACATTGTAAAATTAGTTCCATTCCAATTATATTTAACCTCATCCAAATTAAATTCACTAATTGAAACATTTATTTCAACAGAAGTATTAGTCGGTGAGCTTTCATTATCAAGTGTTGGGCTGACATAACTTATGGTTGGGAAATAATCTGATAATTCAATATTTATCTGCAGGTTTGTTGATATGTTGATGCTTGAATTAGAATAGCTGCTTAAACCAGTTAGAGTTGCATTCAAACTATGGGGGGTATAATTATAAGTTCCTGTCTTGTTTTGTGTATACTCCTTAACGGTCTGTCTTACTATATTTCCCGTAACATCTGTTAAGACAGAAAACTTCTCATTATTATTAACATCATCTACACTTACATTTACTCCTTGTTTGTTATTCCCTAAGGTATCATTCACATAAACGTCTAAGTACCATGAAACATTCAAATCCAGAACATCATTAATGGAAGTTTCAGTTTCATCAAATGTGACATTTATGAAATTCAGCCAGGAACCTGCATCCGTGTCTGTACCAGTATAAATATCTAAATGATTTGTACAGTTTAATACTGTATTTATGAATGTTGCAGTTATTACATCCTTATTTGCCTGCAGGGCATAATTTGTTCCACCATCTTTTGTTATTGTGAATGTTGAATCTGATATTGTATTGTTAAGTGAATCGTCATATAGATAAATTCCCTTCAGGGCATATCCATAAAGATTAACTGATGCATTTGATATGACGTTATTTGAGCTTAAATAGAGATAAATCCCATTTGTTCCTGAATCATATTCAGTATCACTTATATTGATTATTGTTGAAGTTATTACATTATTATTGGATCCTCTTAAGTAAACTCCGTGTGTATTGTAACCTGCCCCCTGGCCTGAAGAAAGATTATTGCCTGTTAGATTGTTGTTTGGGCTGTCATAGAGATAAATTCCTATAGCAGAAGTTCCGTTATACTCAATATTGTTATGTTCTAAAATGTTATTTGAACTGGTATCAAGGAATGTACCATGTCCATATGTTGAATCTGTGATGATTCTGTTTGAACTGAGGTTATTATTATTTGAATTCGGATATAACCAAATTCCATAACCTGTAGATGAATTTATGAAATTATTGTTGATTGTTGAATTTGTTGTGTGAAATAAACTTATCCCGTCATCTGTAATATTTGAATTCTGAACTGTAATATTATTACTCCAGGCAAATATGATTTGTCCATACTGAGCTAAATTAATTCCATCATAAACTAAATTGTTATAATTAAATGAATAATTTACTGGTTTTCCTTCTGCAGTATTTGAAGAGTCAATTGAATGGTTAAAATGATCAATAATTGTTCCATCAATAACATAACTATTTGCTGCAGATGAATTAGCATTGTTGTCAGTTAAGGTATTGTTTAAAGTTGACAAGAGATAGATTGAAGATCCCAAGCTTGAAACTTTGTTTGAAATTATATTGTTATTGTTTGAGGTAACATAAATGCCATAGCTAATTCTAAAAGCGGTTATTGTGTTGTTAGATAGGGTATTGCCTGGTGATGCAAGATAAATTCCATGAGATGGATTTTGTGTGGCTGAAGCTGAAATTGTATTATTATTTATTGTATTGGAGATTGAATCTGATAATAAATAAACTCCATAAGCATTTCTTGCATTTATTGTTATTAAATTATTGTCAACCAAATTATTAGCTGATGATGTAAGATAGATTCCATGAGCTAGCTGATAATTAATTAGTGTTGTGATGTTGTTGTTAGAGATGGTTGTGTTTGAAGATGATGCTAGTGAGATCCCATAACCCAAACTCCCTAAGGTTGTTATGGTGTTGTTCTCAATTGTCCAGTCTGAAGAGGAGGATAAGGAGATTCCATAACCATTCATCCCTGTGGTTGTTATTGTATTATTTTCAATTGTTCCATTGTTCCCACCCTCGGAATAAATTGCGTATTTGTACCTTGTAGTATCGATTCCTTCTTTAATCACACAATTCTTTATGGTGGTAAAATTATATGCTCCGGAATTATTGATACCATACCCCAAAGTTCCAGCATAACTATAATTGATTTCATAGCCAACACAGTCCAAAGTTATGTTGTTGGCAGCAATTGTAAAACAGGTTCCTGTGTTGTTAACGGATGCATTTAGGTTATAAATTGCATTTGAGATGTTAAGTTCACCACATTGACCAACATATTGGATGGCACTTTCGTCAACTGCATCTACTGTTAGAGTTCTTAGTTCAGTTTCATTTACATTTCCACTTAAATCCTGTGAGTATGCTTTGAATGTGTGATCTCCTTCTGCTAAACCAGTATAATTAGCTTCAACATATTTTGAAGTGGTATTTGCATATAATCCAAGAACTTCATCTGCGCTTAATGAACGATTAAAGATCATTACGTCGTCAATATATCCTTTCCAGAATTTTTCAGTTCCATCATCCCTTGCCCCGATATAAACATTTTCATCAGGTCTATCAAAAATATCTCCACTAAAAGTTCCAGAATTATCTTCTCCTCCATCAACATATATTGTCTGAGTTGTACCATTATAAACTGCAACAACATGGTGCCATTTGTTGTCATCAACAGTTGTTGTTCCTTGAACTGCACCCGTACTTGAACCATCTTCTAAAACAAATCTTGGCTGATAAACTGCATTAGCATTAGCATCATAAATTGCTAGATACCATCCTCTATTGGTCTCAGCAGCATCAGTATCATATCTTGACACAATAGCATTCAGACCACTATTAGAAGTAATCGCAGGTCTCTTAATCCAAGTACTTATTGTCACTTCTTCGCTAAAATTAAGACTAGAATCTTGTCCAACATTCACGTAATCTCCAGTTCCATCAAAATATGTCGCATGCCCTAGTTTTCCAGATGCATTTATCAATGCATTTCCAATAAGTGAACCATTATTCCTTCCAGTGTAGTCTGTTGGGTCTCCTGAAGCGTTTACATCGTCCATTCTCCACCAACTAACAAGCGAATTATCAAAATCAATAAAAGTAGAAATATTACTTGTCTCATCAGCTGAACTTACATTAACATAAATCGAATCAACTGAAATCTCAGTAGCATTATCTTCTGTTGGTTCTTCAAAACTAATATTCGGCGCCGTTGTATCTGGTGTTTCCGCCGCTTCAATAGTCAAACTCCTAACCTCAGTCAAATTCTCATTCCCAGCAGAATCCTTAGCCGAAGCAAAATAAGTATAATCCCCAACAGACAAACCATCAGTTGCATTCAATGATTGATTAACATAAAGATACCATTGTGTAGAATTAAACTTATTTAAATTTGAAACATATTGTTGATAGACTTCATCTGCTGTTAATGAACGATTCCAGATACGGACTTCGTCTATATTTCCAATAATATGGGTTGCTCCACCAGTAGCATGTCCCCCAATCCAAAGGTCTCTTGTTCCCCAATTAGGAGTTGTTGGAAAAGAAGTAGAACCTATTGATGCCCCATTAACAAAAAGCTCACCATCTGTTCCATTATACTGAGCAACAATATTATACCAATTTCCTGCAACCATCCCATGTGCCTTTGTATTAAACATATAACCCGCTCCCGTACCAACATAAAACTCTAAATTATTTGCACTAGCGTCATCTATTCTTAATGTATAGCCTACATTAGACAATGTTTTACCAAAATAAACATCTCCTGCAGGTAATGTTTTTGGCTTAACCCATAAAGAAGTACTCATAGACTCACTAAACACAAAATCAGAATCATGGGCAACAATTATTGCATCTCCAACCCCATCATAAGTAAAACAATTCCCATATTTACAATTAGTAACATTAACAACTGGATTTCCAGTCAATGCCCCATTATTCCCATTCCCACTCATATCAACAACATGCGTATCATTCTCACCCAACGCACTAACATTATCAAAATTCATCATCAAAACTAACGAATCATTAAACATCGTAAAATTAGTCCCATTCCAATTATACTTTACTTCATCAAGATTCAACTCACTAATTGAAACATTAATCTCAACAGAAGTATTTGTAGTACTCGAACCATTATCCAAAGTTGGAGAAAAAAAATCAATCAAAGGGAAAGTCTGATCAGTAACATTAACCCACATCAAACTAGAATTCAAATTATTAGAACTATCATTAATTGTAATATTCAAATTATACAAACCTAATCCCAAAATAGTATTATTAACCAAAGTCCCCGAACAATTAATTGCAAAGTTCGTCGAATCATTCACAGCAAAACAATCCAAAGCAGTCTCATCAGTCGCATTAATATTATAACTCAAAGCTGTGCCCTGAGCAATTGTTTGATTTGTTGGTGTTGAGTCTGTAAAATACGGAAGAGTTGTGTCAGGAATTTCAACTCCTGTACAATCATATCCTCCATCAGTAATAGTCCAATCATATGTGCCAATTAAAGTGTCATTTCTAGCACTTGCACCCAAACAATATGTGGCAGTTCCTGCATGGAATGGTTCGGATGAACTCAGAGTATCTAATGCAGCCCAGCCAGTTAATAAATTGTCGTAATTAGTTGTTGATATTTGTGTAACATAAAGCATATTAGTAAAGTCTGTAACTCCTGAAACATTTAAACTTCCCAAATCTTGGTCAAATGAAGTTGCGCCCCGGAACATAGTGTTCATACTTGTTACTTTTGATGTGTCCCAATTAGTTAAAGGCTGGTTGAATGCTGGTGCTGATCGGAACATTTCTTGCATTCCTGTTGAGACATCTCCGAGATACCAATTACTCACATTCCCATTAAATGCTGTTGCTGAGTAGAACATTCTGTAGAAGTTTGCGTTGTTTGACCAGTTCATGTCTTTCATGCTTCCGTTGAAAGCGTGTGCGGATTGGAACATCGAAACTGTGGTTGTTACTTTTGATGTGTCCCAAGTGTGTATGTCTTGGTTGAATGAAGTTGCAGATAAAAACATGTTTTGCATGCTTATTGGACTCTCACCTAAATGCCAGTTTGTTACGTTTCCATTAAATGCTGGTGCAGATTGAAACATGCTTGCAAAATTTGTATTGCTTGACCAGTTCATGTCTTGCATGTTTCCATTGAAAGAGTCGGTTCCGTAAAACATTTGGTAGGTTGATGTTATTTTACTTGTGTCCCATGTGTGTATGTCTTGGTTGAATGCATCTGCTTGTTCAAACATGTTTCGTAAAGTCGCAGCTCCAATTGTCCAATTATCAACATTTCCATTGAATGCAGAAGCATAAGTAAACATGTTTGCAAGATTAGTATTGCTTGAAAAGTTCATATTACTCATATCTCCATTGAAAGCATCACAACCATAAAACATTTGATATGATGTTGTTACATTTGAAACATCCCACCCTGTAAGGTTTGAATTAAAACTATCTGCTTGATAAAACATATAAGATAAATCTGTAACTGCGGACATATCCCAGTTACTTATATTAGGTATTGTTGATACGCCACTAGTTCTAAATGCATTAATAAAAGAGGTTGTCCCACTTGTGTTTAAAATATCTGTTGTAGAAATATTTAAATTAGTACATCCATAAAAATATCCTCCTGAAGAACCCAGTGTGAGATTTCCCCATTGACTTATATTGATTAATTTAAGCCTGTCTCCTCCATTATTAAAACTAAAACCATCAAGTGTTCCAGAAATATTAATCTGATAAATCCCTCCTGAATCATAGCTGTGAGTTACTTCTGCTTGATTGTATTCTGTAATTGTATCAGTACTTCCATCTCCCCAATCAACTTCAAAATCATAATTCCCTCCATTAATTAATGGGAGTCTGACAGAAGTTGCATCACTTGAACCAGATGACGTTTTTGAAGTATCCCAAGTAGAAATAAAATCGGTTATAGAAACTGGATCAACAATATAATCAAACTCTACAGCTGAATCAACAACTTTTAAGTCAAATGTATCTTCAGTTCCATTTAGCTCAGTCAAATACTTTTTATACTCTTTATCTTCTGAAACATTTTCAAAAGTTATTAACAATACATCAGAACCTTGTGAATAAACTTCTACTGTGGCGCTCCCATTTGATTTTGCATATATTGTAATGTCTCTTGTATTGTCTAATTCTTCTTCAAAGGTTACTCTTACGTATTCTCCATCATCAACTGTAACCCAATTATCATCTTGTGCTTGTACAATATCGTAAATATCTGCAATAAATTCTTTGTTAGAATCTAAATGTTGGGCAGAACTAATTTCAATAATCAATGAATAACTCTGATTAGATAAATGTGGAACCACCCATTCAAGGTAGTCATATAATCCATTGTTGTTTGTATCATTTGCGGTATAACTTACCTCTTCCTTTCCACCATTTACATTCCAATATAGCTTAACTCTATCTAATTCACTAATTTCATTAGGTAAATTTGTAAATGCTGTTACATTGGTGTAATGTGGTAAATCTGGACCAACAATCAGGATCTCTTTTCCATTTGTAACAACTTCTTCTTCAGAATATGGTGCTTCGGTAAAGTATTCGGTTATTAATTCATCTTCAGGGGTCAGTTCTTCTGTTTTCTTTTTCTTTTTCGCTTTACTTTTTGCTGCCCCAAATTCTTTTTCTTGACCTTTTTTATTTGTAATTACATTTTGTGCATTAGTTGGTAATGTAACAGTTACATTTTTGTTTTTATTTACCTTAATTTTTTGTTCCCATTTCACTAATTTATTTATCCTGGCAGAATGTTGTGTTGTTGTTATGGTTTCATCTTCGGTGGTTATTGTGTTGTTTGTGGTTATGTTAATGGAACTATAATTTCCACTTGTAATTGGATCTTTAGAATAAACAATTGAATTAAGAACGTACTCAACCTCGCCCTCGATTTCGTGTCTGATCAAATACTTATTTTTTTTCAACTCCAAATTACAGGTTTCCACACAATAAGAATCAAAGCTAACACTTTCGCTATTAACACTAAACTCATTTATTAAATAAAAATCAGTTCCCTTAACCAAATAACTTCTTACTAACCCCGTTCCATTTGCCATTCCACTTACTGCCACGCCCCCTAATGAAGTGCTAACTTGTGGCGTCCATAAATATACTGAACTTTCATCAAACGTTTTATCAATATTATCTTGATAGCCTCCCGTCACCATTCCAGTTATTCCTGTTCCAAATCCGATCCCAATTATCACTAAACAAAACATTACTAGTATCCAGTGTTCGGCAGTTCTATTCATCTTTTAATTTATCCAGAGCTTTTAGTTTCATATAATCAGAAAGAGACAGGCCTAGCTTATTGGCTCGTTTTAATATTTCTTCTTTGTGTTCTTTAGATAGGTAAACATCTATCTTTACTTTGTGCATGTAGACTACATGCTGTCTGCATGTTTATAAAGTTTGCTAAAAATAACAACATTTATAACAAAAATCTTAGATTTTTGGGATAGATGTTCCGAAAATTTGTCTCATTTTCGATACATTTATATTATTTTAACCCTAAAATGGTTTTGAAGGGGTGAGAATGTATACTAATATTACTAAAGTTATTGCTAGAGAAATCCTAGATTCTAGAGGCACTCCCACTATTGAGGTTGATTTGTTCTCCAAAAAGATTAAAGCTACTGCTTCTGTCCCTTCTGGTGCTTCTGTTGGTATTCATGCTGCTTTAGAACTTAGAGATCATGAACAGCGTTATTTTGGTAAGGGTGTTAAAAAAGCAGTTGCTAACGTTAATACAATAATCTTTCCAGCGATTAAAGGAATGTCTTGTTTTAATCAGAAGGCATTGGACAATTTTTTAATTACTTTAGATGGCACGCCTAATAAAGCTATATTGGGTGCTAATGCTATTTTGGCGGTAAGTCTTGCCAATGCACGTTTGGCATCAAAAATAAAAAATATTCCTTTATACAAACATATTTCAAAATTAGCTCAAACAAAACCTCGTCTTCCCACTCCATTCTTCAACGTTATCAATGGGGGAAAACATTCTGATTCTAAACTTGCTATTCAAGAATTCATGATTGTTCCTAAATCAAAATCATTTAAACAAGCCTTGAGGATGGGTTCTGAAACATATCATATGTTGAAACACATTTTAGAAAAAAGGGGGGCAAACTCCACTAATGTGGGTGATGAGGGGGGTTTTGTTCCTAACATAGCAACAACTTCTCAAGCATTAAGACTTTTAACTAAGGCTATTAAAGCTGCAGGTTATGAAGGAAAAATAAAAATTGCAATGGATGCAGCGGCAACATCTTTTTTTAAAAGGGGTAAGTATAAAATTGATAAGAGAACGCTAACAAAAGATAAACTAGTCCAAAAGTATCGAAGAATGTTATTAAAATACCCAATTATTTCTTTAGAAGATCCTTTTTATGAAGAAGACTTCATTTCTTTTGCAAAGCTAACCAAACTTGTTGGTAAGAGTGTTCAAATTGTTGGTGATGATTTATTAGTTACTAACATTGAAAGGATGGAAACAGCGATTAAAGCCAAATCTTGTAATTGTCTTTTACTAAAAGTAAACCAAATAGGAACTTTAACAGAAGCCATCAACGCATTCAAACTAGCTAAAAAACAACGCTGGAATGTTATGGTCTCGCATCGTTCTGGTGAAACTGAAGATTCGTTCATTGCAGATCTTGTTGTTGGATTGGGTGCTGGTCAAATCAAGTCTGGAGCGCCCTGTCGATCAGAACGCCTAGCAAAATACAATCAATTATTGAGGATTGAGGAAGAATTATGAGATCAAAAGAACTTAAGATTGCAATTAAGGCTGCAAGAGCTGCTGGAAGAATAACTTCAAAGTATTTTAAAAAAGAACTTACCATTTCTCATAAGGAAAAGAAGGAGATTGTAACTAATGTTGATAAGGAATCTGAAAAAAAGATAATACATATAATTCAAAAATCATTTCCCTCTCATTCTATTTGGAGTGAGGAACGTCCAGAATTAAAACAAAAATCAGATTATAGGTGGGTTATTGATCCCGTGGATGGTACTTTAAATTATGCTCATAAACTCCCCTTCTATTCTATCTCTATTGGTTTAGAATATAAAAAGAAACCGGTTGTTGCAGTCATTTATGTTCCTGCTCTTAATCTTTTATTTCACGCAGAGAAGGGAAAGGGAGCGTTTCTAAACAACAAACCTATTCATGTAACAAAAACTTCACAAGATCTTCTTTATTTTGTTAGTACCAATGTTTTTTGTAATGTTGCACTAATGAAACTGTTAAGAACTGATCTAATTAACAGAGCGCTTCACATTAGGAGTTTGGGTTCGGCTGCTCTGGAATTTGGATTGGTTGCGAGTGGTAAGGCTAATGCTGCTTTTGAGTATGGGATTAAACCCGGGGATATTGCTGCAGGAATACTGCTGGTTAAAGAGGCAGGGGGAAAGGTAGTTAATATTAATGGAAAACCTGCAACTTCTCGAGATAAGAATATTATTGCAACTAATTCACTTTCGCATCTAAAACAGTTTAAGGTCATAAAGAAAAAATGAAACCAGTTGTATTAGTAATACTTGATGGATGGGGAATAAGTAAATACAAGAAGGGTAATGCTCTAAAAGCGGGTAAGACTCCATTCATTACTAAGTTAAGAAAAACAGATCCCACAAGTAAGCTGAAGTGTTTTGGTCAGTATGTTGGTCTTCCTAAAGGATTTCAGGGTAATTCAGAAGTGGGCCATATTAATATCGGAGCAGGAAGGATTGTTTCGCAAATGCTTGAAATCATAAACAAGAAAATAAAGGACAAATCTTTTTTTCATGATAAACAAATCTTGCAAGCAATTAAGAATTGTAAAAAGTATAACTCAACCCTTCATTTGATGGGGATGCTTTCTGATAAAGGAGTCCATTCCCATCAAGCTCATTTATTTGCGTTATTAAAACTTGCTAAACAGCATAATTTAACTGATGTGAAGATTCATGTTTTTACAGATGGTAGAGATTGTCTTCCCAAATCTGCACTAACTTATATTTCTCAACTAAACAACCAACTAAAATCCTTTCCAGGAGAGATCGCCACTATTTCTGGCAGATATTATGCAATGGATCGAGATAAACGATGGAATAGAACTGAAAAAGCTTACAACGCAATCATTAATGCTCGGGGAAAACATGATTCAACTCCTAAAAAGGCAGTGCAGTCATCTTACAAGAAAGGGATTACTGATGAATTTATCTTACCAACGGTTCTGAATGGTTATAATGGAGTCAATAAGAAAGATTCGCTAATCTTTTTCAACTATCGTTTAGATCGTGCTAGACAATTAACTCATGCGATTACTGATACTTTTTTCAAACACTTCAAAAGAAGAAAAGTTAAATTATTTTTCACTGCGTTCACACCTTATTATAAAGGAATTTTGGGAAAGATTGCTTTTCGTGAACCTAAGATTCCAAATAATCTTGGGGCAGTTCTTGCTAAACATAGATTAAAGCAGTTTCGTATTGCAGAAACTGAAAAATATGCTCACGTAACGTTTTTCTTTAACAGCGAGAAAGAAAAACCTTTCAAACGTGAAACAAGATATATCATTCCTTCTCCCAAAGTTGCAACATATGATCTTAAACCTGAAATGTCTGCAAATAAAATAACAAAAAAGCTTGTTAGCGTGATCAACAACGATTTTTATGATGTAATAATTGTGAATTATGCTAATGCTGATATGGTTGGACACACGGGTAAGCTCAACGCAGCTCTAAAAGCAGTAAATACTGTCGATTCTTGTGTTAAGCAGGTTGTTGAGGCAGTAAAAAAACAAAATGGTACCACAATAATTGCTGCAGATCATGGGAATTGTGAAGAAATGATTGAACCTAAGACAAATAAAGTTTGTACATCACATTCTTTGAATCCGGTTTATTGTACGATTGTTTCTCAAAATGTTAAGCGTTTACGTGATGGTGTTTTGGCAGATATTGCCCCCACTCTGTTAGAAATTCTTAAGATTAAAAAACCTAAACAAATGACTGGAAAATCACTAATTATGGGATGAATTGATTTAGTTCAATTTCAGGATCTGTTTTAATTGCGAGTAAAATTTCATAGAATGGGATCTCTTCTTTAAAGTCAAGTTTTTTGCAGGCTTTGGCATACAGTTTAAAATAAGTCAACAATGTGTGATGCTTTAAGTGTTTAATTAACCTTTTTAGATCTTGCACTTCAAAAAAAACATGGGTATTCGGATCAAAAAGGTTTTTTACCGCTTCTTTTTCAGTGATTAATGAATAATCCTCGGTTGCATCGTCTAATTCTTCAATAAGACTTAAATCTCCATTAAAGCAGGTGGCTTTTTCTTCAAGTTCATGTAATAATATCAAGAACATTATTTTATATCCTGCATAATGTAATTGTCCTCTTTGATTATAGGCTTCATCAACAGATTTTTTCCCACTCTGTACTTGTTGTAAGATTCTTTTTAAGTTGACTTTTTTAAGATGGTTTGAAGGTGTTATCAGTCTTGAATTGCTGTTTATCACAATGTTTCTTCCTTCAATTGTTAAGGGATGGGATTCATATGTGTCTACGGTTATGGTTTTAATTAAGGACAGGGCTTCAGCTATTCCTTCCGATTTTAGATGTGAAAACAGTCTTTGTATTTTTTTTGTTTTTTGTTTTTTTAATGAAGTGTCGTATAAATGTCCTAATTCATGAAATGCAGTTGCTTCAAAATCTGTTGGGGGAATTCCGGTTCCTACAATTTTATTTGCAACTAGTTGTAAAGCACTAAAATCTAGTTTGATGAAAATTTCTATTAAGTCTTGATCAATTTTGTAATAATAACCTGCTCTTTTTGCTAAGTTTCCTATGTATAAATTTATTTTTAGGTCTTGAATTATAAGTTCGGGATTTTTTTCTATTAATGTGATAAAATGATCAGTTAAAGTTTTTAGTATTGTATGGTCTAAATCATCTTCTGGCTTATCATAAACTAATAATCTCGAAAATAAGTATGCTGGCTCTACATAATCTCTCTCAGATTCGATTAGATCTTCGTCTGAAGGATCAAGGTTTGCGTCTTCTTTGTCTAATTCGTCTTCTGCAATATATTCTTTTTCTCTATCAATAAACTCTTTTCTTAGTTTTTTTGTGTATATGTCACGTTCATGTAAGTAATCTACATCTAAGTCTTCTCGTTCAATTAGCTTAGATATTTGGTCGCCTAATATTGAGGTCAAAATTTGACCATTTACTTTGTTTCTTTTTGAGTGAAAGAGTCCAGTGGCGTTTAAAATAATGTGATTTCCATTAATTTTTTTTACCACTTTGTATTTTTTATGGGATTGTAATAGAAAACCAATTTTTTTGTGGGGGTGGTTTATGATGGTATCTTTTATGTTTTGGCTTCTTAAGTAATGGTTAATTTTTAAAAAACAATATTGGAGTCGAGTTTGTTCTTTTTCAGTAAGTGTTGAGTGTGTTTCTCTTATTATGCTTGATGTTATTTTGTTAAGCTGTTTGTATGCTTTTGTCTCTTTTTTGTATCTTTCTAGGTGAGACAAATATTTTTTGAGTTCTTTTATGTGTGGTACGTTTTTTTCTCTTAAGATTTGTGTGGCTTCTCGGATTATGGTACGTATTTTGTTTTGCATACGTTTTTTTGGGGGTTGTGTCTATTTATATTTTTTGTATTTGGTTCTGTCGTCGTAAGATTTATTCTTTACGACGTATAACTCGTCATATTCCTGTTTCTGTCGTCGTATGGACTTTTCTTTACGACGTATAAATCAATTTTATGTTTTTCTATCCGTCGATAAATCTTTTCTTTACGACGTATAACCTCTTGATTGCGTTCTAAACGCCTTTTTCTCAGATTTTCCGAATTTTTGATTGTAATTAAGAATAATTAAATTTATAAACCATCCCAAGAAATGCAAATTATGGATAAGCATTACACAGTATTACCAAAGCGAGAAAAGTGTTTGAGTTTACTTGAACAACATGGAATTACTGGGCAAGTTCTTGAGCACTCAAAATTAGTTAATAAAATCGCAGTGTTTCTTGCTAACTCTTTAATTGCAAAAACAGAATTAATAGATCTTCAGCTAACAGATCGAGCAAGCTTACTTCATGATATTGGAAAAAATGAGGCTGTACAACAGCATCATTCTCTTGTTGGAGCTAAAATTCTTGAGGAGTTAGGTTTTCCCAAGCTTGCTGCTGCAGTTAAACATCACAAGGGAGATTTCATTTTAGAAAGCAAATTTAATGGTTGGGAAGAATTGTTAGTTTATTATGCTGATGTACGAGTTCTAGAAACTGATATCTTGTCTCTTGATGAGCGTATTAGTCGTTTAAAACAAATGAAACCAGAAAATATTGCTGTATTAGATAAAATTCTTGCTAAACAGAAAGCATTAGAATCTCAAATATTCCAGCATCTAGAATTCTCACCATCTGATCTTAAGGAAAAGATAACTAATTTAAGTGATTAAGCATTCTTCCTCTAAATGGACTTAATAGAAATCAAATCTCAATTACCTGAAGATCTTTTTAATGTATTAAATCCGGATATAACTGAATTAAGGCCTTCTCAAGAAAAAGCAATAGGTGCAGGTTTGTTAGAAGGCAGTAACTTATTGGTTTGTACTCCTACTGCTTCTGGTAAAACTCTTATTGCAGAAATTGCTTTGATCAAATCTATAATGGAAAATAAGGGCAAGGGTATTTACATTGTTCCGTTGAGAGCACTAGCTACTGAAAAGTTTAAGGAGTTCAAAAAGAAATATGAAAAATTAATCAGAATAGCTGTTTCAATTGGTAATATGGATTCTACGGATTCTTATCTTGCAGACTATGATCTGATCTTTTGTACTTCAGAGAAGCTAGATTCATTAATTAGACACAATTCTCCTTGGCTTAAATACATCAAAACTGTTGTTGTTGACGAAATACATTTGCTAAATGATTTAAGTCGTGGTCCTACTTTGGAAGTAACCTTAACCATTCTTAAAACATTATTAACCAACCCTCAAATTATTGGCCTCTCGGCTACAATAGGCAATCCTAAAGAACTTGCTGACTGGTTAGAAGCAAAACTAGTACAAGATTCTTGGCGTCCCGTGGAGCTTAAGAAAGGAGTCTATCTTAAAGGAAACTTAGAATTCTTAGATTAGTGTTGGAATTGGTTGTGCAATCCATACTATTGTTGTTATAAATAATATTAATACTACCCAGAGTCCTATCCACACTCCCCAAATGTTGAATGTTTCTTTCCATGTTTTTACATAAATATATTTTACCACCATTAAGGTTACTAATAGTATGATCGTTGTTAGTATTATGTTTGAGAAGAAAGAAAACACAAACAGTAATGCTGCGAATATTCCTGCTATAATCATATTATTTTTTAAATAACCTTTTTCATGTAAAAAGAAAAAACTCATTGATAAAAATAATGTTGCAACTAATGCAAACGCAAAGGAAACTCCTAATCTTAATAATATATCATTCATTTGTAATCTTCTCCAATTACAGTGTAAAAGATTGTTCCGCCAACAAAACTTATTATTGCATTGCCAACTTGTTGTATTGCAAATGCAGGGCTTAATCCTTTTATTCCTCCTAATGCTAGTGCGATAACAAGATAAGTTAGTGCTCCAACAATCCATGCTTTGAAATATCTTGCTGTAAACGCTCTTTTGAATACTAAATTTATATTGAAGGCTTTTCCTAATTTCTTGCTAAACCCAAATGAAAGTATTGCTGATGGAAATACATATGCAGTTATCAATAGTATGATTACTCCAATGATTACTAATCCTGCTGAGCTTGCGATTAGTTGTTCTATGCCTTTTCCTTCTAACACATTAATAATAACTGTTCCAAAGGCAAGTACTGCATATACTGCTGCGGGTATGAAATAAACAAACCCTATAACTACCATAAAAAATCCGTTTACAAACTTTTCTCCCCATTGGTCCCACTCGGGAAGTTTAAATCTTTGTCTGTTTGCGGTTCTTGCACACTCTAATACATAACCTAATGCAAAGAAATTCACTATTGGAACTATTGTAAGAAGTATTCCTAAGATTAATTTTCTAAAATCTGTGAATGGTCTTTTTAGCGCTTCTGAGTAATGCATTTATTCCCCCTATTTAGAAATTAGGTTTTGAGTTTATATATTTTTCTACAATCCTAATGTTTTAAGCACTTTCTCAGAATTAAATTCTTCAATGTCTTTATACTCCTGACCCATCCCAAGATACATTATTGGTTTTCCAGTTACATAACTAACAGATATTGCCGCTCCGCCTTTTTCATCTATGTCCGCTTTAGATAATATGATCCCGTCAATTTCTACTGCTTCATTAAATTTGGTTGCTTGTTCTACACAATCATTTCCCGTAATGCTCTCTCCAACAAAGATTTTCAAATCAGGATTTGCAACACGAATTATTTTTTTCATTTCATCTACAAGATTAGCATTGCTATGTAGCCTTCCCGCAGTATCTATTAATACAACATCTATGCCTTTTGCTTCTGCATGTTTGATTGCATCAAATGCTACTGCTGCAGGATCTGATCCATAATCATGTTTGATCATCTTAACTCCTAGTTTGTCTGCGTGTTCTTGTAGTTGGTCTATTGCTGCTGCTCTGAATGTGTCTGCTGCTGCCAGTACTACTGTTTTTTTCTTATCGAGCATCATTTTTGCAAATTTTGCAATGGTTGTTGTCTTTCCACTTCCATTTATTCCTAAGAAACAAATTACTAAGGGCGTTTTTTCTAATTTTTTTTCTAAATCTATGTTTTCAACATTCAAAACTTCTTTTATGCTTTCTCTTAAACTGGTTTGTATTGTTTCACTTACTTTTTTTATTGGTTTGTCAACAATATTTTCTTTTAGATCTTCTTTGATTTTTTCTATTACTTCTGTTGCAACATTATTTTCGAGTAGCATTACTTCCAGGTCCCAAAATAAGTCTTCAAACTTTTTTTCGCTTATCTTTTTTGATGTTATTTTGTGAAAGAATCCTTTTTTCTTAGGCTTGTCTCGAGGCTCAGAATCCTTTTTTTCTTCTTCAACAGCGGGTTCTATTTCTTCTTTTTTTGTTTCTTTTTCAACAACAGTTTCTTGTTTTTTTTCAACTTTTTTTTCTTTTTCTTTGATCTTTTTTTGTTTTTTTTCTACAACTTTTTCTTCTTTAGGAGTTTCAATCTCTTCTACATCTTCAGCTTCTTCTTCTACCTTTTTTGAGAACTTATCTACTGCATTCTTTAATTTATTTTTAAGAAATTTAAACATTTTTTTCCATTACTTTTTGTACGTCAGCTTCTAGTGTTGATGCTTTTCTTAAACTAGCGTTGATTCTCTCAATAAATTCTTCACTGAGTGTATCTATTTCATGGATTTGTTGCTCTACTAATGCTTTAGCACCATTTACATCTTTTTTTACTACAACTCCACTTCCAACATTTACAAGTAATTCTTTCACTCCTTTTATTTTTGATTTTATGAATATTCCTTGGGATACGGGAGTTAGTAATTCTTTTTCTTCTTTTGTATTGCTCAATTCATCTATTGAGCTTATTGTACTAACTAATTCTGCTTTTTGTTGTTGTAGTGTTTCTACTTGTTTGTGTAGTTGCATTACTTCTTGTTGAATTGTTTGCATTTCCATGTATTTTTTTTGGGTTTCTTCATTCATGTTATTTTAGAATTAATTCGCGTTTAAAAAACTACTGTTTTTTGTTTAACATTTTGATGAATATTGGGGAGAAGTGTTGGTGTTGTACTAGGTTGACATGTCTTTGGTTTTCTAAATGTAATAAGGGTATGAAAGTCATTATTTTGTCTTCTTTGCTATTGGATGGGATTAGTTCGTTAAATCCCAAGATCTTTTTTTCTGTAGTGCTAAAATGTGTTTTTATTTTTCCATACACTTCTCTTATTACTTCGGTTATGTCTCTTGTCTTTTCGGGTATTTTTATTTCTACATCAGGTAAATCTTTTAACACTCTTCTCTTTTTTACTTCTAAAGCTTGTTGGAGTGCATCTACAAGGTCAAATATGCTCACCTTTCTTTCTCTTGGTTGGGGTGTTCTTGGGATTAAGAGTGGTTTTTCTTCACCATTTTCGAGGTTTCTTAGCTGGTCATCTAGTAATCCTTCTTCCATATATTCTGATAAGTTCTCTTCTGGTTGGTTGAACAGGTTGTCAAAGTTGCTCATATCACTTCCTAAAAACCTGTTGGATTTGATTTTTAATAATACTGTTGCTGCTAGTAAAACTTTGCCTGAAACCATGAAGTCCATTTCTTTTAATTTCTTTAACATTTGTAGATATTCTGCAGTTAGTTGTGAGACGTCAACATCCCAGGGGTCAATATCTCCGACTTTTACTAGGTCATAAATAATAGACTGCCAAGTAACTTCATCTTCATTTAGAAGTAAATTAAATATTTTATCACTGCTCTGTTTACTCATGAAAAAAGAATTGCTCTGTCGGTATTTAAATTTATCGCAATTATAAATCCATGGCCTTACCTAATTCTAACTCCATTTTTCTGAAATACTCTTCGGATGCATTACATGATGCAAACTTTCCATGTTTGTCTCTGCATCTGAATACTCTAAAGTCTAAATAGTTTCTTTTCATTTTTATTCACCTCAGTACTGTTAGAGTGTTGAACTATATCTATTCTGTCTTTAATGGTTAAAGAATGTTTTAAAATGAGAATCTTTAAATAAAAACATTAGCTTTCATTGATTTATATAGGGCCCATAGCTCAGTCTGGTTAGAGCGCTGAGTTTAAGAGGCAACTCTTATTCGCGCAAGTCTTATATGATGTTTTTGGTTGCAATGAAAAAATGCCAAGAATACTCTAAGCCAGCCAGAGGTCCGGAGTTCAAATCTCCGTGGGCCCATACATGCGGTAGTAGTGTAGTGGTTTAGCATCGGTCGTTGCCAATTAAAAGCAAAAACGATTGGACCCGAGTTCAAATCTCGGCTACCGCACCATTTTTTTAAAATAATTCTGTATTTTTAGTTTCCATTGGACACGCGTTGTCCAGTGGGCAGAGAAGGACTGTACCCTTTGAATCCGGGCGTTTCAGATGTTTAATTTTCAAGTTTTCCACTGGACAAGTCCCGCCCTAAGGTTTTTAAAAGAGATAAGAATTACTTAAGGATGAGAACTCCTGGAAGCCGCATCTTTGAAACAAGAATAAAACTAAATACAATTGATTGTAAAGCGTTCATAGACTGTTGTAAGTGTGAATCAAAAATGTCTTGGAAAGATTTAGCCAGATTATTAGATGTATCTGAGCATACAATCAGAAATGATTGGCGAAGAGGGAGATCAACAATACCCAATTCGAGATTTAATAAACTTAAGGAATTAGTTCCAAAGTTCAATTTTCACGAGTTTGAAACTCTTTCTAAGAACTGGGGGCAAAGTATGGGTGGAAAAAACACTGCATGTAAATTGCCTAAAATAAAGATCCCCCTCTCAGGTTCCAAGAATCTTGCTGAGTTGTTTGGTGCTATGTTGGGTGATGGTTGTATTTATAGCAATGGTCAGTCATTAGTGATTGCTGGAAATTATAAGCTTGATGTGGATTATATTAATTATTTAAAGCGTTTGTTTTTGGATCTGTTTGCAGTGCAACCTAAAATTTATAATAAATCAGGTTCGTTGCGGCTTATAGTTAACAACAAACGAATTTGTGACTTTTTTGAACAAATGGGCTTTAATAAAGGTAGAAAAAAAGATTCTAATATCAAAATTCCTTCCATTTTCTTTGATGATGGCCGCTTACTCATTTTGTGCTTGAGGGGGCTTTTTGATACAGATGGAGGAGTTTATTCACACCCAAATTGTGGAATAATGTTAGATATTACTTCAAAAATTCCTTCCTTATTAAACTCAATAAAAATTGCTTTCAATCAATTAAACTTTGAGGTGGGTTTAACCACTAATAGAATTCAATTATTTGGCTTTAAAAAAGTTAATGCTTTCTTTACTTTTATTGGGAGTAGCAATCCTCGAAACTTTATTAAACTACAAAATTTTAAATCTAAAAGTTATGTCCCTTCAACGAAACAAATGGAAAGACTTTTAAAACATAATGGAAAACCTGTTAAAATAAATGGGCTCATGGTTTAGTGGCTTGCGACTAATAAAAGTCGTCCATGAATGACAGCGCCCTTACATGGCAGAAGTGCTTATGAAAGGCGTTAATCCCCGGTTCGAGTCCGGGTGGGCCCACCATTTTCATTTGCCCCTGTGGTGTAGCCCGGTCAATCATTCCGGATTTTCGATCCGAAGACTCGAGTTCAAATCTCGGCAGGGGCGCCATTTTTTATCATATTTTATCAGAAACATTTTTAAATGAATCGTTAGTTCTTAGATGTAGATGAAAAGAAGTTCCCGTAGATGGAAGAAGAAAGGACAAATGCGTTGGAAGTGGCAACGTAAACGTATGAAGAAAGAACGTAAGAAACGTCAATTGAGATAGTTCTATTTTATTTTTTTATAATAATAAAGTTTATTAACTATTATTTCTATTATTTGCTTGAGGTGATATTATGGGAAAAACTACAGTTAAGGTTGAAACATTTAATGCTGCTGCAGGCGGTAAAGTCATTCTTGCGATTAATAAAGGTAAATCAAAGCAAAAAGTTGTTGTTAGTGCAGCACAATTTATTGGTTGGCTTAAAGATCAATTTAAACCAAAAATGTCTGATAGGGAATTAGAAAAAATGGCTAAAGACTTAGGTGTTAAGTTAGCTCCTGCTTAAGTCATTCTAATGCTGTTAGCAAACATTGTGTAGCCTGGGTGAGGTTCCTGTCTCCATCCCGTGCACGTACCTTCTTGTGTTAACATCGATCTTAGCGATTTAGGCAGTTGATAAGGTCTTTCAACGGTAGTTTTACGGAATTCAGCTCTTCTTGGATGTCTTGTTTCTTCTACAACTTCTAAAAACCATTCACCCACACGATTCCACCTATCTACTAATTCTCTATTTGATCTTTGTTGTGCTAGAATTTTTGGTGAGGGTTGTTGTCCGCCCTGTATGTATCCTTTCATTCTTGTTGAGAATCTTTATGTGTTTATATTGTTTTTCTAGATTTCGTTTATATTATAATCTTTCACGCTTTCATTATCATCTGCGAATGTAAATGTTGCTTCTATTGTTTTTCCTTGTAATAAGTAAGGCATCCAGTGGGTGTCTGTTTTCCACATCTTATCTAATTGAAGGGCATTAAGGTCAAACCATTCTACAGTCATTTCTTCACTTTCTGTTGGTTCACCAGTATACATCTTTGCTACAAATAGATGTACTTGTTGTTTCCATTCGGGTTTTTGTGGAAAGGTAAATATTATGTTTCCTCTGTTTTCCAGGTTTGTAACTTTCACTCCTGCTTCTTCTTCTACTTCTCGTATTGCTGCTTCTTCTATGCTCTCGCCCTCTTCTTGTTTTCCGCCAAATCCATTATATTTGCCTGCGCCAAATCCGCGTTTTTTCATTCCTAATAGAACTCTGTTTCCATCAATAATTAAACATAATGTTTTTTGCATCATTTTATTTTTTATCTGATAAAGTGTTCAAAAATCTTTGATTTTTGTATCATTTCCATAATCCCGCATCCACGAGTGCATCTTTTACACTCTTAACAGTATTTAATTCTTTTATTTCATTTAGTGTAAAGAATTTTGCTTCTGATAAATCATCACTTGCTTTTATTGTTGGATCGTTTGATTTTGCTAAGTGAAAGAATACTATTGCATGATAATTTCCAGGAGTGTTGATCACTTCTTGATGTCCAAGTTGTTTTACAATCTCAACATCCATTCCGGTTTCTTCTTTTATTTCACGAATTGCTGCGTCTTGTATTGTTTCCCCCCAGTCTACTCCTCCTCCGGGGATAACCCACATACCTTCGCAGTTTGTTTTATTTCGTCGTCCTAACAATACTTTGCCTTCGTGTTCGACTATTACTGCGGATGTAATTCTTGGTTTTGGTTCTTCCATGCGTATTTCAAAGAATACTTCTATAAAACTTTTTTGTAATTAGAAAATAGTTTGTTTAGGATTTTCTTTCTTTCTTCAATTGTGGTTTTAGGTGGTAAATATCCTAACTTTTGCCACACGGCATGTCGTGTTTGATGTCGGGGATTGTTTGAACCAATCAAATCAAACCATTTTTCAATTTCAGCAATTTTTCTGATTCGTAATCTATAAGAATTATTGATCTTCCTGTTACATTTGATGCCCGCTTTCTGTTTAAGTGAAACTTTAGATTCAATTCCTAATTTATTTAATAAGTAAGAACTTTGTTCTAATAGTTGTTTTGAACAAGATACTATTGAGAGTTCAGGATGGTAATTGTATGTTCGCTTCCATTCTGTTGATGTTTTGGCTCGTGACTTATCGCACCAAAAAGAGCCATCTGTGTCAAACAACCCTCGTAAAAACGCTTTTATAACTTGTTTATTTTGAGTTTTTAATATTGAAGTTGGTATTGTGGCATTCAAACATTTTTTTCCTTTTTGAAATCCTAGCTTCAATGCTTTTGCAATTATTTTTTTTCGGTATGTGAAAATGCCATAAACTTTCCAGGGGATAACTTTTTTCGGGGTTACCTGAATAAAATGTTTAGAAAACAGTTTTGAAAGGAAGTCATCATAGTAGTCTTTATCTTCGGTAGGGCTTCCCATTATGTAAAATCCTTTTTCTCTGTTTTCAATCCATCCATCGCCCGTAAATGCCCCCAAGATCTCAGCAATTTCTGGGTGGTTTAAAGAACTTTTGGGTTTTTTAGTATTCATTTTCACTTGTTTAAATGAATAATAAAAACCCTCTTTAAATATTCTCGGCTAGGACTTGTCCAGTGCCGCATGGAATTGTCCAGTGGTAATTAAATTGATGCGGGGAACAGGATTTGAACCCGCGTAGGCACTAAGCCAGTAGATGGCTCACGGTAAGCACTTCATCGACTTTCGTCTCATTACTCAATAACTTGAGTTTGGGTGTCAGCGCCCCTTTGGCGTCAAACGCTACCCCGTTTGACCGCTCCGGCATCCCCGCATAACTGTTTAGAATTACTGTTTGTTATAAAAAAGTTATTATTGTGTTAGTTGCGCTTCGACTGCTGCTAGTTCTTTTTCTAGATCTAGAATTTCTTTTGGTTTGGTTGTTGTTTTTGAGGGTTGGATGTTTGGTAGTATTCTTCTTAGCTTTCTTATGTATTCTTTTAGTTCACTTAGTTCACTATTTAATTTCTTTTCAGTTTTCATCTTTCGATGTCGTACCTCTTTTACATCCTCTAAAATTTGAAGGTTTTGTAATATCATTTTAGAACTTTCAAGTACGCCCTTTCTTATCCCTACAGGATTTTCTAGTCCAACATATGCTAAGTCTTCTTCCATTTTATTTTAGTCTTCTGGTTCGAATAATACACGATCAACATTTCCTAGTTTTCCTTCAATTACTTCCATGTTTTTCTTCCATACTTCTAATTTTGTATCTTCTTCATCTTTTATTTGTCGTATTTCTGAAAAAGTGCTTTTGATATCATTTACTTTTCCTTTTATTACAGTCATAAGGTCTAATACGTCCTCATAATTTTCTATTTTTATGAATAATGACATTTTTTCCATCTTTTTACCTCTCAAACATTGTTTTGTCTACATATAATAATTTTCTTTCTATATCTTCTAATACTATTCTCATTTCTTCAAATTTTACATCTTGTTTATTTTTATTTTTGATTAGGAAGTCAATAGTTGGTTGTACCGTATCAATTCTTACATCCACCTCTCTTATTGAGTCAAGTAATATGTGGTAACCTCGTTTTAGTACAAAGAAGGGTCTTGATTCTGGTTTTTGTACTTGTGGTGTTGGTTGTACTGGTTTTGATACTGGTTGAACTTGAACTGGGGGTGTTGGTTGTACTGGTTTTGGTTGAACTCTTACAGGAGTTATAGGTTTTTGTACTGGCCTGGGGGGTGGTGCAGGTTTTGACATTACTGGTTTTGATTTTATTGGATTAGGAATGGGTGTTGGGGGCGTTATTGGTTCAGTTATTTCTTCGTGAAATAGATCTCCTGGGGGTATTTTAATTGGTGTGAGAACGTCTTTTTTTTCATATCCTGTTAACTCCGCAGGCGTGGGAGGTATTGGAATGTCCTTTTTCTTTTTAAACCAAATCATCTTTCTTATTTTAACTCTCGTATTTCACCTTATTAAATTTTACTATTATATCTGAGCTTGTCTGTTACTCTGATGTTCAAAATTAGTTTTTTAATTTTGCTATGTTGGAGGTAGTTTGCTGAATTTGACCGGCAATATTGCTGGTTTTAATTTTGTTTATTTTAAATTAGTACTCTAACTACCTAAACTTTTTTAAATAAGTGATGTTTTAGATGGGATATGGTAATAAAAGCAAAAGTGTTATTGGAAGTCGCAGGTTTTCCTAAAGAGCATGTTGAAAAAACAATTAGGTCAGTTCTTGAAGAAATTCCTAAACGAGAATATAAAATTCTAGACCAAGAAATTCTTCCTACAAAAGAGAGGGATGAAATGTTTACCTCTCTTGCAGAAGCAACAATTGAATGTTCTGAAGTGGAAACTCTTTATGGGTTTTGTTTTGATTTCATGCCCGCGTCTGTAGATATCATCGAGCCAGAAACAATTAATTTGGGTATTCAAGAATTTAATAATAGCTTGAATGATCTATTAGCAACTTTACACAAACTTGATCAAATGTTAAAGAATAGTAATGCTAGAACTAAAGTGCTTACAAAAAATCTTAATGCATTAACCTCTAATTTTGTTCTTAATCTTTTGGAGAATGATTTAACACTAAAACAATTAGCAACCAAGTTAGGCATTCCTGAAGATCTTACGGAAAAGTTTTTGGGTGCGTTTGAACAACAAAACTTAATCAAAAAAGAGGGTAAGAAATATTCAAAAAAATGAGTGTGGATCTGTTAAATTTGGAAGCTTTACTTTTTGCCTATGGTAAACTTGTTTCTGAAGATGAACTTAAAACCCTTCTTAACAAGAGAAATATTAAACCTTTATTAGACAAATTAAAAGAGAAGTATTCAACCACTGACACCTCCCTAAATTTGATCCAACAAGATAACAAGTGGAAGTTAACTGTTAAGGATGATTATCTCTCTTTAGTTAAAGGAATTGTTACCAAGACCGAACTTGATCGTCAAACAATGGAGACTCTTGCAGTGATTGCGTTTAAATACCCTGTTTTACAGTCTGAAGTGATAAATATTCGTAATGCATCTGCATATGAGCATATCAAAACTCTAACAGAATTGGGTTATTTGATGAAAGAAAAGTTTGGAAGATCGTTTAAGCTTAAGTTAACTCCTAAATTTTTTGATTATTTTGATCTGCCTGAAGATAAGTTAAAAACATTCTTCTCAGATTTTAAAGGAATTGAGAAAGAGATTGTTGATAAAGAATCTGAAGCAGATAATTTAAGAAAAAAGATAGAGGAACAAAACCGAATCATGAAAGTTAAAAAAGAAAATAAACAGTTGCCTGACCCAGATTCAACTCCGAGTCCAGATCCTTTACCTGTTCCGGAACCAACACCTGAACCAATTCCTGAACCGACACCCGAACCAACGCCCGATCCTGAACCTTCGCCCGAAATTGAGCAAGATTCTGAAGACTCAAATGTTTAGGCTTAGATGTCCCAAATGTGGGAATTATATGAATTGTCAACCCCAAAAAACACTTCTAGATAAACGTAAAGTTTGTGTTTATTGTAATGCATCTTTTAAGATTTTAGATCACATTGTTAAAAAATTAAATTAGGATTTTTATCGACGACAAAAACCCTTTCTAAATAACCAAAATACTTATAAATGCCTCCCTTTTTTGTCTTTATGGAGGACAATGTCAGAAGAAGAAAATACAGTTATACCTAAGGTGATTAAGAAGGTCATTGAAGATGAGATGAAAGAGTCTTATATGGCTTATTCTATGAGTGTTATTGTAGGCCGTGCACTTCCTGATATTCGAGACGGTCTTAAGCCGGTGCATCGTAGAATCATGTTTGCAATGCATGATTTGGGCATGTTTCACAACAAGCCGTTTAAGAAGTCGGCAAGGATTGTTGGTGAAGTTCTTGGTAAGTATCATCCTCATGGGGATACTGCAGTTTATGATTCTATGGTTAGGATGGCCCAACCTTTTTCATTACGATATCCCTTAATTCAAGGTCAAGGAAACTTTGGTAGTGTTGATGGTGATAGTGCAGCTTCAATGAGGTATACTGAAGCTAGACTTAGTAAAGTTTCAGAAGAAATCTTAGAAGATATTGATAAGGATACTGTTGATTTTATTCCTAATTTTGATGGGAGTCTAGAAGAGCCCTCTTTTCTTCCTTGTAAACTTCCTAATTTGTTAATTAATGGCAGTTCAGGTATTGCAGTGGGTATGGCAACTAACATTCCTCCACACAACTTAACTGAAGTTTGTGAAGGTACTATAAAATTAATTGACGAACCCGAATGTGATTTTGAAGAATTAGTAAGCATCGTTAAGGGCCCAGATTTTCCAACTGGGGGAACCATTGTTGGTAGATCAGGCATTAGAAGCGCATTAGCTAAAGGGCGAGGAAAAGTTAGAATTAAAGCTAACACGTTTATTGAAGAAAAAAATAATAGAAAAAAAATCATTGTTAACGAAATTCCTTATATGGTTAACAAATCACAACTTCTTATTCAGATTGCTGCTTGTGTTAAAGATAAAAGAATTTTGGGAATCTCTGATTTGCGTGATGAATCTGATCGTGAAGGTATGAGGATTGTTATAGAATTAAAACAGAATGCTAATGAGCAGGTAGTTCTTAATCAGTTATTTAAACATACTCGATTACAAGATACTTTTGGTATAATCATGCTCTCAATTGTTAACAACGAACCTAAAGTTCTTAATCTGAGAAGTATGCTTAAGCATTTCATTAATCATAGAAAGAATGTTGTTACACGAAGAACTCAATATGAATTAAGAATTGCGCAAGAACGTGAACACATTCTTCGGGGTGTAGTTATTGCATTAGATGATATTGATGAAATCATTCAAAAAATAAAGAAATCAAAAACAGTTAAAGAGGCTTCTGAAATGTTACAATCTGATTATTCTTTATCAGAAAAACAGTCTAAAGCAATTCTTGAGATGAGGTTACAAAAACTTTCTTCACTGGAACAACAAAAGGTTAGAGATGAATTAACAGAACTTGAAAATCGGATTAATGCATTAAAAGCGATTCTTGCAGATGAACAAAAGATTTTGGATATAATCAAATCTGAATTAAACGAAATAAAAGAAAAATATGGTGATGAAAGAAAAACAGCTATTGATGAAGCCGAAGATGAGGATATGGAAGACGAAGATTTAATCAAAGAAGAAGAAATGGTTATCACACTTACTAATGAGGGCTATATTAAACGTTTACCTGTTGCAACCTATCGCGCTCAAAGAAGGGGTGGCCAGGGTGTTAAAGCAGCCACCACTAAAGATGAGGATTTTGTTGAAGAATTATTCGTTGCATCAACTCATGCATATTTACTAATTTTCACAGATAAAGGTAAAGTTTACTGGAAGAAGGTATATAAGATTCCTGAAGCGTCTAGAATTGCTAAGGGCTTACCAATTATTAACCTGATTGAAAAAGAACAGGATGAAAAAGTTATGACTGTTATTCCAGTTAGGCATTTTGAAAAAGGCAAATTCTTATTCTTCGCTACTCGAAAGGGTACGGTTAAAAGAACTAGTCTAGATTATTTTTCAAAACCTCGAAGAGGGGGCATTATAGCTCTTGGTTTAAACGATGATGATGCATTAATTACTGTTAAAATGACTGATGATAAGCAAAAAATTATTCTTGCTACTAAAAACGGTAGAGCAGTCAAATTTAAAGAAACTGATATTCGAAGTATGGGTCGAACCGCAACTGGCGTTAGAGGAATCCGAGTTAAAGAGAAGGATGAGTTAGTCGGGATGATTGTTGCTAATGATGAAAATACTCTTTTAACCATTACCAATAAAGGGTATGGTAAGCAAACTAAAATTGCAGATTATCGTTTAATTAATCGTGGTGGTGGCGGAGTTATTAATATTAAATGCACTGATAAAAATGGTCATGTTGTTTCAATTAAAACAATAGAAGATGATGAAGATTTGTTGATCATTTCTAAAAATGGTGTTGCTATTCGTACAAATGCTTCTGCAATTTCTACTATTGGTAGAAACACTCAGGGAGTTAGAGTTATGAAGTTGAAAGAAACAGATTCTGTTGTTGCAGTTGCAAAATGTGCTAAAGAAGATGTTGAAGATATTGTTGAATCTGATTTAAATCCTGATAAACCTGATCAAGTTATTTCTGTTAAAAAAACAGTTCAACCTACAGAAGAGTCTGATTATGAGTCCCTTGTAGAAACAGTTGAACCTGTTCAAGAAGAGGTTATGGAAGTTGACGAAATCCCCATTAAAAAACCTGAAGAGGCTGTTGAAGAAGTAGATGAACCAATTAAGGAAGAAGTGAAAGAGCCTGTTCAAGAGGAAGTTACTGAGAAATCTTCAGAAGAAGTTGTAGATGAACCTGTTAAGGAAGTCGTTGAAGAGGCAGTAGACGAACCTGTTGCTGATTCAGTTAAAGAAGAGGTTAAAGAACCTGTTAAAGAAGAAGTTGTTGTCGAGGAGCCTAAAAAACCTGAAGAAGATAATGCGTCTGATTCAGAACCCTCAATTAAAGATCTTCAAAAACGAGCAGAAGCTTCGGGTAAGTCTCCAGTTGTTGATCAAGAAGAGGTTGATGATGCTGTTAAGAAAATTCAAGCAGGCAAAGTGATTAAGAAAAATCCGTTCTTGAAAAGAATTTTTGGTAAATAATCTAGTTTATCTTTTCATTTATTTTTTGTTTACATAATTTCTTATAAAAATGAAAGTCATCTATTAAATCACAATATGTTTTATCTTCAGTTTCTAGTGCAATGTTAACCACACAGTCTTGGCTTGGGCCATACCCACTTATTTCTCCCTCTCTGTTCATTCTTTTACAGATCGTAACATCTCTTGTCTTTTTGGCTATTTCCATTGCACATGTTGTTTTTTCTATTAATTCAATCGTTGTGTTTTGAATGATTCCTCCGAACTCATTTTTTTTGATCAGAGTTAAGTTCTTTTTTGGGCATTGTTCTACATCTAATTCTGTTATTGCTTTTGCCCAGGTAAAGTCTCTTTCGCAGTATTCTGTGTGAAATGCATCTGTAAGTTTACACATGCTTTCATTATTGTTGTTGATCGCAAGTTGCAAAATACAGTTATGAATGTAATCATTGGAACCGTACTTAGTTGGAGTTAACAAATTACAGGTTTCAATACTATTTTTTTCTAATGCTTTTTTTGTTACGCAATTGATCTCTCTTATTTTGTCAGTCGACCATTCTATCTGGGTTCTTTTCATTTCTGTTTGTTGTGTATAAATGGCAAAACAATCGTTAACATTAGAACTTGTTAGGGCTTGCTTGTATATTTTTTCTTTCGGCGTTTCTTGTTTTTCTTCAAGTCTTTCATAACAGTATGTTTTTCCTGTTTCTGTTTTTGCTTCTGAGCACATTTCTGCAGCGTTTACATCAGAGTAACAATGGTCTGAATTTTTGAAACATGCTTCAACATACATATAAGGTAGTCCAAACTTACCTAAACATCTTGAGGGGTTAGCACAGGATCCTTTTGCCCCGCCTCTACCGGGTTGTATTAGTTCACATATATGTGGGTCTTTTTTGTCTAATGCTAATTTATAGTAACAGTTTGCTTCAGGACAGTCGCCCATAAATCCGTCTTTTGGCATTACTTCACACCCTACTTTTTTTATTGGTGTGTTGAAGATGATTGTAAGAATTATTAAGCAAGCTAATATGATTGCAAGAATTGTTAGGGCTTTTTGGAAAGGTTTCATTTTTGTTTTTTTTCAAATTTTTTCAAATATCTTTCTAGTGTTTCTTTTACTTGTGTTCGGAGTTCTTTATTTTTAACGTTTTCAAGTATTGCATTCCACTTAATTGTTCGGACGTTTTTCATTCTGAACTTACTAACTAGCTCTCTTCCTGCTTTCTTAACTTCGTTTTCAATTTCAATTGCTTTGTCGCTATTAAAAAGGTTTGTTGCCGGTAACTTTGTAAATGCGTTTGCACCTGCTTTCAAGATCAAACTTATTTCTTTTATTCGATACTTTGCACTTCCAACAATGATCTCTAATTTTGGAAAAGCGATTCTTACCTGGGCGATCCACCAGATTAAATCTTCTGTTGAAGGCCCGTTAGTGTAATCGGTGCCTGCTACTGGCCGTAATGTATAAATGGTTATTCTGTCTAGGGGATTTTTTGTAATAAATTCTTTCAACTCAGTAAGATCTTTTCTACTTTCTCCCAATCCAATTATTATTGTCATACTTTTCTTAAATCCCATTTCACCTGAGTCTTTCAATAGTTTAACATAGGGTTGCATTTTTTTATCTGGGCAAACTTTGGCGTGTAATTTTTTATTTGTTGTTTCTATGCTTGCAACTATCCCTCCAGTTGAGCTTTTAAACATTTCAAGTTCTTTGGGTTTCATGGTTCCAAGGTTTAGCCAAATTTTTTCTCCGAGTACTTGTTTACACATCTTAGCTATTTCTGCTATTTCTTTTAGTGGGAAGATTCCATACCCTCCGGTTAAGAATTCTAGTCTCCATCCAAATCCTCGTATCATTACAGCTTCTGCTAACACGCTGGCTAGTGAGCGTCGTGCATCAGACGGATTTTTTATTTTATGTTTTTGAGTTGATCGAAAACAGAATTTGCACGTTCCCGTTTCACAATACCAACTAAGAAAAATACATCGGCCAAACCACACCTTTCCATCGAAATTTTCTAGGTAAGTTTGGTTGGCTTTTTTTACAAGAGTGGCTAATTCTTTGTTTAGCGTTGGTGTTTTTGTTATTTCTTCATCCATTTTCTTATCGCTTCTGGTTTCATAACAGGCCAGTCATGTGTTCCGTCTATTGCTATTATTTTTGCCATTTTTATTGGCTTGGCTATTTTTTTTATTAGTTCAAAATCAAACATTTCATCCTCTTTTGCTGCAAGTATTGTTATGGGAAATTTTGCATCAATTATTTCTTTTGAAAAGTCAACCGCATAATTTTTCTTTAGTGTTTTCCAGAACCATTTGTTAAATAAGTTTTTGAAGAAGTTGTCCATCCCTATTTTTAGCACCCATTTTGTTTTCTTCTGTCTTTTCTTACATGCAAATGCTATTTTCTTAATACTTAATTCAAAAAAGATTTGCATTAATGATTGCATTTTTATTAATCCTGCGGGTGCAGCGATTACTAATTCTTTTACGGGTTGGCTTAGTGCATATTTTATTGCAAGTATGCATCCTGCGGAGTGTGCCATCACTATTGGTTTTTTAATTCCCCAAGCTTTAATCATTTTTTCAAGTACTTTGCTAAAGTCCTCAAGGGACATGGTTTGTTGGTAACTATCTGATTTGCCATGACTTGGCATATCTGGTACGTAAACAGTATATTTTTCAGCTAGAATTGGAATTAGGTTCTTGTATGTTCTTGAATCACAATATATTCCTGGGATTAATACTACTGGTTCTCCTTTTCCTTTTTTTATATAATAGATTCGCAATCCATCGATGTTTAGGTAGGTCATTGTTGTTTTGTATAAGGATAACTATTTTAAACTAATGGTTTTTAGTTATTTTTCATGGGAGCTTTAAGAAATGTAAGAGATCATGCAACCTATGTGTTGATGGGTGCTACAATGTTTCCTTTTGCCCTGAGAAAACCTGGGGTTCGTTCTGGAAATTTTAACCAACATCAGATTGACCTTGGACACGAAACACTTTATGATAATCTGAGTGATCGTGGTTTCAGAAAAGAGGGCTTTCAATTAGTATATCCTGGTCAGACTGCAGGGTTGGTTAAGCCATTGTGCAAGCGAGGGGACGAAGTTCATGTTCGTTTTTATGAAAATGGAACTCTTTCTTGTGAAGTCGAGGAGTGGAGACTTAGTAGGGGACACTGGGATGGTGAACGTTCTGATGGGTCTCTTTTATTAGAACAAGAAATTGAACAAACTGACTTAAGCGAGGATCAAAAACTAGCTTTGCGTTCAAATATGAGTTATTCCGAACACGATTTTTCTTTAACCTGGGACAATCCTCTTTTTTGTGGTTTTTGTTTTAAGTTGGCATGCGCAGCTTTTGTTGCAGCGAGTATTTATATTGAACCTCATTTAAATGAATGGATGCATCCTTGGCAAGTTAGGACGCTAAATGAATATGTGCTTCCCTGGTTTACTCCTTTCATAAACCTTTTAAACACATTCTAATTAAGGTTATTAATGAAAGCATTACTAATAACTCAGAAGGGGGGCGAACCCGCAGCTAAGAAAGAGGTTAAAGATTTACTTGGGTTGGTTGGCAAGGTCGTACCTGAAGCTGTTGAGTTTGAATTTAAGGATTACAAACAACTTTTCACACTATCCTATCTTTCTCAGTCAGCATTAAGGATTGTTCTTTTAGAGAACCCTGAAGATTGGTTGGAAAAGGGAGATACGTTCTGTGTTAGAGCTAAAGATAAAGAAACAGAAATTGAGTATGGGAATAAAATAAGTGATGAGTTTAAGGTAAATCTTAAAGAACCTGATTTGCCATTGTATGTTCATAATAAAACGTTTGGAATCGATTTTACTGGGAATTTAAGTAAGCGTTCTTTTCGTATCTTTACGCATAGACAATCGTTAAAGGGTACAACTGCTTTTATTTTATTAAGTGAGGCAGGATTCAAACCGGGATTATCGCTATTAGACCCGTTTGCTAAGGACGGTACAATTATTTTTGAAGCTGCACACTATCTTAAACATCAGTCTGTTAGACATTTTGATAAGGATGAATTCAGATTCATTAATTTCAAGAAGTTTAAAGACATTAATTTTGATGAATTTTTTGCAGAGTTAGATAATAAGCAAGTAAAAGAGAAGAAATCCTTAATTTATGCTGTTTCTAATGAACTTAGAGATATTTCAGCAATAAAAAAGAATGCTAAAATTGCGGATTTAACCAATTTCAATATTAGTAAGTTGGATGTTGACTGGCTTGATACTAAGTTTAAAGAACAGGAGGTTGATTTAATTGTTACATTCCCCCCTCCCCGACTTCCGACAAAAATTCTTAAAGAGTTTTATCATCAAGCCTCTTTTATTGCAAAGAAGGTTGTTTTGTTAACCGATCCTGATTTTAATTATGAAGATAAGAATCTTAAGATAGAGAAGACTAAACTTATTGGGGTTGGTAAAGCAGAATTAAAGCTTGTTTTTCTCTCTAAAAACTAAACATTTATAAACGAATTTTCACCTCTTTCTATTTGGTAAGAAGGTGATTGGCTTACGGGGTTTACCCTGAGGAAAGTCCACCCACCGTTGAGTTGTTAATGTCGAAAGGCATCCCCAGAGATGGGAGGGCAACTGAGCAGAAACGATACCTTGTCAAGTTAAGGATGACGTTGAGAAACTGACGTTCCTTGTCTTACGAAAGTGAGACGGCAGAAATCTTTGATTTCGGCCGAATGAGGCTGAAACGTTGAATGATATCGCATTCAGTGTGCTTTATAGCATAGCAGTCCTAACCGGTGCAAGCCGGAAACACTTGTCAAAATGAGTGTTGGCGCTTAGTATAATGCCAAAACGTGCTGTCTGATTACAGAGCATGACAAAAGGTGGCTTACAGCCTTCTTACCTTTTTTCTTTTCCATAACCTTTAAATATCTCTTACTCATCACAATGATTATGAGTCAAGACAAAATGTCTATGCCTTCTGGTATGGGTGGATTAGTACGTTATTTTGATGAATACAAGTCCAAGATAGAGTTTAAACCTGGCCATATAGTAATTCTAACAATAATTATCATAATATTAATGATTTTATTGAATGTGTTGAATTAAAATGATGCCTGGTATGAATCCTCGGAAAATGCAGCAGATGATGAAGAAGATGGGAATCCAGCAAGTGGATATTCCTGCTACTGAAGTTATTATAAAAACTGCAGATCAAGAAATTATAATCACCAACCCAAATGTAGCGAAAGTTAATGCAATGGGTCAACAAACCTACCAGATTACTGGAGAAGAACATATAAGAGAAAAAACAGTAGAAGCGGAAATCACTGATGATGACATTAAAACTGTTATGGAACAAGCTAACTGTTCTGAAGAAAAAGCTAAATCTGCTTTGGAACAGACTGGGGACCTAGCAGAAGCAATTCTTAATATATCTTCTGGAGAAGAGTAATTTTTTTATACTTTTAAACCCCTTATTTTACTTATGGAGCGATATGAGCTTTTTAGAGAGAGCGCTAATAAGCATTTTCTTACTGCTGATAGGTTTCTTAATTTTACTTTTCGTATAGTTAACGAGCCTAAAATGTTGTTGGGAGTTGTAGAGAATATTTTTCTTGCACTTATGTCTTCAGTGTCGTCATTACTTTACTTTGAGCGTTTATTCAAGTTCATACCTCCTTTTCCAGATACTTTTGAGGGTAAATTATTGGCTTTCAAGCCTTTACTAATCAAATACTCCTTGGGGGAGGATAATATTAAGCTAATTGAGAAGCTGCATGAGATTATGGTTGTGCACAAGAAGTGTCCAATCGAGTTTGTTAAAGATAATGCTTTGATTATGTGTTCAAGTTCTTATGATTGTGAGAAATTAACCTCCGAAATGGTCGTTATTTACTTTAAAAAAGCAAAATTATTTATAGAAGAGTCAAATACCATATTAAGGAAGAATGAACGAAATTATAGAAACATTAATTGATGAGATGAAGGATTCGTTGAAGCGAGCGGAGCATTCTTGTTATGTAAGTTTGAAGTATACTCGAACTGTTGACGTTCTTAAAAACTTAGTTGAACGTTTTATTACTACTATCTCTTTTGCGGTTGATGTTCTTTCTGCAGATTTGGAAGAGAAAGGTAAAATAATGGAGCAACCTGACTCGTTAATTGAAAAAGTTAATCTTACTAAGAGCAATTATGAAGAGGATGAAACAATCACTGCTGCTCTGGAGTTGCTTCTTTTACTAAGAAAGATAATTCGTGCAGATTATGGTCGTTGTGAAGAGTTTAGAAGACATGTTACAATGGTTGTTAAGGTTGAGGGTGAAGACTATCATCTGGACATTGACCTTTTAACAGCGTATTTTCATAAAATTAAAGAGTATGTAGGTTATATTGAAAGGTTGATAAAAGGAGAGAATGAAGATCAATAAGAAGGAACTTAAAGAAAAGGGGTGGTCTGCTAGTGAGATCAAACATACTGAAAAACTCCTTAGACCCGAAGAGGACGCATCTAAAAAGATGCAAATTATGCTTTACTGGTTTATAATTCTTGCAATGGTTTTTCTTACTTTACTAATTTCTGGCTGGCTTATTCCTCTATTTATGGTATTGGATGGATGGTTGGTTTTTGTCTTATTATTTGTTTTAGGTTTGGCTTTTGGTGCCATGTTTAATAATCTTATAATTCATTTAGAACATCTCACGAAGAAGCATTATGTTATTGCGGGGTTACTTATTCCGGTTGTAGCCATAGCATCTTTGTTTATTATAGTGAAAGCAGCTGCGTTTACTTCTGCATTATTTAATTTGTCAATTAGACAAAACCCTTTAGAGGTTTCATTATTTTATGTTGTTGGGTTTTTGATCCCGTATGTTTATGGGCTGATTTATACTAAGAAAAAACAATAACCTTTATAAAAGTCCCATAATTTTCTCTAATCATAAGTCCGAGTTAATAGCGTATATAGGGCTGTAATATTCTTTACAGTCATTCATAAAAATGAGTCAAGAAAAACCAAAAGAACAAATGCAGAATTTAATTAGGGTAGCGAATGCTGACCTAAAAACAGGTAGTTCTCTTTTTGTTGGACTTACAAAAATTAATGGAGTTAGTTTTATGTTTGCTAATGCCATTTGTAAAGTTCTTGATTTGAAAAAATCTATGAAAGTTTCTGAACTTGACGATGCTACAATTACTAGAATTGAGCAAGTTATTGAAAATCCTTTAAAATTTAACTTTCCAAATTGGCTTCTTAATAGAAGACGTGACCCCGAAACTGGGGAAGATATGCATATATCTTTGAGTGATGTTAAATTTGTTAAAGAAAATGACATTAAATTGATGAAAAAAATCAAATCCTATAGGGGTATGAGACATCAATGGGGCCTTCCTGTAAGAGGTCAAAGAACAAAATCTAATTTCCGAAGAAATAAAGGTAAAGCAATGGGAGTTAAAAGGAAGAAATAAAAATGGGACATCCTAGAAAAAATCGAAAAACGTATTCACGACCTTCACATCCTTGGCAAAAGGAAAGGATCGAAGAAGAAATTATTCTAACTAGAGAGTATGGTCTTAAAACTAAGAAAGAAATATGGAAAGCTTCATCTTTACTTTCAAGATTTAAGAGTCAGGCAAAAACACTTTCTGTTTCTACAACTGAACAATCTAAAAAGGAAACACAACAATTAATGGATAAGCTTAAGTCTTATGGTGTTGTTTCTGAAAATCCAACTTTTGATGAAGTATTAAGTCTTGAAATCCGAAATTTTATGGATAGAAGATTACAAACTGTTTTAGTAACTAAAAAATTGGCTAGAACTGCTAAGCAGGCTAGACAAATGATTATTCATCAACACGTTATGGTTGATGGCAAAACAATTTCATCTCCTTCTTACATTGTTAGAAAAAGCGAAGAATCAGCAATTGGTTTTAATGATCAATCTGCTTTTAAGAATGAGTCTCATCCAGAACGAGAATTGAAAAAAGAGATGGAAGAGATTAAAGAAGAAGTTCGAAAAATCAAAACCGCAAAAACTAATGAAGAAATTAAAGAAGAAAAAGAAACTAATGTTGAATCTCCTAAAGAGGTTAAAGAAGCAACTAAGGACGAACCTTCTGAACCTCAAAAATCAGAAAAGAAAGAAGAGGTTAAAAAATGAAGAATGAACCTATAAAATGGGGTATTGCACATATTTTTTCTTCATATAACAATACTATAATTCATATTACTGACATTACTGGTACAGAAACTATTGCTTTTGCTTCTGGTGGTCAAGTTGTTAAAACTGATAGGCTAGAATCTAGTCCTACTGCAGCTATGATGGCAGCTAATAAGGCTGCTCAAGAATCTAGAGACAAAGGCATTACTGCCGTTCATGTTAGAACTAGAGCACCTGGCGGCCACAATGGTCCTATGAATCCTGGTCCTGGAGCACAAGCCGCTATTCGTACGCTTGCTAGACGAGGAATTAAAATAGGCGTTATTGAAGACGTTACTCCTCTACCTCATGGTGGCTGTAGAGCTAAAGGTGGTAGAAGAGGGAGAAGAGTTTAAAATGAAAATTCAACAGCTTAAATCAGATAAAGAGAAGGTTGTATTAAAATTTTCAGGTGTTAACACTACTTTTGCTAATATGTTACGAAGAGAGGTCTTAGAATCAGTTCCTACTATGGCAATAGAAGATGTTGAGTTTCGCGATAACAGTTCTGCTCTTTATGATGAAGTTCTTGCACATAGATTGGGTTTAATTCCATTAAAAACAGATCTTAAGTCTTATGTTATTCCAGATCAGTGTAAATGTAAAGGAGAGGGTTGTGCTCGGTGTCAATTAAAATTAACCGTGAAGGTAAAAGGTCCTTGTAATGTTTACGCTTCTGATATCAAATCTAAAGATCCAAAAGTTAAACCTGTTTTTCCAAAAACTTTAATTGTTAAATTATTAAAAGATCAGTTAGTTGAAGCTGAGATGACCTGTATTTTAGGAAGAGGAGATGATCACATAAAATTCGCTCCGGGTTTAGTTTTTTATCATAATGTTTCTGAATTTAAACAGTCTAAAAAGATTGAGAATGCAGAAGAAGTTGTGAAAAAATGTCCTGCTGGCGTTTTCAAAGCAGAAGCAGGTAAGCTTATTCCTTTAGATGATACTAAAAGTTATTTATGGGATTCTTGTTTGGAACTTGTTCCAGAAGATTCTGTTATTATTACTGAAAAGGAGGATGAAATTATTTTTACATTAGAACCATGGGGTCAACTTTCTGCTAAAGAAATATTAGTTACTGCTGCAGAAGGATTTATTGAACAACTCGATGAGTTTGAAAAAATCTTTAAATAAAAATGGTAAAAAGAACTGGTCCAGCAAACTATCAACTACAACAGTTGATAAGGGAATTAAAAAAGAAATCCATAGAGGACAAAGCAGGATTATGGAAACGTATTGCTGTTGATCTTGAAAAACCATCTAGACAAAGAAGAGTAGTTAACATTTCCAGAGTTAATAAGTTTTGTAAAGATAATGAAATCATTGTTGTGCCAGGTAAACTTTTGGCAGAGGGTGAGTTAAGTAAGAAAGTTAATATTGCTGCTTTTTCTTTTTCTGAATCTGCTAAAGATAAGATAGAAAAGGCAAGTGCTCAAATTATGACTATTCAAGAATTAATGAAAAAGAATCCAAAAACATCAGAGGTTAGAATTATTGGTTAAAATGGTATTGAATATAGATGGAAAAAACTTAATATTGGGAAGATTAGCAACCGTTGTTGCTAAGAAAGCTTTGTTAGGTGAAACTGTAAACGTTTTCAATTGTGATAGTGTTGTTATCACTGGTGGAAAAGCTCATCTTTGTGCTGAGTACAAGCGAAAAAGAGAAATGGGTACACATTCTACTGGACCATTTCATGCAAGAGTTCCTTTTAAGTTTGTTAAACGTTCAATTAGAGGAATGATTCCATATAAAAAACCTAAAGGTCGAGAGGCTTTTGATAGAATAAAATGTTTTAATAATATTCCTGAAGAGTTTAAAGATTCTAAACTCGAAACTATTGAAAAGGCAAACATTGATAATTCTTTAATGTCTGCATATCTTAGTATTAAGGAAATTTGTAAATTTATGGGTGGTAACGTTGAATAAAAAAATAATTGCTTCAGGAAAAAGAAAAACTGCAGTTGCTAATGCTTATCTTTCAACCGGTACAGGTATAGTTACTGTTAATGGTGTTGATGTTAATGCTATAAAACCTGCAATTATTAAAATGAAAATCATGACGCCATTACTTTTAGCTCCTGATGTTGCTAAAAAAGTGGATATTAAGATTAGATTAACTGGTGGCGGAATCAGTTCACGTGCTGAAGCAGCTGCTTTGGCTATTGCTCGTGCTTTAGTTAAGCATGATAAAAAGCTTGAAAAGCCCTTTTTAGACTATGATAGGCATTTGTTAGTTGCAGATGTTAGACGAAAAGAAGCTGTTAAACCTAATAGACATGGTAGCGCAAGATCTAAACGTCAAAAATCTTACAGATAGTTATTTTTTCTTTTTTCTTTATTGTTTACCTCTATTAAACCAAAACCTTTTTAAATGAACTGCGGCTTCTTTTGGGTATGATAATCCCAATTAGATGCATGAGTTGCGGTAAACCTGTTGCACAATTCTGGGAAGACTTTTGTGAAAAAAAGAAAACTACTGATGTTAAGAAAGTTCTTGACTCTTTTAAGTTAGATCGAGCTTGTTGTAGAACGGCTTTGATGGGTAATGTTGATCTTATTGATATTGCTGCTCGTTTTAAGAAAGCATAAGTTTTTTATACTTCTTCATATTCTAATAGTTTAGAGCTTAAATGAAAACTAACAAATTAGCAATACTTGAACTGCTGCTGTTAGAATAATTTTCATTACTGAGCTCTTAAAATTCTAAAAAATTTTAATGAGCCTGTCAGTAATATTTAAATAAAGCTCAGGGTTAGAGGTATTAAAATGGTTGATTTCAAAAAGCTAGAAAAGAAATGGCAGAATGCTTGGGAAGATAAGAGTACATTTAAGGTAGAAGTTAATGACAAAAAGAAGTTCTACATTGCGATTGTTTATCCTTATATGAGTGGGCTTTTACATGTTGGTCATCTCTATACTTATGTTCCTTCTGAAATCTTAATGAGATATAAGCGAATGCAGGGTTTTAATGTATTGGCCAAATTTGGTTTTCATTGTACTGGTTCTCCTATTGTTACTGCGGCTAAAAAGGTAACTGAAAAAGAACCTTCTCAGTTAGAATCCTTAAAAAAGATGGGAATTAAAGAAAGTCAGTTTGTAGATTTTGAAAAGCCTGAACATTGGGTGGATTATTTTTCACAAGAAACTTTAGTTGATCTAAGTTCAATTGGGTTTTCAATTGATGCAAGATACACTTTCAAAACTACATCTTTAAATCCGCCTTATGACGCATTCATTCGTTGGCAGTTTAATAAATTAAAAGAGAAAGGCCATGTTAAGAAAGGTAAACACCCTGTTGTTTGGTGTCCAAAGTGTAATTCTCCTGTGGGGGATCATGCAAGATCTGAAGGTGAGGGAGAAACACCTAAAGATTTTATTTGGGTTAAGTTTAGATTGAAAGATTCAGATCTTATTTTAATGGCAGGTACAACCCGGCCTGATGCATTGTATGGTCAAACACATTTGTGGATTGATCCTAATGGTAAGTACAAAGTTGTTGAAGTTAATGATGAGAAGTGGGTTGTTGGAGCAGATACTGTGAAAAAGATTGAAGAACAGTATGCTTCAGTTAAAATTGTGGGAGATATTTCTCCAAAAGAGCTAATCGGCCGTTGGGCAAAAGGTCCATTAGTAGATTATGACGTGTATATCGTTCCTGCTTGGTTTATTGATGCTAGTGTTGGTTCTGGAATTGTTTATTCTGCTCTTGAAGATCCTGTTGATTTGTTTGAGTTAAAGAAAATTCATTCAAATATGAAAATGTTAAACGAGTACAACCTTGATAAAGATGTTGTTGCAAAATTAAAACCCTTCCCAATAATTAAGGTTTCAGGAATGGGAGATAATCTTGGAGAAGAGATTGGTAAGGAATTCAATATTACTTCTCCCGACGAAACTGAAAAGGTTAAAGCAGCAAAGGATGAATTGAACAAAAGAGTTTTTAGAAAAGGTGTTATGCAGGATAATTGCAGAGCTTGTTCTGGGATGACTGTTTCTGAATGTCAGGAGTACCTTAAAGAACACTTAGTTAAGAATGGTGAAGCAATCATGTTTTATGAGTTTACAAACAAAGTAGTGTGTCGTTGTTTGACTGATGCAATAATTAAGATGGTTTCTGATCAGTGGTTTATTGAATATAATGATCCCAAATGGAAGAAACAAGCACACGAGTGTTTGGATAAAATGCAAATTTTTCCTTCTGAAACAAAAAAGCAATTTAATTATGTTATTGATTGGTTAAATCACTGGGCATGTACAAGAGAATTTGGTCTGGGAACCAGACTTCCTTGGGATACAAAATGGATTATTGAATCGTTGTCAGATTCAACTATTCAAATGGCGTATGGTACTATCTCTAAATACTTGCAACACCCTGAAGATTACGATTTTAAAATAGATAAGTTGAATGATGAGTTTTTTGATTATGTGATGTTAGACAAAGGCGATGTTAACGTAGTTGAAAAGTCTACAGGCATATCAAAAGTTAGGTTAAATACAATGAAAACGGATTTCGAATACTGGTATCCTTTTGATTTTAGAAATTCGGCCAAGGATTTAGTACAAAACCATTTAACCTTTTGTATGTTTAATCACACTGCAATTTTTCCTAAGAAGCATTGGCCTAAAACTTTCATGGTTAATGGTAGGGTGATGGTGAATAATGAAAAAATGTCTAAATCTAAAGGTAATTTCTTTACTATTAGAGAACTTTATCAAGCACATGGTGCTGATGTAGTGCGGTTAACTGCTGCTAATGCGGGAGAGGGTATTAATGACGCAAATTATGATATGGCTTTCTTAGAAACTGCTAAGAAGAAGTTGAGTGAGTTGTTAGATTTTGCTCAAAATAATTATGATAAAGGAAGAGATGAAGTTTTATCAATTGATAATTGGTTTGAATCAATGTTGAATAAATCTGTTAAAGAAACAACAGAAAACATTGAGAATATGAAATTTAAGTCTGCCATCAAAACTGGTTTTTTAGATATGCAACGAAACCTAAAGACATATCTTAATAGAACTAAAAATAGTCCGAATAAAAAGATGATTAATCAGTTCATTGAGGTTCAAACTAAATTGCTTGCTCCGATAACTCCTCACGTTTGTGAAGAAATTTGGGAACTTATTGGTAAGGAAGGGATGGTTTCTCTAGCTGAATGGCCAACTGTTGACGAATCCAAAATTGATGAGTCTTTAGTTGAAATTGAAAACATTTTTGCCAAGGTTGTTTCAGACATATCTAAAGTATTAACTCTTGCTAAGATAACTGCTCCTAAAAAAATAACTTTATTTATTTCTGAGAGTTGGAAATATTCTTTTTTCAAAAAGTTAAAGGAAGAATTAGATAATACTCGTAATGTTGGTGAATTAATTAAGGCAACTTTGGTAAAAGGTCATGAGAAAGACATTCCTAAGTTGATTCAGTCTATTTTAAAGGATTCTTCTAAACTGCCTGCAACCGTGACTTCTCAGAAGCAAGAGGTTGATGCATTAACACAAGAGCTTGATAATTTGAAAGGTAAATTTGGTGCTGAAGTAGAGATTATAAAAGCTGAAGATTCTAAAGAAGCTAAATCAAAATCTGCTTCTCCTGGTAAACCCGCTATTTTGGTAGAGTGAACGTTGGAAAATAGAAAATATTAAATAAATACTTGCTTGACTGTATGTATGGTTGATGTAAATACTTCTTTTAAAAGAGAGAATAGGGTGGGGTTTGGGAAGAAAGAGGGTTGGCTTTGTGCAGTTTCTAATCTTCCTAATGCTGCAGCTTCTCTTAAGATTTCAATATATGTTACTGATGATGCTATTAGAACGTATTTTGGGTTAAGTGAAACTTCAGAAGTAACGCTTAAATCGGTTAGTTCTTTTTTTGGTGAACGGAACATTGACAAAAAGGTTAATTTGATCTTAGTTACAATCCAATGGTTAATTAAAAAGAAGGGGGGTTATCCTAGCACAGTACACAATTCTGAAGAATGTGAAGTAATATTTGACAATTTGAGATCTACAGCAAGTTTTCAATATTCTAGAAAAAATTCATTTAGAGTTTTTAAAATAAGTGTGGATGTTTTAAAAGCTAAAAAAGGAGGTTACTTTTTTAATTGGGTGTTAAAGCATGAACTTTTTCATGGGGTTTCTCAAGCCGCTGAGAATGAAATACCTGTTTTAAAATTACTTATTGATTATTCAAAAAGAGAAGAAAGGTTGGTAAGCAAAAGTTATGATTTGTTGGATCAACAAGCTCAAAAGTTAGTCGAATTTCTAAAACAACCCGATGTTCTTTCGATTATATCAAAGCATAAAGGCTTAGCAATAACTAAAGTTCCTAGGCGAAAAATAAAAGCGTTGATAGTTAATTATTTTGCAGATTCTATGCTTACAATGGTTGCAATGGAGTTTGGTGATGATGCTTATGTAAAGCATGCAGTTGAAAGGGATGAAGAATTTGTAGGCAGGTTTAAATCTCTTGTAAAGGCATTTTTAGATATTAGAACTGAACTTGAAAAAAGAAAGAGGGCTGCTTCAGATTCTTATAATCGAAGGGTTTTTAGAATTCATCAAACGTTAGTTATTCTTATAGAACTTTTCTTGTTTTTGGATCATTTCCCTTTTAGGGGTACGCCTGTACTGCTTCTTGAAGATTTTCGTGGTGGAAAAAATCCTTATAAGTATGCGTCCAATCACACTAAAAAACACATTTTTGAACGGGCTGAAGCTGTTTGGGAAGATTACGTTAGTGCAGTAGATGATTGTCATGCCTCTGTTGATATGAAGCGGCTTATTAGAGCTTATGGTGAAAGTGTAAAAGATAATGTTCCTCTTCCAAGTGCTCCTTTTGATAGGCTTCATGCGGTTCCTCACAAGTATGAAGAAGTTGCAGAGTTTTATGATAATTTAATATTCAAATATTTTGAAATATTAACGAAAAATATTGAAAATTTGGCAGCATAAACCTGCTATTTTGGTAGACTAAGCGGGCTTAGCGAAGTCATTATGTGTGTCAATTGCATTTCTAAACATTTATATAATTATTCGTTCTAACTTTCCTTATGGAATTCAAAATAAGAAAAGCAAAATTGGAAGATGCTGAAGCGTTAGCCAGATTGTATTTTCAATTTTGGGAACCTCACAATAATGTGGATCCTTTGTTGGAGTTTGATAAAAAATTGACTTTAAAGAGTCAAGTTGAGTTTGCTAAGAAGGATATTAGAAAAAGAGATAATTATATTTTTGTTGCAGATCTTAATGGCAAAGTTATTGGGTTTGTCGAGTTTTTTATTAAAAAGAATGAAGATTGTTTTAAAATAAAAAAGTATGGTTATTTGAATTCTGCCACGACACATACGGATTATAGAAAGAGGGGGGTTGCAAAAGCATTAACTAATGTTGCTTTGAAGTTTTTTAAACAAAAAGGAATAAGCTATGTAAGAACGAATGTTTATAATTCAAATGATGTTGCTATGAAAACCTGGACTAAAATAGGTTTTGAACCCCAATCAACTTATTTAATTAAAAAGATCGGCGAGTAAAATTGGGTTTTCCATTTAATTTAATTTCTAACTACAAACCACACTTCTAACATTGCAATTCCTATCATTATTAGTGCTGCTGTTAAGAAGTTCATTAAGAATCCGTACTGACTTTTTGTGGTTATTTCAAAGCTTAGGGTTGCTGCAAGTAGTAGTACTGCAAAGATAAGTATTGATAATCCCCATACCTCTTTTTTCTTCATATGTCTTTTTCATATTATTTCATATTTAAACTTTACTAAAAGAATTTTTTATGTGGGCTCGACCGTAGGGAGACCCACTTCGCTTCCCATTGGCGAAAGAATGGAGTGGAAGACGCGTTCAAAGATGAGAACCAATAACAAGAACTAGTTTATTCCTATAATATCCTCCCCTTCGCGACCCTTAAGACACCCTCATTAAAGATTAGTGCTGCTCCATTCCTGGTCTGACACGGTTTTCAAAAATAAAAGTCCTCAAGGACAAAGGATCGACGAACACCATAGGACTAATACTTGAAATTAATCCTGCTCTTCGAACTTCAACTCCTCTAAAGCCCGTTTGAGGTAACAGGAGAGAGCTAACCTCCCAGTCTAGTCTTCCATCCCTTTTCAATAGAATTGCTTATAAAAAGGTTTCTGATGAGTTTATTACACTATACAAATCTTTATTAATTCTTGAATAGTAAAAATGGTATGGCAGAATCCAAAATATTGTTTTTGGGTACAGGTACGGGGGGAGCGTCTAATCAACAACTTCGTGCTTCTGGAGGGATCGTTATCCAGACTCATGGTTATCAGTTCTTTTTAGACCCTGGTCCGGGAGCATTACTTAGAGCTAAACAATTTGGTATTAATGCTAGATTAAATACTGCAATTTTGGTTTCTCATGCACATTTAAATCATTGTAATGATGCAAATATTCTTATTTCATCTATGACTCATGATGGGATTGACCCTAAGGGGGTTCTTATCTCTAACAAAACGTTTGTTAGCGGGTCTGAGTCTATTAATCCAGTTCTTACTAAATTTCATCAGAAGTGTGTTGAAAGAATTATAACTCCCGATCCTGGTCAAAAGATTGGGATAGAAAATGTTGAAATTCACGCTCTTAAAACTCAGCACTCTGATTCGTCTGCAATTGGTTTTAAGTTTTTCACCAAAGATTTTATTTTGACTTACTCTTCAGATACTGCGTATTCGCGCGAAATTGTTGAGCAGTACCAACAATCGGATATTTTAATTTTGAACATGCCTAATTTTGATAAGAAGTCTGATTCAAATTTGAATGTTGAGGATGTTAAGAAGATTATTCGGAAAGTTCAACCTAGATTGGTTCTTCTTACGCATTTTGGGTTAAAAGTTATTCATAAGGATCCTTTGTTAATTGCGCGAAGTATTCATCGTGAAACAGGAATTCAAACAATTGCTGCAAAGGATGGGTTACTTATCGCACCTCAATCTTATTCTGCTGAGCTAAGACAGAAAACGCTTAATTTATATCCTTCTGAAAAGGCTAAGGAACTTAAAGAAGAATCCGAAGAATTACGTATCCAGCCACACAACCCAGAGTCAGAAACGGCATCGCAGGGTAATAACGATCTTTCTTTCCTTTAAAGAATAATAATGCAAGTGCAATTGTTACACAGATTATTATTGGTAGTGTGTAAATGAATGAAAGTACTCGAGTTATATTCTGGTTAAATATCATGTCGCTCATTACTACTCCTGCAAATAACATTGGAAAAGCTATGTCTCCTCCACCCAGTATTGCATTTTGTACTTCTGTTTTCTTAACTTTGCCTTTTGTTTTTTTCCCAACCTTCTTAATTCGTTGGTATGGAATTAGTAGTCCTGCAAATGTTTGAGATTTTGCTTGAAACTTTGCAAGTTTTATCATATGTTTGCTTTTCCAAACTGCATACATATCATATGCGGAAATTAGTAGTAATAACATAAACATCCAAAATACGTTTAGTATTGGGACGAATAATAATGCTATTCCTGGATAAATTAATAGTTCGGTTATGTTGTGTGTTATTATGCCTGGTTTGAACATTTTTAGTATGGTGAGTACTAGTGCAACAAAGAACGCAATTAAACTAGGTAATAGTGTGCCTAACGAGATGGTCATTGCGATTACTATTGCTAGGAAGAACCAAATTCTCCAAACTTTTAGTAATTTGAATCTGATTAGTACTAGTGCGAGTGAAGTTCCTACTAGGATTGCAACAATTATTGAAATGAAGGACATTCCTGGTTGTAAGTCTGGTCTTTCTCCAATTGCAGTTTCTTTAAATTCAAAGCTGATTATGCCATTGGCATCTACGTTTTCATTTATTCCCAGGTTTATTATGCCTAAACCAATCAATTGTGCTAGTACAAAGAATATGAGAAGCAGAACTGTTACACTGATGGTGTGTTTCATAACTTCTTATTTTTTCTCTTATTTTTAAATGTTGCGACGTAACATTTATATAGTCTTTTCCCAATTTTTAGTATGGGGATACATTGACTAACAGTAGAGGAGCATTAGAATTGTCTGTTAAGGCAATCGTAATATTAATTATAGCCTTAGTTGTTGTAGGCCTTGTTATAGGGTTTTCTGTTGTTAAGTTCACAGATGTGGGTAATAGGTTGGTATTTGATGCACCTACGCCCGAGCCTGATTCTTATGATCCCATTCAAACTCCTGGGGGAAAGCAACAGTTTGTTTTTGGTAAGGCAGATAAGATTGAGATGGGGTTAAAACTTTACAATTCTTTGACAGATGCATATGAGTCTGATTGGACTAATGCTTCGATTATTAATTGTGTTGGTGATTCTGGCACTGTTACGTTTTATCCGGACATTCCATTTACAGTTATTGATGCAGGGGAAGATGGGGATGTTGCTGCACTGTTTGATGTTGAACCAAGTGTTCAGCCTGGCAGGTATGCTTGTGAAATAACTTTTAAAACACGTTCTAAATATGTTGTTCCTAATCCTGGTGATGACCCAGTTTTTGTTCAGGGTGAACCTATTGCCAATAAGTATGTTGAGGTTGATGTTAAATGAAGAAACTAATTCTTCCCTTGTTTTTTGTTCTTTTTCTTGCTTTTGCAGCTTCCGCAGTTCTTGATTCTAATGATCTTGCTGTTGGGTGGAACCAAGTTTACTTTTCTAGTAATATAGGTCCTTCTTCTGCATTTTTTGAGAGTGAATTAAGCACTAGTTGTAATTTAATTCTCGATGAAGATTTAGAGTGTTATGGTCGGTGTGACGAGCTTGATCGGTTAAAGTTTTTTGATAGGACTAGATTTAATATTTTACAAACAGATAATGTTGTTGCACATACGTATTGGATTAATTGTTATGCTGAAGTTTTAGATATAAATAATCTGGTGCGTTTAATTGACAGGGATGGCGATGGTTTTTATGCTTTTCCTCCAGCTACTCCTTCTGCAATAATAAATCATTTCGGTGGTAATGATTGTGTGGATGATCCGTTAGGAACAAAAGGGGTTCTTGGTGAATTCATTAATCCTGCAGCATCTGAAATTTGTGATGGGGTAAATAACGATTGTGATTCTAAGTTTGATGAGGATTTCGATTCTGACAGTGATGGTTATACTGATTGTGATACTGATGTAAATACAGGAAATTATGCACATGATTGTGATCCTGCTGTTACTTCTTGTCGTGATGATTGTACTACTCAGGCATATCGTGATTCTGATGGAGATACTAAAGGGAATGCGTCAAATCATGTTCGTGCATGTGATGCGGGTACAGGTTATGTTTCAGATAATACTGATTGTGATGATTCTAATATATTAATTTGGAAATTAACTAGCGCTTATCCTGATGCTGATGGGGACGGGTTTGGTGACGAAACACAAGCAATAGTGCACAATGTTTGTCATGGTACTCATCTTGTTGATGTAGGTTATTCTTTAGATAATACTGATTGTAATGATGATCCTGATGGGGATGATGGTTCGCCTTCTGCTACGCCTTTAATTGCTCTTGGTAATGATGATGGTAACCAAACTTATCCAGGTAATGCTGAGCAGTGTGATAATATTGATCATGATTGTGACGCTATTGGTTCAAATTATAATGGTGTTGAAAATGATACTTGCCAGTTTGCTTGTGAAGATGCATTTAGTGTTGATAACTGGGGAGATCATGATAATAATATCTTAACTGGAATACTAACTCCTGGTCCTAACCAAGGAAAATCTTGTTGTGGTGATGATGTTGATGAAAAACCAACAGAACTGATTACTGAATTGACGTGTGATGGTCATGATAATAATTGTAATGGGGTTATTGATGAGGGTTTAAAATTAACATTCTATCGGGATAATGATGGTGATGGGTTGGGAGATGTAAATAATCACCGAGAGGCATGTACGCCTGCGGATTTATTGCCTGATGTGTATGTTGTAGATTTTTCTGATGGGGACGATAATGATCGGGATAATGATGGTGTGCAGGATAGTGTGCCTGATAACTGTCCTGACACGCCTAATGGTCCTGTTAAGGGGACTTGTATTTTAGAATTAATTGGATGTGATTCTGATGTGGATTGTACTCAATTATTTGATTCTTGTTCTAAGGCTCAAGAGAATACTGATGGTGTTGGTTTGGGTGATGCTTGTGATAGTGATATTGATGGTGATGGTTTTGATGATGTTTTGGATCATTGTCCTTTATTGAGTTCTGTTTCAAATACTAATTCAGATGCTGATGGTTTGGGTGATGCTTGTGATAATTGTCCTTTGATTGACAACATTGATCAATTAGATACTGGAGGTGCAGTAGGTGTTGGCGATGCTTGTGATCGTGTACCTGTAGTTAATATTCCTGCGCAGTCGATTTTAGAAGATCATCGCTTTGTTTTAACCCTTTCTAATGCGGAAATTTCCGATCCTGATTTACTGGTTGGTAATCTTGCTAGTCTTATTGGTTCTGGAGAGCTTACTTTTGGACCAATAGTAATCGTTGATGTTGGAAATTCACCTATTGATACTTGTTCATTTAGCGGAGTTGATCTTAGTTGTGTTCCCAAGGATGATTCGTCAGGTACTGGGCTGATTAGAATAAGTGTTGCAGATGTTAATGGTAATGGTGCGGTGGGAACATTTGCTTTAACTGTGGATCCTGTTAATGATCTTCCTACCGCTAATGGTCATGTTACTTCTACTCCTGAGAGTTCTTCTGTTACAATTCCAATTACTGATCTTACCATAAGTGATGTTGAAGATCTTGCTACTGATTTAGAGATAGACTCAATTGATGATACTGGAACTACTGGTTCTGTAACCTTTTCTCCAACTGAAATTATTTACGATCCTGATGGCAACTTTGAATATTTAGCAGATGGTGTTAGTGGAACAACTGAATTCGGTTACGCTGTAAACGATACTGATGGAAATGTTTCTATCCCTGCCACTATTTTAGTTACGATTACTGGCGAAAATGATGTCCCTGTTGTTTCTGCAATAGCTGATCAGTCTACTGCGGAAAATTCTGCTTATTCTTATCAGGTTATTGCTTCAGATGTTGATGATGGAACCACCTTAACTTACTCTCTTTCAAGTCCTCATCCTTTTCTGTCTATTGATTCCGCAGGATTTATTTCTGGAACACCTACTGATAATGATACTTATGCTGTAGAGGACGTTACAGTTACTGTTAACGATGGTTTTGTAGATGTTACAGAAGTATTTGAGCTTACCGTTACCAACATTCCTGACGCTCCAACGATTACCTCTTCTGAGATTACAAGTGCAACTGAAGATGCAATTTACACGTATACTTTTGAGATTGATGATGTTGATGGGGATGTTTTGCCTCTTTCAGCAACCACGCTTCCTGGCTGGTTAACCTTTGTTGATAATGGAGATAATACTGGAACGCTTTCGGGTATTCCAACTAATGATGAAGTTGGAGACCATGATGTTGTTTTGAGTGCGGAAGACACTGCTGCCGTCGCAACAGTTACACAATCATTTACGATCACGGTTACTAACACTAATGATGCTCCTGTTGCTAATTCTGATGCAGAAACTACTGATGAAGACACTCCAAAAACTTTTAACATTGTTTCTAATGATGATGACGATGATGGTGACACGCTAACTGTTGTTTCTGTTGTCCAACCCTCAAAAGGTGTTGTTACAGATGAGGGGGATGGCAATATCACCTTTGATCCAAATAATAAATTTAATTATCTTGCTCCGGGCGATTCAGAAATTATAACGTTTACGTACATTGTTAATGATGGCACTGTTGATTCTAACAGTGCAACAGTAACCATTACAATAACTGGAGTTAATGACGCCCCTCTTGCACTCCCTAGATCGTTCCTTGTTACTGAAGAGGGTAGTTTGTTGTTAAGCAAGGCAGATCTTATTGGGGATGTTGATGTTGATGATATTGAAGCAGATCTTAACTTAATATATGTTGATGTTGATTCTATTGTTGATGGGCAAATTGCTGTAGATTATGTTACGCAAGAAATTAGGTACAATCCTAATGGTGATTTTGATGATTTAAAGAGTACTCCGGTTCTACAAACAGCTACAGAAACTTTCTCGTATACTATTGATGATCCTGATGGTGGATCTTCATCTGAAGATGTAATCATCACAATTAATGGAATCACTGACTTCCCAACAGTATCCGATGCAGTAGTTACTGTTGAGCGTGATGATCCTTTAACACTTGTTGCTGATCTTTCAACATTAGTTTCTGAAAATGATGGGGATTTAATAACCTGGACTGAAACACATACTTCTGATTTACAAGAGGTTGTCATAAGTGGTACTGATCTTTCTGTTAGTCCGGCTCTTGGTTTTACTGGAACTACCTTTATAACGCTTACAGCAAATGATGGAGATGGAACTGACGATGGTGTGTTAACCGTTGAGGTTGTTCCTCCTTTAACTATTCCAACTTTTACTGGAATTTCTTTTAGTAATAACCCAATCAAGGGCGGTAATACATTAACAATTGCTGCAATAGGCACCAATGACGCAGATGGAGAACCTGTCAAATTTTATTGTAGTGAAGACGCATTACCAACAGAATCGAATTCTTTATTTGCAACACATCCGTCATTCTCTTTTCCATATTATAATGTGGAAAACCAATTCAAAGTACATTCAGATAATGCAGCACATTTAATTTATTGTAGACTTTATGATGGTATTGATGATAAATATTCGGTAGTTGTTTCCTCAACTTATGATGCAGATTCAACCCCTATTGATCTTTCAAGTGTTCTTGTTGATGGAAACCCTTCCCCATTCAAAGATGCATCTAATGATGGTACAACACTAATTCAAATTATTGGAGAAAATAATATGCAGTGTAAATATCATACTTCGGAGTTTGATTATGCACTTGCCGGAACACTCTGTCCTTTAACTGCTAACGTTGCTGAATGCAGTGTTCCTTCATCTGCCTGGCAGTCTTACACTGTTCACATTAACTGTTTAGATAGTGTTGGTAACTCTAACGACGGCAATAATTTAGAAGTAACCTGGGATGCTAGTTGGAATACTCTTCCTGTTGTTTCAAATCTTGCTTTAACTCCATCAAGTCCTAAAAGTTCTAACAATTTAAATGTCAATTACGTATTTACTGATGTTGATGGAGATGCAGATAATAGTTTAATTACCTGGACTAAAAATGGTGTCGAATTCCTTGCAGGTGTGGGCATTAAAGCAATATCTTTTACTAGTGTTGCTCGTGGTGAGGAATGGTCGGTTTCAGTTCTTGCTCGTGATGACGAAACATCTAATAATCTTCTTACTGGCACGTTTCCAACGATTAGAAATTCTGCTCCAATTCCGACTTCGGCAAGTCTTTCTCCTGCTAATGTATTAGTTGGTGAGGAAGTTGTTTGTAGTGGTACCGCAACTGATGCCGATGGTGATTCAATAGTTGATGAAGAGTTCCAATTTTTGATTAATGGAGTTACAGCCCAACCGTTCTCAACAGATAATACGTTTACTTGCAGTGCGCCAGATTGTGTAAGAGATAAAAAGTTGAGTTGTCAGTACAAAGCAGGGGATGGTATTGAATTAAGTTCTTTAGCTGAACATTCTGCAGATTTAATTGTTTCTAATACTCCGCCAACTGTAACTGGTGCCATAATTAGTGCAAATTCTAATCCTGTAACCAGAGAGTCAAGTATTACATGTACTGGTCAGGGAATGAATGATGTTGATAATGATCCAAACATAGTTCATTATTTCCAATTTTATTTTGATGGTGTGGGAAGAGGCGGTTTTTTATCTTCTAATTCAAACACGTTAACTGTTAATTGTGCAGATACAACTCATGTGCCTTCTAAACAGGTTAGGTGTGTTAAGGGAGAACCAGTTCATTGTGAATATTATGCAAATGATCGTCCTGCAACAAGTTCAGTAGTTACTTCTAGTAATGTTTTATCTTTAGTTAATGCTATCCCACAAGCTAATGATCTCGCCATTAGTGTGGACGAAGACACATCTGAACTTATCAGTTTAGATACTTATGATGCTGACGGTGATTCATTAACTGTTTCCGTATCACAACCTGCTAAGGGCGAGGTTACAAATCATAATGATGGTACAGTTACGTTTAATCCCAACAACGAGTTTAATTATCTTGCTCCGGGCGATTCAGAAATTATAACTTTTACATACAGTGTTAATGATGGAACTGTTGATTCTAGTATTGGTACAGTAACTCTTACTGTAAGTGGTGTAAACACTCCCCCAACAGTAACATCTTCTCCAATAACTAGTGCGACTGAAGACACAATTTATTCATATACTTTAATTGCAGGTGATGTGGAAGGGGATGCATTAACGATTTCATCAACAACTCTACCTTCTTGGTTAACCTTAACAGATAATGGGGATAATACTGCAACTCTTGTGGGCACGCCTCTGAATGAGGATGTTGGTTCGAATAGTGTTTCACTTTTAATAGAAGATGCTGCCTCATCAGTTACACAAGTCTTTACTATTAATGTAATCAATACTAATGACGTCCCTGTCGCATCTAATCAATTAGTTAAGGTTATCTTACCTAGTACTACTAATCCTGTTATTGCTAATCCCACTAATCATGACGAGTTGTATGCATTCTTTGATTTTGATGATGACGATCTTGATCTAGAATCTGACTCAGAAATTTTATGGTATAAAGATAATGTCTTACAATCTGTTTTGGGAACTAACACTTATGTTGTGCCTCCAGCAAAAACAGCGAATGGTGAAAACTGGCACTTCACTGTTAGGCCTGGTGATGGTATTGGCTTGGGTACATTAGTTACTTCGAATTCTGTTTTAATTGGTTCCGGGAATGCTCCTCCGTTAGTTGAGGTATCCCACATTTCCGGAACTGATTTTTATGATACATTATCAATTCCTTTCACATATAGCGATACAAATAACGATGTTTTAACTTTTACTTTAGAAGAAAGTTTAGATCAATTAACTTGGAATGTTGTGGAAGATAATATTGCCTCTTCTCCTTATTCTTGGTCTTTACCAAGCAGGGATGGAGATACTTATATTAGAATAAGCGCTAGTGATGGCGTCGACTCAACTGTTTCAAATTCTGTTTTAGTAGTATTAGATAATACTTGCTCGTGTGATTCCTGTGCTTCCTGTGAACTTAAGCTGTCCAGACCTACTTCTTGGTGTAGTGAGATTAGTTTAACTCAATCCTTAAGTGGGGTTGATACCTGTATAGCTGATCCTAGCAACATAAATGGCAAAACGTTTGATTGTGATAATAATCCTGTTGTTGGTTTGAATTCAGGTAATTTCTTTGAATTAGATTCAAAGTCTGATGTTACTATTGAGAATTGTGAACTCTCTAATTTTAGATATGGTTTTGATATTGACAATTCCAATAATATTGACATTGTAGATAACACGGTAAGCTCTACCTCTCGTAATAATATTTTAATTTCAGCTTCAACAGTTTTTGTTGGAAGAAACATATTGCATGATGCTGGAAGTGGTTTCCAATCAATTTATGTTAGTGAGGGTCTTAATGTTAATTTAGAAAATAATGAAATATATTCTTGTGATGAAGGAATAATATTAAGTAATTCTAATTCAAATATCGTTAATAAAAATAACATTCATGACGTTTCAGGAGATGCAATTTCTTTATTTGAAAGTGATGGGAATGTGATTTCTTCAAATAGGTTAATTAATAACGGGCAAGGAATAAATTTAATACAATCTGCAACTAATTTGATTTTTGATAATTATCTTTCAGATAACACACGTAACGCGTTTGATGCAGGAAATAATTTCTGGTTTACCTCTCCTGAGTCTGGAACTAATGTTGTGGGTGGTTCAATTATTGCAGGTAATTATTGGTCTGATCTAACCTGTAATGATGCAGGGGACGGTATTTGTGAAGAAGATTACACAATTGGGGTTAATATTGATGAACATCCTTTGGTTAGTTCATAAAAACATTTAAATACTCTTTAGTACAATTTAATATTATGAAAAAGTTATTGTTAATCTTGGCATTGTTAGTGTGTGTTACTCTTACTTATGCTGCTGTTGATCAGGCGTTAACTAATTCTGAATTAGAAGCTAAACTTTCTGCGATTGAGAAAAGGTTAGCTAATGATTATGTCGCTTTAGATAACAGAATTTCTTTATTGAGTCAGGAAGTGGATAGCTTAACTGTTGAAGGGCCTGAATCATTTTCGTTTTCTAGTCCGTCAACGCTTATTTATGGGGTTTTTCTTGGCCTTATTGCTTTCTTGTTTGTATTGAATGTTACTGCGTTACATAAAGTGCATGCTCTTGCAAATGTAACTCCTAAGTCTGTTGGTGCGATTAAACGTTCAGTAAATGATCGATTGAAAAAGTATGTTGATTATTGTCGTTTTCAAAAAGGATTATCTAAGACTGAGTGTAAAAGTGAATTAAAGAAGCGTGGTTGGACAGATTCTCAACTTAAAGGGATTCTTTAATTTTTTTGTATGCTCGACTGAAAGGAGACATACTTCGTTTCCCATTGGCGAAAGAATGGACTTAAAGGGATTCTATAAAAACATTTAAATACATTCTAATTACTCTAACAACTATGACTAAAGTTACTCCTTGGGATGTTGAAGGTAAGATTGATTATGATAAATTAATTAGAGAGTTCGGGGTTCAAAAGATAACTACCTCTCTTATTGATAAAATCAATAAAATTGCAGGAAAAAACAACTTCATGTTGGATAGAAAAATATTTTTTGCTCATCGTGATTTGGAGTTTGCTCTAAAAGAGCATGAAAAAGATAATTTATTTTTATATACTGGTTGTGGACCTTCTGGTTCAATTCATCTGGGTCACGCAATGGTTTGGAAATTTACTAAATGGTTGCAGGACGTACTGGATGTAGATTTGTGGTTTCAGTTTACTGATGATGAAAAGTTTTTATTTAAGGACAAGTCTTTTGAGGAAATTCAAGAATTGATGAAGGATAATATGTTGGATGTTATTGCGCTTGGTTTTAATCCTAAAAAAACTCATTTCTTAATTGACACCAAACATGCTAGTATAATGTATCCTGAGGCGATTAAGGTAGCAAAGAAATTAACAGCTTCTTCAATCAAGTCTTGTTTTGGTTTGGGCGATAGTGATAATGTGGGTATGTTTTTTTATACTGCAATGCAGGCAGTTCCAGCATTTCTTCCTTCAATACTTAAGAAAAAGAAAATGGCGTGTTTAATTCCTCATGCTATTGATCAAGATCCTCACTTTAGATTAACAAGAGATATTCTTCCTAAGTTGGGATTCTTTAAACCAGCTTCAATACAGTGTTCTTTTCTCCCACCTTTAACTGGGGTGGAGGGTAAGATGTCCTCTTCTGGAGATGCTTTTATTGCACTAACAGACACGCCTGAACAAGTAAAAAAGAAGATTAACAAATACGCATTTTCTGGTGGACAGGACACGTTAGAGGAACATCGAAAGAGAGGTGGAAATCCAGATATTGACATCTCATTTCAATATTTAAGATTTTTATTTGAACCTGATGATAAAAAATTATCTAAAATAAAATCTGATTACCGTACAGGTAAGCTTCTTTCTGGAGAGTTAAAAAAGATTTTAATTGATAAGATTAATGATTTCTTAAAACATCATCAAGCTGAGCGTGAAAAGGCTAAGAAAAAGGTTGATCAGTTTGTTCTTAAAATATAATTAGTGCTAACAATCCTGCTAATAAACAATATCCCAGTACGGGTATTAAATTATATCTAATTATCTTCCCTTCTTGGTGATGTAGCCCAACTGTTGCTGATGCAGCGATTACATTGTGTACTGCAATCATATTTCCTACTGCACTTCCTATTGCTTGTAAAGATAATATTAGCACTACACTCATTCCTAGAGCAGTTGCGGTCTCTTTTTGAAATACTCCAAATAACAGGTTAGAAACTGTTGAACTTCCGGTCATAAAGCTTCCTATGGCTCCAACAAAGGGCGCAACCATTGTGTAAGAACTTCCACTCACGGCTAATCCCTCTCCAATTACTACTGGCATTGATTTTTCAATCCCTCCTGAAAACATAAATATCTGAACTACTGCTATTGTGAATATCAATGCAATAAATGGTTTTAGTACATTTTTGGTGGTTTCTTTTACTATCTTTTCTTTATTTTTTATTTTAATCAAAATAAAGGCACCAATTAGTATGAATGGGATTATTCCAGGATTTAGTAGTGGTGCAAATGAAAAGTTTACTCCATTTAACATTCCTTCCCATCTTATTTTTCCGAATAAATCATAAACTCCCCAACTACGTACTCGAGTAATCACTAAAATTACTGCTGCGATAACATAGGGCATTGCAGCCTTCCAAACCTTCTTAACTTTTTCAACCTTAACTTTTTTGTCGTGGTTAAATCTGTAACATTTATTTGGTACTAAGAACTTTTTCTTGGTAGTCCATCCCACTATAATCATCCCTATTATTCCCCCAATTAATGAAGGAAATTCAGGTCCAAAATATATTGCTGTTAAGAAGTAAGGTACTGTGAAACACACTCCTGCAAAGAGTGAGAATGGAATCATTTCTCGAAAGCTTTTCCAGTTCTTATCCCCAAAGATCATTACGATCATAAACACAATTAGTAATGGAATAAATGAGCCAATGATCAGATGAAATAGTGCTGCTTTTGCTGCGATTAGTCCTATTGGCACTCCCGCGCTTTTCATTCCGATTAACAGTGCAGTTCCAACCGCTCCAAAGGTTACTGCGGTAGAATTAGCTATTAGTGAAACTACTACTGCAGTTAGTGCAGGAAAGCCCAGCGCTACCAACAAGGGAGCTGCTAATGCTGCAGGTACTCCAAATCCTGTGGCGCCCTCAATAAAACTTCCAAATAACCACGCAATAAATATTGCCTGTATACGTCGATCACATGTTATGCTGCGAACAAAATTGTCGATGGCTTTAATTGCCCCCGTTTTTTGCATCGATTTAAGTAATAATATTGCTCCAAACACAATTAAGATGATCTCAAACGCAACTAACAGTCCTTTTAATGAGGCTGCAATGATTAGTCCAGTACTCATTCCCCAGAATGCCATTCCAACTATTAGCGTTACAATGAATGTCAGGGGCATAGTGCGTAAAGCCGACCATTTGAACACTACCATAAAGAGAAATATGAGAATGATTGGAGTTAATGCTAATAACAGTTGCATGATTAAAACTTGAATTTAAAATTAATAAATCTTTTTAAAAAAGTAAAATATATAAACTAAAACAATAATTAGAAGCTATATGAAGCTTTACCCTTTATCTGATTCGTTTGTAGCAATTTCTTTTTTAGGTTTTGTTTGGGCAGTGTTATTTACGAACGCAGGAAAGCTTTCACCAACTTGGGGTACAACCATGATTATTTTCTTTGCTATCTTGGTTATTGCATCTTTAGCTACGATTAGGGCTGCTGCTGAGCGTTCAGCGAATTAGTAGAATCAAACTTTTCTTTTGCTTTGCTCTCTTTCCAATATATTTCGTGGGAAGCACGTTTTTCAAATAATGATTTAGCAACAGAAATAGTCTCGTCATCTTTCATTCCCACGTCTCCAAGAATTAGTTTTGCATCTTTTATGCACTCTTTCATTAATTTAATGTTTGCTTTTCGTGCTTCTTCTTCAACCGTAATTTCTTCTTCATAAGTTAGGTATACTTCCACCCATTTAGGATATGTACTTCCTTCTACTTTTTTAGCAAAACTTTTACTGAACGCCATTATATTAGTTATAAATTTAAGAACTTAATAAACTTTTATTTCTTAGAATAGTTTCTTTTCTTGTTTGATTGCGGTTGGTGCCTCTCCGCCGTGCCAGGTTGATCGCGGTCTTATTCTTGTAGAAAATATTCTCTCATTTTTGTCGTCTATTATCAGCGCTGCTCCTGGAACACGAGGTAAAATCCGTAAGTGATCGTCTATTCCTTTGGTCATATATGACGCACTTAACATTTTAAGAGCGTCTATGTCTAGTCGAGCAGTTATTCTGTGCGCTATTATTATGTCTGATTGGGTCATTACATCCGTGTGGATTTTTCCGGGTTGTTGTGTTGCTAGTACGAGTGAAATTCCTGGCTGTCTTCCCTCTCTTAAGATTGTAATTAATGCTGTTGTTGCTGCGGTTTCACCATGTAATGGCAGGAATTCGTGAGCTTCATCAATTACTAACCATACTAATGGCTTTTCCATTTTGTTGCCTTTCTTATTTACTCCAAATGTGGTCATTTGTTGTATAGCTTCAAATTCTTCATTTTTTCTCATTACCATTCGTTCATTGAATAATTTCTGTGCCACTAACCCAATTACTAGTGATTTTATTGCCCATCCATTTGGTGAGGTTGCATATGCACTAACGTCAAGTACTGTGACTTGTCCACCGACGGAAAGACTTTCTAGTGAGGTTCCTGTTTTTGAGAATACTCCCCAGGATGAAGCATTTTCAAACCGGTTTGTTGCTGCAGTTTTTAGACTAGTTTTAGCGTCTGATTTTTTTATCTGGTCAATTATTTCTTTTATTCCGTAATTAACTGCAGTTGATTTTAATTCATTTAAGGTATTTTCAATAAATACTGCTAGGGGTTCATTCATGTCTAAATTAAATGTTAAGAACCAATCTTGAGGTAGTAGTTCTGCAGGTCGGATAGAAAACGGTTCATCTGTGGGAATTCCTTTTTTCTTATAGTCGTCAAAGAAGCCTGAGGGAGTAAAGATTTTGATATCTAGTCCGTTTCCGTTTAGTCCCCAATCATTTAATAATTCTTTATCTTTTGAATTTGCATACTTCATGGTCCAGTAAATTCCCATCGTGTCTAATATGATAAAACTTAGATTTTGTGATACTTCTGGGTCCATGTTTGCTGCTCCTTCAGCAATTGCACCCATTGTGTAAGATTTTCCTGATCCTCTTTTTCCACAAACAAAGACTACGTGTGCTTTTGCTACGTCCATGTAAATTTTGTTGGATAATGAGGTGTTTCTTCCCATGGTTACATATTGTTTTGCTAATAGAATTATTCCTTTTTCTCCAAATCGTTCTATGTCATGTTTGTTTCTTCCTAAAATGATGTCATGAACCATCATTAAATTTGAAGAAGTGAGTATAAATATCTTTCTATTATTGTACTTGAGTTTCATAAGTTTTATTAATGATAACTTGATTTGGTTGTTTTATGAATACACACAATCCTGAAGATAAAGTCAAAGTAGAAGAAAAGAACACCGAAGAAAATACTGAAGTCATTTATGAAGATGATTTTGAAGAACCTAAATCTTCAAAGAAGGGTTGGATTGTTACTGGAGTTGTGATTGTATTGCTTCTAATTGCATTTTTGGTTTGGGCTAATGCATCTCCTTCAGAAGAACTTGATGTTTTGGCTTTTGTTAATGGTCAGCCTGTTTATGCTGCTGAGATTGATGCGCGATTTGAACAATTGCCTGCTGAATATAAAGACGTTGTTGACAGATCATTAGTTTTAAATCAGACTATTGATGAAATTTTATTGGTTCAAGAAGCTATCACTCAAGGAATTGAAGTGAATGAAGAAGAACTAACGTCTGAATTGAACACAATTCTTCAACAAAGTATGATGAGTAAAGAACAATTTGAAGAATACTTGGTTAACAATGGTCTGGATTTAGAAACAGCATTGAATCAAATTGAAGTAAATTTAGTTTTAAGAAAGTTATTAAGTGGTGTTGCTAACGTTTCTGTTTCTGAGGAAGAAGTAGAATTTTATTATGCACAAAATAAAAACTTGTTCAAGACCCTGGAGTCTCGAAAGGTTAGTCATATTTTGATTTGTTATGTCGGTGCACAAGGTTGTGAGGCAAATTATACTAATGAGCAAGCTACAGAACTGGTAAATGAAGTTTTAGAAAAGACTAAAACCGAAGATTTTGCATCCTTAGCAAAAGAATATTCTACGGGACCTTCCGCACCAACTGGTGGGAGTTTGGGCTCTGTTGACGAAACTACAAATTTTGTTCCTGAGTTTAAAGCAGCTGCTTTAGATCTTAATGCAGGCGAGGTATCTGGTATTGTTGAGACTGATTTTGGATTTCACATTATTAAGGTAAGTGAAGTTACTCCTGCTAACACTGTTGAGCTGGCTGAAGTAAGTCCTCAAATTGAGGCAGAAATTCTTAATGCTAAGACTTCTCAGTTTGTTGGAATATATTTGGCAACCTTGAGAGAAAAAGCAGACATACAATTTATTACTACTTGTGATGTAGAAGGCGTAATCTTTTATTCTGCTGATTGGTGTGATAATTGTGAAGAAGCAGATGCTGTAGTAAACGAGTTAATTGCTGAGGGTCGTTCTATAACTAAAGTAATGGTTTCTGATAATGATCTTGTTAAAACTTGTTTTGGCGCGATTATGAAAGAACAAATTCCTCAATTTATTTGTGGAAAAGAAGCAGTTGTTGGCCAGCTTTCTAAAGAAGAAATAGTTACTCTTGTTGAGAAGTGCGATTAATTTAAAAAAAGAAAAATGCTCAGAAACAAGTTTCTGGCACCACTAAAGTGGAATTCATAATTCACTTACTGTGATTATGTTGGTTTTTTCTGAAGTCTTAACTTTTGAGTCCATTCCAATTATGTGCTTTATTCCAGACTTTTCTGCGGTATTAACTAATGCAGAATTTACTTCTCCATCAAATACTACTGCATACATTCCTGTGTTTAAACTTTTAATTGTTGGTTCTAGTTCACTTAGTGGAACTTTACCCAATATGTTTAGCTTCTCATCAAGTATTGCTGCTCCTCGCGTACCAATAAGTTCTTCAGCCATGTCTTTGAAGGTTTTTTTCTCTTCAGCATTTAATGTTGCCTTCTTAACACTTGTTCTTGGAGTGAATTCTCTTCGTGCAGGTCTTGGACTTGCAGGTCTAGCAGGTCTTTGACTTGTACTTCTTGGGGCAGGTCTACTTGTTGGTCTTGGTCGAGTGCCAAATGTTGGCTTTTTTGAGGTTTCAGAAGGTTTTAGATCCATTTTCAGTTGTTCAAATGCAATTCTTGATCTAAGAGCTTTGTTTATCTCTTTTTTTGTTAGTTCTTCAACCTCTTTACCGTCTGGAGCTTTTGTTACAAAGTCTATTTCTGCAACACTGCTTAACTCTCTAATAATTAGGTCTCCGCCTCGGTCTCCATCAACAAATACGGTTACTGCTTTTTGTTTTGCTAATTCGACTAGTGTTGGTGGTACAGATGTTCCGTTCATTGCTATTGCGTTTTTGAATCCGCTTTTCAATAAACTTAATACGTCTGCTCTACCCTCTACTATAATTATGTCTTCACTCTCTTCAACACCCGGTCCTGCAGGTAATCGGTCTTTACCGTATTCGGTTATTTCCATTACTCTTACAGATTGCGATACTTCTTCAGCAATTTCTTGTGAATCGGGCATTACATTGTCCATTAAGTGTTTAAGTAGTTCTTTTGCTCGACCTACGACTTGGTTTCTTTTACTTATTCGTACATCTTCGATTTTTAGAACTTTAACGGTTGCATTACATGGGCCTATTCTTTGGATTATTTCCAAAGCTGCACCAATTATGCAAGTTTCTGCTTTATCTAATGAAGAAGGGATTAAGATTGTTCCAGATGTTTTTCCTGAGTGTACTTCTGAAGTTACTTCTATTCTTCCAATTCGTCCATTTCTTTGTAATTCTCTTAATTCTAGGTCAGAACCTAATAATCCCTCGGTTTGTCCAAAGACTGCTCCGATTATGTCTGGTTTGTCTACTACTCCTTCAATGTTTATTGAAGCATGAATTATGTATTTTGCTGCCACTTGGCTAATTTTTCCCATTTTTTCCTCCCGGAGAGTTCTCTCCTTTATTTGGGTATTTTTTGTTTAATTTGTTGTAGAACAAGCTTTTTTTGATTAATTAATTACCTATATTTGGTTGTTTTTGGCATTTAAAGTGATCGTGATTAAGCTTGTTCTTGAACTGTTTTACCCTTGTTTTTAAGCATAAATGTGACCCGCGACACTAACTCCCAAGCTCATCGCTTCGGCTTTGCCTTGAGCTCCATTGAGTACTCTCGCGGCGGGCCTCAAGTAGGTTTTAAGGAATGGAAATACATTTATAAATCTTTGCATTATATGTTATTGGATGGTGGTATCAAAAGACAAATTTAAGGTCAGAGAGGGAGTTTTTGATAGTTTTACCATCAAAACATTGCAGTTTCTTGATTCGAAGGGTTTTTTTGAGCTAGAAGAGCTTTCGCCGTTGTTTTTGGGTAAAGAATCCAACGTTTTTATTGGAAAGGGCAATAATGGACATGTTGCAATTAAGATTTATCGTCTTGAGAATTGTGATTTTAACAAAATGTATGATTATATTAAGCTTGATTCGCGATTTAAGGGTGTTAAAAGGAAGAAAAGGGACATCATTTTTATGTGGGTTCAACGAGAATTTAGAAATTTGATGAAAGCTAGGCAAAAAGGGGTTAGAGTTCCCACACCTTTAGCTATTCGAAATAATGTGATTATTATGGATCTTGTTGGCGCTCCTGCGTCAAAAGTGAAGGATGATTTGCCTAAAAATGTTAAAAAGTTTTATTTGAACATAATTTCGCAGATGAAAAAGCTTCTTAGTGCTAATTTAGTGCATGCGGATCTTTCTCAGTTTAATATTTTAAATCATAACGATTTGCCTGTTTTTATTGATTTTTCTCAATCAACTACAAAAGATTCGTTAAGAGCAAGAGAGTACCTTGAGCGTGATTTAAAAAATGTGAATAATTTCTTTAAAAAAATAGGTTTAAAAGAAAAAGAGTTAAAAACAGTTGAGGATCTCCTCTAAGAATGCAAGCTTCATACGATATTAAAATTCCTAAGGAAAGAGTAGCAGTTTTAATAGGTGTTAAAGGAATTGTTAAAAAGAATTTACAGAAGGCTACTGAAACAATTATTGATGTAGACTCTAGTGAAGGACTTGTTACTGTTTCTGGTGAAGATGCTCTTAAGTTAATGGATGCTCAAAGCATTATCAAGGCAATTGCTAGAGGGTTTAATCCTGAACTTGCTATGCTTTTACTTAAGCAAGATTATTGTTTTGAATTAATTGATCTTAAACTTATTGCTAGAAACCAAAATGATTTAGAAAGATTAAAGGGTAGAATTATTGGTGCGGATGGTAAGTCTAGGCGAACTATTGAAACTTTAACTGAAACTTACATTTCTGTTTATGGTAAAACTGTTGCACTTATTGGTGAAATTACAATGGTTCAGATCGCTAAAAAGGCGGTTGCTCTTCTTGTTGATGGTTCTGCGCACTCGCATGTTTTCAAGTATTTAGAGACTCAACGAAGAAAACTTAAACAACAGGATTTTGAGTCCCAACACAAAGGTTTATAAATGATTTACGAATTCTAGGATTTGTGACCCAAACAACATTGAACGGAGAAGCACAAAAACCACCAAAACAATCAAAGGCTGAAGAGATGGCTCTGAAGCAAAGAGAGATTTCTGTAGCTGCATTTTTTGAAAAGAATCGTCACTTATTGGGGTTTGATAATCCAAGAAAAGCACTTTTGACGACGGTTAAAGAGGCAGTTGATAATAGTTTAGATGCTTGTGAGGAAGCTGAAATTCTTCCTGAAATAATTGTTGAGATGATTGAACTTTCTGAAAATAAGTATAGAATTATTATTGAAGATAATGGGCCAGGGATTGTTAAAGCTCAAATTCCTAAAATTTTTGCTAAATTATTATATGGTTCTAAATTTCATAAGCTTTCTCAAAGTAGGGGTCAGCAAGGAATTGGTATTTCGGCATCTGTTATGTATGCACAACTTACTACGGGAAAACCTGCAAAAATTGTTTCTAAAACTGGTCCAAAAACTCAGGCTCACTTATACGAACTTCATATTGATACTGAAACTAACAAACCAGAAATAGTTAGGGATGAAGTTAAGGAGTGGAATAAGGATTCGGGTACACGAATTGAGATTGATTTGGAAGGTACGTACATAAAAGGTAATCAATCTGTTGACGAATATCTTAAACAAACTGCAATTGTTAATCCTCATGTTACGTTAATTTATACTAATCCTAAAGCTGAACAAATTATTTTTCCAAGGGCTACTGAAGTTGTTCCAGTTCCTGCTAAAGAGATCAAACCTCATCCGTATGGTGTTGAGCTGGGGGTTTTCATTAGGATGCTTAAGTATACTGAATCTAGAACTTTACAATCTTTTTTAACAAGTGAGTTCTCTCGTGTTGGTGCGGGGACTGCTAAAGAGATCTGTCAACACGCAGCGTTATTACCAAATACTAAACCTGCTGCTGTTTCACGGGAAATGGCAGAATCTTTGATGAAGGGGATTAAGAAAACTAAAATTATCGCTCCACCTTCTGATTGTATTTCTCCAATTGGGGAGGTTAATCTTGAGAAGGGATTAAGAAAAGAAATTAATGCAGAATTTTATACTACTATCACTAGACCTCCTGCAGTTTATCGAGGAAATCCTTTTGTTATTGAGGTAGGTATAGCATATGGTGGTGAACAGCCCTGTGATAAACAAGTTAAATTATTGCGGTATGCTAATCGTGTTCCTTTGTTATATCAACAGGGAGCTGGTGCGGTTGCTAAATCAACCGCAGTTACTAATTGGCGACCGTATGGTTTACAACAATCTGGTAGAAACCTTCCTGTTGGACCTCTTACTGTTGTTGTTCATATTGCTTCTGTCTGGGTTCCGTTTACTTCTGAAAGTAAGGAAGCTATTGCACATTATTCTGAAATTATGAAAGAGATCCGTCTTGCAATTCAAGAATGTGGTAGAAAGTTAGGAAGTTATGTTAATAAGAAGAAGCGTGTTGGTGCAGAACTTAAAAAACGTAGTTATATTGAAAAGTACATTCCTCATGTTGGGGATGCACTAAAAGATCTTCTTGAACTTAAGCCAGAAGCTTCTGAAAACATTCAAACTTTGTTAAAAGAGATTTTAGAAGAGCAAAGAGGCAAGGTTGCAACGGTGGGTGTTGTTGACAACCCTGATTATGATGAAAATTTTGCGAATATAGGTAAAGAAGATAAAGAAGAAAAACCAGAAGGAGAAGAAAATGAAAGTAACTGATAAAATAAAAGAGGTAGGAGTTGAAATTTACAATTCTATCCTGAAAAAGAAACAACCCGAACTTTCCTCTCCAATTAGATCTTTATCAAATGTTAAATATGATACCAAAAATGGTTTTTTTGAATTGACAGGTAAGATGAAATTAAGAACTCTTACTGCTGCTACGATTAAAACTTTTGCCCAAACTCTTAGGATGATGAATCTTTCTAAAGAGTTAATAGAAAAAGATGATATTGCAACCAAGAGGGAGGCGTATTACGTTTCTAAAAATTGGGGTGATGCTCGTTTTAAAGAACAACCTGAATCTGATAGTGTGATGGATGATGTTGAGGCAATGTTAGAGGTTAATCGTGAACAGATTGGGTTTATTCCTGAAGAAAAAGGGGGTGATGTTGCGGGTCAATTAATTGTTGTTGATAAAGACCCTGATACTGGTAAAGAGATTAAGATTGATTGTACAAAGATGGGTACTGGAGCTTATTCTATTCCTTCTTCTGTTGAGCATTTAAAGTTTGAAACTAATGCTAAATTTATTCTTGCTATTGAAACTGCAGGTATGTTTCAACGGTTAGTTAAACATAATTATTGGAGAAAGTCTAACGCAATTCTAATTTCTATGGGTGGCGTTCCAACTCGTGCTTGTCGAAGGTTTATTCGAAGAATGAGTGATGAATTAAATCTTCCTGTTTACGTTTTTACTGATGGTGATCCTTATGGATTTTTGAACATTTACAGAACTCTAAAGGTTGGTTCAGGTAATGCAGCTCATATTAACAAGTATTTTTGTGTTCCGCAAGCTAAATTTATTGGGGTTACACCACAAGATATTGTTGATTACAAGCTTCCGACGCATCCTTTGAAAGATGTGGATATTAAGCGTGTTAAGGATGGTGTTAAGAACGATCCTTTTGTTCATGCTCATAAGGAATGGCAGAAGGCGCTTAAACAAATGGTAGCTATGAAGGTTAGGGCGGAACAGCAGGCTTTTGCTGCTCATGATCTGAATTATGTTATTGATACTTATCTTCCTGAGAAGCTTAAAGATAGTAAAAAGTGGTTGCCTTAGTTCTGAAAAACCCACTGGACATTCCGGAAAGTTTTCATACTTAAGCCACTGGCCACTGGACAGGTCCTGACACCAGGCTTATAAACAAAACCTAATTCTAAAAAGAGCCTCGCGCGCAACTCTCAACTTAAACCTTTCCCCTTACAGGGTCGCTTACGCTAAAAGTTTAAGAAGCGTTTCGCTGGTTGAGTCTCTTTTTCCCAGTTAGATTTCTTTACGTTGTGTAAGAAATCTCAACGTAGATTGGGATTTGAGTGGGTGTGATGATGAAAATAAGTAATGAAATCGAGTTTAGTCAAAGAGATGTTTTACGAAACATTACTCTTCCAAACAAACTTGATTCTAAACTTGCCGAATTAATTGGGGTTTTAATGGGTGACGGACATATAGGGATTTATGCTGATAAAACAAGAAACAACAAAGTTTGTCGTTATCAAATCCACATTTCTGGGCATATGCTTGATGATTATTTACATCACCACTATGTCAATGCATTGTTTAAAGATGTTTTTAATGTACAGTTGAAAATTAATGTTCAAGTAAAGAAGAATGCATTGTATTCCACGATAGGTTCAAAAGCAATAGCGTTATTTTTTAAAAGTATGGAGTTTCCAATGCGTAACAAAAGTAATAGCTGTGCAATTCCCCCATTAATATTCTGTGCTTCGCAGAACGCAAAAGCTGCTTTTTTGCGTGGAGTTTTTGATACAGATGGTACCTTGACATTTAAAGAACGAAAGAAAACCAATCATTCTTATCCAGTAATAAAATTGATATTTAAATCAGAAGTATTAGTGGAAGGTTTAAGAATTTTACTTACTGATTTAAACATTTATTTTACTTCTAACATAGAAACATCTTTTGATAAAAGGTTTGATAAATGGTTTACGAAATATGCAATTTACATTAGGGGACATAAAAATTTAAGTAAATGGATAAACCAAATTGGATTTAGTAATCATAAACATATCACAAAACATAAGATTTGGAAGAAATTTGGTTTTTGTCCTCCTTATACAACAATCAAACAGCGAGAATATATTTTGATAGGTATTCTTAATCCGAGCTCATTCTATAAAAATAATGGCGGGCCTGCAGGGATTTGAACCCTGGGTTTACAGCTTAGAAGGCTCTAGCGGAAGACAAAGTCCTCTGTCGCCTTATCCAGACTAGGCCACAGGCCCATGCTTATAAAGAAGGCACAAAACTTTTATAAATATATCGGATTTAATTGTAGAAACGCACCCCTGGCCAAGCGGCTAAGGCAAGTGGCTGCAACCCACTGATCCTGGGTTCGAGTCCCAGGGGGTGCTCTTTATATTTTATATTTTAGAAATATTTTTAAACTTAAGTGGGGATTTAAGCAGGGGTGATAAAATGAAATTAATAATTATTTTAACAATTGTTGCGTTAATGCTTCTTGTGGGTTGTTCTCAAGATTCCGCGGTTATGACTGATGCCGTTCAAGATTCTGCTTCTGAAGTTCAAGATGTGGTGCCTGAGAGTACGGTTGAGGTTGATACTGATGCTTCTGAGCTTAATGAAGTAGGTCAGGATAATGCTAGAAAACTTCGTGAAGCTATGACGGTGGCAGAAAGAACAAGAGTTTTCCCTTCTAATAAGAAAATAAGTAAAGGGGACGGTTATCAGTTTGCGCTTGGATTTGGTAATCCTTTGAATAGAGACCAAGGTTTAAAGACTCAAGTTATATTTAGAAAGGCAATGGGCAGACTTTCAAATGAATTAATTGTGGATGACGCAGAAATTCAAAAGTGGGTTGTTAATGATGTGATTCCTGATGTAACTGTTGAAGCAGGGAAGATAAGCATGTTACCTTTAACTGTTGCTGTTCCTAGTGAGGATGTACAAAGTGGAAGTTATACTTTTACTGTTACATCGTATACTACTGAATCTGTGCATAGGGATGTGAGTGGATGGGATGAGTATGGCAAATTCGATTTTGTTGTGATTGTCTCATAAGCTTTTTAAACTTCTTTTTTTTAATTTGTTATTATGAATAAAGTTTTAGTTTCAAAAGGTAAAAAACAAGTTATTGATGGGAAGGAAAGGACTATTAGAAAACCAAGTCAATATTATGTGAAAAATTCTGACTTTAGTTGTAATGAAGGTTATATCAAGTTGTTAAAAACAGGCAAGGTTAAAACTAATAAGGGAAAAGACTTTTTTTGTTTTGATTCAACTTTTTATGATGAGTTTAAGCAGTTAAGAAGGGGAGCTCAAATTATCACTCCTAAAGATGTTGGCATAATACTAACTGAAACGGGTTTAACTAAATCTTCAACAGTTGTTGAGGGAGGTAGTGGTTCTGGCGCTTTAGCTTGTCGTTTAGCCTCGTTTATTAAACAAGTCTATTCCTATGATATCGAAAAAGAAAACATAGAACTTGCAAAAAACAACGCCTCTGAACTTAAACTAAAAAACATAACATTCAAACTTAAAGATTTAACAAAGAAAATAGATGAGGTCGATGTTGATGCGGTTATTCTTGACATTCCTAATACTGAAGCTGCAGTTAAAACTGCACTGAAAGCAGTTAAGGTTGGTGGCTTTATTGTTGCTTACACTCCATCTATACCTCAAGTTATGAATTTTGTTGAAGAGGCAACTAAACAAGTTAGTCTTCAAGTAATAAAAACAATAGAGTTAGTTGAACGTCAGTGGAAAGTAAATGGTCGAGCAGTAAGACCTATTTCTGAAGCTATTGGTCATACTGCATTTCTTACTTTTGTTAGAAGGGTTAACTAAGCTATCTAAAACTTTTCATTTTCTTTTCTAAAGCCGCTTTTTCTCTTTCCAGACTTCTTTTCTTTTGACGAAGTTCAGATCTTTTTTCCCTAAGTTCATTACGGGTTTCTCTAAGAAGTTTATATACGACGTCTAATTTGGCTGTTAAAGATGCAATATCTTTTGTAAGAGCATCCCAGTCTATGTTTTCTAGTTTTTTTCCTGCTTGAGATGTTTTTCCATCTTCTATTTCGTCTCGTAAGTCTTCTAGGTCGTCATAGGTTTTTTCTAATGCTGTTATTTCTTTTTCAATGCTTGCAATTTCGACTTCTGCTTTTTTAAATTTTATTTCATTTCGCATCATACTTACCTGAAGTGCAAATCGGTTATATTCTGCGCCACTAATCTCCCTTTTGGAAGCTTTTTTTCGTAATTCTTTTAGTTTTTCTTGAGCCTCTTTTAATTTTGCTTCTAATGTTGTGAGTTCTTCTACTAATCTTTTTCCTTTTCCCTGTCCTTGAAATTCAACCATTGCAGTTTTTTTAATATTTTCTACCGCTTGCACTTGATTTGGACCCAATAAAGCTGCAAATAAACTCATTGCTGTTAGAAGTTTTCTTCCTCTCATTTTAATAAGTAAGCCCTTATATACTATTTAAGTATTTCGTTTCAGTACAACTCTTCTCTGATTAGACTGATTAAACCAAACTTTAATAAACATAACAATGAACTAATTTGAATGGATAATAAAAAGGTTGGAATGTTACTTATAGTGTTGGGAATAATTCTTTTATCTAGTGTTCAGATTAATAAATCTAGGGATGATCAGTTAATCAGTAAGATTGTTGCTGAGCAGGATACTTGTTTTTTGGATGATGGTACTTGTTTACATGATGATCGTGATCTAACTGCATATTTTACTGGAATTATTCTTTCTGCAGTTCTTATTGCCCTGGGGCTTTTTTTAATTTTGTTTGAGAAAGGTCAGAAAGAGATCGTAACTGCGTTACATGAACAAAAGCACCTGAAGATTGAGGAAGAAAAGTTTTCTATTCTTTTAAGAGGACTTACTAAAGAAGAAAAAAGGGTTATAGTTGCAGTTAAAAATCAGGATGGAATTACTCAACAAACTCTTAGATTAAGAACGGATCTTCATAAGTCTAAGCTTAGTATTGTTCTTGACGGTTTAGAAAAGAAGGATTTGATCAAAAGAGTGGATCACGGTAAGACTAAAAAAGTTTTCTTAAAAATCAACTTGTAAACGGTCTATCTGTCAAATTTCGCGTTCTCAGAGGTTATAGCCACCTCAGTTTCAGCCCTAAAATATATTTACTTCTATAATTTTATGATTTAAAATAAAGGAGGTGAATTAATGAAAAAAGGGATAATTGCAATATTGGTGTTGACTGCAATTGTTATAGGTGCTGTTTTTGTAACAGCTAATTTAACAGAAAACACCCCTGAGTTGGAAGAAACAGATTCTTCGAATCCTGCGTGTTACAATGGTGCATGCAATGGGGATTGTGGAGGAAGTTGTGGAGTGCCAACTTGTGGCTGTGGGAGATAATTTTATCTCCCTTTATAATTACGGAGGCAAAAATGAAAACAAAAAGATTATGGATGACTACATCAATTATATTATTTATTCTGCTTTTGATATCAGTTTTTACTGGAGGGTTTAAAACTTATTTATTGGCAGATGAAACACAACAAGAGGCAGTACCAAAACCCCCTATTGAACAAATCAATCTACAAGATTTGATCGATGATGATACAGTAAAAGGTGATCCTAATGCTCCAGTTACAATTGTGGAATGGAGTGATTTTGAATGCCCGTTTTGTGAAAGATTTTATCAACAAACATTGGGACTTATAGAAAAAGAGTATATTGACACAGGGAAAGTAAATATGGTTTATCGAGATTTTCCATTGAGCTTTCATGAGAATGCACAAAAAGCAGCAGAAGCTGCAGAATGTGCAGGCGAACAAGGAAAATTTTGGGAGATGCACGATTCTCTATTTGAGAATGGAGTGGAAGGTGGTGTACGTTCTTTCAAAAAGTTTGCAAAAGATCTTGACTTAAACGATGCAGAATTTAATGAATGTCTTGATTCGGGGAAAATGGAAAGCGAGGTGAAGAAAGATATGGTTGATGGACAGAATGCAGGAGTAAAAGGAACGCCAGCATTTATAATAAATGGAAAATTACTTTCTGGAGCTCAACCATTTAGTGTGTTTAAACAAGCAATCGATGAGGCATTAACTGAATGATTTTTTTCTTTTTTTCATTTCAATTTTTTATTTAACTGTTCAACATCAGTTTATTAACCACTCTTCAAACCCTGCATATAATGGTAAAAAGAAATATTATTAAGATTGATGAGGATAAGTGTAATGGGTGTGGATTATGCATTCCTAACTGTCCTGAGGGCGCATTACAAATTATTGATAACAAGGTTAGGTTAGTTTCTGATCTGTTCTGTGACGGGCTTGGTGCTTGTATGGGACACTGTCCTCAAGGTGCTATTGAGGTTGAAGAACGAGAAGCAGAACCTTATAATGAATATAAGGTCATGGAGAATATTGTTAAACATGGTGAAAACACAATTACTGCTCACCTGAATCATTTGCGAGCTCATGGCGAAACTAAATATTTGACTGAAGCCCTAGATTTTTTAAAAGAAAAAAATATTGATGTTAAACCTGAAGAGGACAAACCAGATCTTGCTTGTGGCTGCCCTGGCACTGCGGTAAGAGAGGTTAATTGTGATGAAGATGTTACTGATACCAATAATTCTTCTGCATTAAAACAGTGGCCAGTTCAATTGAGCTTACTTCCTCCAAGTGCACCATTTTTTGATAACTCTCACTTATTAGTTTGTGCAGACTGTGTTCCGTTTGCTACTGCTAATTTTCATTCAAAATTGTTAAATGGAAAGTCTTTGGTTATTGGTTGTCCTAAACTGGATGATCCTGATCCTTATGTTGCTAAGCTTTCGGAAATATTCAAGAATAACAATATTAAGTCAATTACTGTTGCGATGATGGAGGTTCCTTGTTGTTATAGTCTTCACTCTATTGTTGAGCGTGCTTTGAGAAAGGCAGAAGTTGATATTCCGTTAATCAAGGAAACTATTAAACTTAATGGAAATATTGAGTAATTATATTCTTTTTTTACTCCATTCATACACGATTGAAACAAGAACAAATAGTATTACAAATTCAATAACAAGCATGAGACTTCCTGAGAATATTTGGTTAAATGATAACTCATAAAGTGTGCTCTTCTTTAGCATTACTTCTAAAACAATGTATGGGTTGATTGAAAACACTTTTGCAAATGATTGTTTCATAATTTCTAAAGGAAAGATTAATCCTGAGAACATGAATAAGATTAGTGACGTGACTACTGATGTAATAATTGCAGATTCTTCATTGTTCATTAAGTAACCAATTAGCAATCCAATCAATGAAAATATGGCATTACAAATTAATAATATTAACAAGATAATCCAGTAGTTGTAGTGTAGATTAAGTTTTAGAACAAGATTTGAAAAGAGAAAAAGGCTGGTAAGGATTATTGTTGAGGTGAGTGCAGTTGTGAGTATAAAGCTCCATATTGTGGTAAACGAATTAACTGGCAGGATATGATTTCTGAAGTATGCGTTAGATGCTTTTTCTTTGATTACTAAAACTGATGACATTATCAAAGAGATGAACAAGGAAAGCATAACAATCAGTGATGGGAAAAAGAATTCAATTGTGGAAAGTTCTGAATTAATTCCAACAGCTTCAATTGACAGTGGATTAATAATATCTAATGCATTCGCATTACTAACTTTTTTAATCTTTTCAGCAATATTTTCTGCACTTTTTTGAAATAGTTCTAAATCCTTAAAAACAAGAGTTATACTTTTTTGTCCTTTAGCTAAATCGTTTAATATTTCAGTTCTTAAAGTTTGAATTTCTTTAATTTTCTTTTCAGATTTGTCTTGTACTTTTTCAGCTTGTTCTATTGCGTCATGTAATGAGTTAACCTTAAAGTTAATATTATCAAATGTGGTTTCACTGACATCATTAAACTCGTCAACATTCTCTTTTACTGTTTGAATTCTTTCTTGTAAGTCATCAAGGTTAGAGCTAATTTCATCAAGGTCTTGGCTTAATAACAAAATATTTTGTGAAAGTGTGAATAGCATGGTGCAGGTAGGATCATATCCTTCATAATTAGAGTCGACAATAACTTCTGTTCCCTGAATTGTTATTGCATTTTTAAAACTTTTAAGTTGGCAGTGTTCACCTGCCATTTCAGCATTCAGATTGTTAACAATTTCATCTCTTGACTGTTTAAAACCATTAATTCTTGAATGGGTAAGGGCAATTTCTTCTTCTCCCCTAACTAGGTTGGTTTCAAGTAAGGAGATTATGTTTCTAATCTCTCTTTCATATCTTCTTATGTCTTCAGGATCTATGTCTAATTCATCTAAGTCAATATCTGCTCCAAAGTCAGACTTTCCTAACTTAAATGAGTTGAGAATGTTTTGAGAGTTGTTTAAGGAGGTTAGTAACGAGTTTGTTTGTGATAGCACGCTAGTTAGAGAGTTCGATTGGTTTGTTATGCTTGAAGAAGTGTCTGCTAATTCGTTAAGAAGATCGTTTACAATTTCAAAACTTATTATGTCGGTTGTTTCTTCAGTTTTCTTTTCCAAGAAACGTACGAGTTTGAATACTATACTTAATTTGGAAAAGTCAACATAAACATTTACTTTTTTCTTTGGTGGGTCAGGAAATTCTGCACATAAGTGGAATTTTTGTATTTTCATGTCTGCAATACATTGTTCAACAGTTGGAACCTCTTCAAGAAAAACGTTTTTGCTTTTAATATTGTCAATTAAGTAATTCATCATTGATTCATTGTTTAGGTTGATATGTCCAATGTTAACTTTTTGTAGTTCCATGCTTTCAATTGATAGAGATAATAAAATTACTAAAATTATTGGTCCAAATAGTATTAAGAGCGTTGTTGTCTTGTTTCGAGACATTCGAATTACATTTTTCTTAATTATTTCTATTAGCTTCATTTTTCATTTTTTGGTATTCTTTTGGAGTGCAAATACTGTTTTTTTTCAAGATGTCAAAGATTTTTTGTAACGATGGTTTTTCAATGTCAATAGAGACTAGTTCTTCTTTTTTTGTCATAAAAATATGTGCTAGGTTTTGAACGTCTCTTGCACTATCGCTGGTGTAAATGTATAAGAATTGTTCATCTGCCGTATGGTATTGGGTTCTATGGTCGTATTTTTCTAGGGATTTTAAAATTGGTTCGTATTCTTTAGTTTCAGATTTGACTTTTATTATATCAAAGTCTTTTATTTCAGATTTTAATTTTTTTGGAGTTGTGGAATCTAGTATGTGTCCATCTGAGAGTAAGATTACTTTATTACAGTATTCTTCAACCTCATCTAATAGGTGGGTTGCATAAATTGTGGTAACCCCTTTTTTATTTATTGTTTTAATTATGTCTAAAATATGCTTTTTTAATCCTGGGTCTAAGCCAGTTGTGATTTCATCTAAGACTAAAATCCTTGGATCTGCCAGAAGCGATATTGCGAGATCCAATCTTCGTTTCATTCCTCCACTTAGTTTTGCTGCAAGTAATTTTTCATTTCCTGTTAATTCAACGAGTTCTAATAATTTATTTGACTTTTTTAGTGTTTCTTCTTTTGAAAGACCATTCATTCTTCCAAAATACATTAAGTTTTCCATAACGGTCAAATCAAAGTAGAAACTGTTTTCTTGAGTTGCATACCCTATGTGTTCTTTTTTCAGGGGTTTGTTGTTTAAAAGAATCTCTCCTCGTTCAGGGTCAAAGAATTTTACTAGAAGTCTTAGCAAGGTGGTCTTACCACTTCCTGAAGGACCTATTATTCCTAGAAAGTCTCCTCTTCCAATTTCAAAACTTATTCCTTTGAGAACTTTTTTCTTTCCTAATGATTTCTCAACATTATTTACGGAAATATAACTCATAACAAAATAAAGAAAAAAGGCTATATAAATTTTGTGAGAAGTTTATTGTGTGCTTAAAACGCATTCTGAGCTTACTTTAAATAAAATTCCTGTCCCTAATCCTGCCTGGGTGTTTATGATGTTTGTGTTACTTACTTCTGCGTACGTTGCAACGCGCCATTGTTGGTCGTTCGTGTCCCATCTTGCAATTTTTAGTAAGTCACAATTACCTGTGATCTCGTTTGTTTCTTTTCCTAAAATTTCTGGGGAAATGCCCACAAAGTTCCATCCTGGACTAAGCTCCCTTGCATTCCATTCAATATATGAATTTTCTGGGATGATCAGGTTAGAGTATGATTGGTCATAATTTTCTAAATAAACCCATACTGCCATGTTAGCCAGCTTGTCATCATCAATTAACGTCAAGGTGTTAACTTCAGGGTTAGGATAAACCCTTGCATATTCTTGAGTTTCGGGTATGAATGCATAAACTACGCGAACGTTAGCAATGTCTGATGCAAGTTGTGTTTCAACATCAAGAACGCCATAAAGAAGATTCCACCCATTTTGAAGTTGAACTGGAACACTTGTTTGACCATTTTCAAAAGTAAAAGCTGAAACTAGAGAAAAACAAAATAATAAAACAATTAAAAAACTGGTTAACTTTTTCATTCTTGCGGTATTGAAGGAGGTGAAAGTTCTTCTTCATCACAAATAGCGTCTTTAAACAATTCGCCATTAAATGCAACTAAGTAGTTTGCACCATCAAAGTCAAAGTGTATATCAATCATGATTTCAGAGCCTTCGGGTAGATCACAGATTGCTTGGAATTGTATTGGGATTTCTAAAACGCCTTCAGCATCAATTGTGCTTTCAACTTCGGCCGAACTAATTACTACATCATCTGCTCTTAGTTTAATGTCTTGGACTATTAGTAAATTGTCAACTGCGCTTTCAATTACTAGTTTGTCGCCTTCAGCCCTAACGTCAACTAGTGCATTTCCATTTCTGATTTCAGGGTCAACTGAAAAGTTCACGCATCCAACTACTAATGTTAATAACAAAATTCCTAGAATAATTATTGTTTTCATGTTTAAAAGCTGGCTTGCTAGTATATAAAATTTTCTATTAAACATAATACAGCTTATCTGCTTTCTTTTGTTTTTGATCCAATTGAGAATTCAATTTATTTGCTCGAGGACGTTTGCTTTCTGGGTCTCTTCTAAAGCTCATTCCTAGGTCTTCTAAGAATTTGTTCATTCCTTCCTGCATTCCAAACGGCCCATGTACTTCGCCGTGTAGTGCGGGTTCTCCCTCAAATACCATTACCTTATCACTTAAGTAATCTATGAATAATAAATCGTGATCTACTACTATTGCAGTTTTTCCTTTCATTTCCATGAAGTCTTTAATGACTTTACTTATCAAAAGTCTTTGTTCTACGTCTAAGTATGCTGAGGGCTCGTCAAAAAGATATAGGTCTGCTTCACGAGATAAACATAATGCAATAGCAACCCGTTGTAATTCCCCTCCAGATAATTGATTTATCTGTCGCATAAGTAGGCCTGATACGTTTAAAGGAATTATGATTTGGTTTTTGTATTTCATTGCCTCTTTTAATAAATTTGCAACTAGTACGTTTGAGGATGAATCAATATATTGTGGTTTGTAACTAACTTTTACTTTTATATCTACCTTTCCCGAGTCTGCCTTCTCCTCCTCAGCCAGAATTTTAACAAATGAAGTTTTTCCTATTCCGTTTTCCCCCAACACACCTATTACATCTTTTCTGTGTACCTCTCCTGCTGTTGCTTTTAGGTTAAACGTGCCGAATTTTTTGATAATTCCACTCCAGGAGGTCAACATTTCTTTTTCTCCTTCCTGGAATGCTAGTCTTTTTTCAAATTTTAGTTTTGAATCTCTGAATCTAATGTTGCCGTCTTTTAAATAACCGTCTAAGTAAACATTTATGCCTGTTTTTGTACTTAGTGGATGACTGACCACTCCGTATACTTGTTCTTTTCCATACATGATGTGAATAAGATCTGTCATGAAATCTAGTATGATTAGGTCGTGTTCAACAACAAGTACTGCAGTATCCGCATCTGCTAGTGAACGAATAAATTTTGAAACTTTTATACGTTGTTTAATGTCTAAGAAGGATGTTGGCTCATCAAATACATACAAATTAGCTTTTTTTAAGACTGTGGCACCAATTGCTACTCTTTGTAACTCTCCGCCAGATAATTGATCTAGTGTTCGATCTTTTACATTAATCAGGTCGAGTTCTTCAATAATCCTATCAATCTCTCCTCGTTCATCAACTTTGCTTAGAGTTTCATAAACTGTTCCTTTGGCGGTTTTTGGTATTAATTCTACTTGTTGTGGTTTGTAACTGATAACTATTTCTTCTTTTTTTACTTTTTCAAAATATAATTGTGCTTCTGTTCCTTTAAAGTACGCAATTAGTTCATCCCATCCTGCTTCTTCTTTTCCAAAGTTTGGTTTTAGCATTCCTGCCAAGATTTTTAGTGCAGTTGATTTTCCAATTCCGTTCTTTCCTAGTATTCCTACAACTTTTCCAAATATTGGGATGGGTAGGTTAAATAAGTGGAATCCATTTTCTCCATATTTGTGGATTGGTTCGTTATCTAATTCTGAGGGTAAATTAATTATTGAGATTGCATCATAGGGACATCGGTTTGGACAGATTCCGCATCCTGTACACATGTTTTCGTAGATTACTGGTTTTCCGACATCTCCTTTTACTATGCACTCCTCTCCTGTTCGGTTAATGGGGCACACTCTCATGCAAAGGAAGTCTCCACAACCCGAAGGGTTGCATTTTTCTTTTTCAATTACCGCTATTCGTTTAACCATGGGAATAATTACTTTGGAAGCATATTTAAAGGTTTAGAAAAACTTTTTAATTAGAGGCAGTTTTATTTAATTCATGGTTTGTGAACATAACGTAAACATTGATTGTACTTGTAAAGATACTTCTTGTGATAAGCATGGCAAGTGTTGTGAGTGTGTCGCATATCATAGAACTAACGGCGATGTACCTATCTGTTTGAGGTAGCTTTTTAAATCACACAATCTTCCTCTTCTAATGTCTTTTACAGATCTGTTCAAGTTATTAAGAGCGAACAATTATTACAAGAATTTGTTAATATTTCTCCCCCTGATTTTCATTTCTCAAATTCTCTCTCCAAATCCTCTTTTAAGAGTGTTCTTGGGATTTATCGCATTATGTGCGGTCTCATCAGCAAATTATATCTTTAATGATATTATTGACAGAAAACAAGACATTCATCATCCAGAAAAACGTTTTAGGCCTATTGCGTCAGGCAGGGTTTGGACGGAATTTGCACTATTTATTGGAATCACGCTTCTAATAACCTCTTTTCTACTTTCTTATTTATTATCTTTCTATTTTTTCTTATTCGTACTAGCTTTATTCATCTTAACTAATCTGTATTCTCTCTTTCTTAAACAGATTTTATTCTTGGACATCATTTTCATTTCAATTAACTTTGTGCTAAGAGCTTTAGCCGGCGCATTCATTATTTTTCCTAACAAAATCATACGAATCTCGCCCTGGCTTGTTCTTGTGCCCTTCTTCCTAGCATTGTTCCTTGCTACAGCAAAGAGAAGATCAAATCTAATCTATCTGGGAGAACACGCCTCTAAGTACAACAAGTTACTAGAACATTACGATTATCACACTACTTCATTCTTATTTACTACCTCAACTACGCTATTAATCTTCACGTATGCATTGTTCACTTTTTTCTCTGATTTTCCCTTGTTAATCATCACAATTCCTATTGTTCTTTACGCAATCTTTCGTTTCTATAAGTTAACTGAATCAGGTAATAGAATTGGTAGAAATATAATCCATTCAGTTAAAGATAAAAGCTTACTAATTTCTTTCTTATTGTGGATTTTCGTAACTTTCTTGGTTATTTACCTTTGACAACTTACTTCTTTATCATATCGCCAATAGTTAACGCGCCAGATTCTGCTTGCTTTTCAGGTTCGTACTCATAACTTTCGAATTCAACGAGTTTAATTCCCAAAAATCTCTCTAACTTACGTGCAAGTGCAATGCTTAATGAACCCTCTGCGTTCTCTGCATGGTGTAATACAGATTCTTTTTCATTTATTTTTTTAGCAACCTCTTCCTGCGTCATATTTTTACTCTCTCTTGCTTTTTTGATTAGTGAACTATAATTTGTAACAATGGTCTCTACAGGTTCGTCCTCAACTACAACCTTGCGATTAACACGTTTTGTTTCTCTTTGAACTTCTTCCTCTGTCTTCACCCTTGAAATAACCGTTCCATGTTTTGCACATTGTGAACAAACAGTGAGCATACTTCCCTCTACTTGGGTTTTAAATAATTGTTCAGAACTTCCACACATATCGCATTCCATTGGTTTCCCCTCCTTTAAACTATTTTCATAATATTTATATACTTTCTAGTTAATAATTTTTTCTATGAAATACTTGATACTTTTACTATTTGTACTAGCTTTAACCGCTTGCGCGCCAAAGGAGTGTGAAACCAGTGAAGATTGCATTCCTGCGTCTTGTTGTCATGCATCAACCTGTACTACACTAACCAACGCCCCGTCAGATTGTGCTTTTACGTTTTGTTCTCAAGAATGTGTGCCTAATACGTTAGATTGTAACCAGGGAGGTTGTCAGTGTATTAAGAATAGGTGTTTAGCTGTTCTCAAATAGTTCTTTATTACAAACTTTTAAATAATCTGATCAATAAGTTGTGCTTATGAAGGAATTAACAGCCCTAGACATAAATTATTTGGTGAAAGAGTTAAAAGCGTTAGAAACTGCCAAAGTAGATCAGATTTATCAACCCTCCGATCTTTTAATTAGATTTCATTCTACCCAGCTTGGCAAAGTTATTTTGAGAATAAACAAAAAGTTCATTTTTCTTACAGAATTTAAAGAATCACAAATTAATCCATCTGGTTTTTGTATGGCACTAAGGAAGAAGTTAAAGAATTCCCGACTTAAATCGTTTGAACAGGTTGACTTTGAGCGAGTTGTTAAACTAGTTTTTGAGACTAAAGAAGGGGTGTTAAATCTGTATATTGAACTATTTTCCAAAAGTAATTTAGTTTTAACAAATAAAGACAACCTGATTCTTGCATCATTATCTTCGGAGAACACTAAACGGATTATAAAAAAAGGAGAGGAATACATTCTTCCTAAAAAAGAACATAACTTCTTAACATTAAAAGAAAATGAACTAGTCAATATTCTTGCTAATTCGGATCTTTCTTTGGTTAAAACACTTGCCACCAAGTTAAGTTTAGGGGGAGTGTATGCAGAATACGTTCTCCAAGATTATAATAAAGACTTAGTTGCAAACAAGTTTAAAGAAACAAAAGAATTGTTTAAGAAACTTGTTAAATTAAAAAATCAACCAATTTGTCCATCTAAAATTAAGAGTCATTTAGTGCCGTTCAAGACGGATGTTCAGTTAGAATCCAAAACATACAATGAAGCACTGGAGAAATCATTAACGTCGCAATTAAAAGAAGAACACGCAAATATCTCATTACAACCGTTTTTAAAAAAGAAGGAAAGGTTAGAAAAGATAATTCAGACCCAGCAAAAAACAATCACTGAATTAAATGACGGTGCAGTCTTAAATACAAAGAAGGGAGAATTAATTTATAACAACTATCAACTAATTGAACAAATTATTGCTCAATTAAAGTTGGCTAAGAAGTCAATGTCTTGGGGTGAAATAAAAGCTAAAGTAAAACAAAAAACGTTAAAAAGAATCGATGAAGGACAAGGAAAGATAGTATTAAATTTAAAATGAAAATATTAATTACAGGTGGTGCAGGATTTATTGGCTCACACACAGTTAAAGCACTAGTAGCGCGAGGAGATGAAGTGGTTATAGTTGATGACCTTAATGATTATTATGATCCTAAACTAAAACAGGATCGTTTAGATGTGTTTCTTAAAGATGTGGATTTTGAGTTTAATAAACTTGATATTTCTGATATGGGTGCGTTGAAAGAGGTTTTTTCAAAACATAAGTTTAATTGTATTGTTCATCTTGCTGCTCAGGCAGGAGTTAGATATTCTTTAGAAAATCCTTTTGCGTATGAAAAGTCAAATAATTTGGGAACTCTTAACATTCTTGAATTAGCAAGGCATAATAATGTTAAAAATGTGGTTATGGCATCTAGTTCTTCTGTTTATGGAAACAATCAACCTCCCTTTAAGGAGTCTGATTCTGTTGATACTCCGATTTCTCTTTATGCGTCTACCAAGAAATATAATGAGCTTATGGCACATACTTATCATCACTTGTTTGGTTTGAACTGTACTTGTTTGAGGTTCTTTACTGTTTATGGGCCTTGGGGCAGACCTGATATGGCGTTGTTTTTGTTTACTAAAGCAATTCTTGAAGATAATACTATTGACGTTTTTAATAAGGGTAAGATGAAGAGAAATTTTACTTATGTTTCAGATATTGTTGCAGGAATTCTTTCTTCTGTTGATCATCACTATCCTTATGAAGTTTTTAATCTTGGTGGAGAAGAAACTGTTAAGTTAACTTATTTCATTGAGTGTATTGAAAAAGAATTAAACAAAGAGGCTAAGCAGAACTTTTTACCCTTGCAACCTGGTGACGTCTTAGATACTATTGCAGATATTTCTAAAGCAAGAGAAATGCTTGATTTTCAACCTAAAGTTAATGTTGAAGATGGCATTAAGAATTTTGTTGAATGGTACAACTCTTATTTCTCATAATGTTGTTTGTGTCTGAATGGATGTTTTGATGTTCTTAACATGTTAAACCAACTATAAAATCCGAATCTTAAGAAGAATACGGATGTCCAGATTATTGGAGTAAATAGTAAGGTGTTAAACTTGCCTACATCAATAACTGCCCAGAATGCAAAAATGGATATTCCTAAAATCACTAATTCAATAAATGCATAAATTGCAGCCACGTGTTTTTTCATTTTTGTTAAATCAATTCTTTTGTATACGAAGTATTTTATGAATAGTGCTGCAATGTAAAGTATTGGACTCATTACTGCTGCTAATACTCCAAATAAGTCCACTGCAAGCCACATTATAATTATGCTAACTGCAGTAAGGATTAGGCTGACGAATGAATATTTTAAGAAGTTTTCGATTAGTTTATAGAAGGGTAGTTTTTTTAGATATTTATACCCTGGAAGTCTGAACTTTTTTCTTTTAATCATGTGCATTTAAGCAGTTTAGAACTTTATAATACTTCCTGTTTTTTTAACATTTTGAATATTTTGTAAAAATAAAATCTTAATAAAAAAGTAAAGACTAAAATTATTGGGTTCATTATTATTACAGTTAGTTTCATTAGGTCTACTGTTAACCATAATAAACTTGTTGATATGGTAAGAATCAGTAACCAAATTGTAACATACCCAAGAAAAACTTTTTTCCCTTTTCCCAACATTCCAGATCTTTGATATAAGAAATATTTAAGAAAAAAGACTAATGCAGATAATGGGGGATTAACAATAGCGGCTAGCACCCCAAATATGTCTACAAATAACCAGAGAACTGCAGTGGTGAAAATGGTTATTCCTGCACTTATTACTAAGTATCTTGAAAAGTGATTGTCTGATACTGCATTAACTTTTTTTATGAGTTTTTTTAAAAGCATGTTATTAAATTAACCGCATTCATTTATTAATTTTTAGAAAAATAAAGGTGGACAGCTTACCGATTTTCCCGCGTAATGCAGTACTCACCAATACGGAGACCTTCTTAACTTCTGTGTTCAGGATGGGAACAGGTGAACCAAGTCCCTATGGCCGTCCAATGTAAAGGAATCCAAATCCCTTTATAAAGCTTTTGTCTCAAAAACAGAAGTTTTATGCTCGGAACATAGTGACGTTGTATGAGTTTACTAAGAAAACTTTGTGCTTGGTACGGTCTGTCTAGACATAAATATTATTTTTCACTTTATACAGATTGCAATATTCCATAAAACTACTTTTCTCACAAAAACTTTGCTAAAGTGAGGTTTTAAGAAATTATATAGTTGTTTCTTGCTCCAATGGTTGACGTGTCCCGGCGTATTACCTAATTTTTTTAAGTATGACCCTCTTAACATGTTTGCAATTCTCCATAATGGTTCGTTTGGAACACTTACTAGTACATATCGTTTACTTATTCTTTTTAATTCCATTAATCCTTTTCTAGGTTCATCTAAATGTTCTAATACTTCTGATGATAGAACCAAATCATAACTAGCATCCTTTCTGTTTATTTCGTAGATAGAACCTTGTTCAAAATGTATGTCTGGGTGCAAGCTTTGAGCTTTTTTAACCATTTCTTCCCCTAATTCCATGCCCTCAATAAGTACTTTGTTGGCGTCTTTTACAGTTTTGGTTGTGTGTCCTTCTCCGCAGCCAACATCAAGAACTGTTTTCGCATGAGATTTTTGTACGAATTCGTTAAGAACGTGATGAAACTTTTTCATTAATTTTTTGACAATTGGATTAGAACTCCCATGTTTGTCATAATAATTTCCTTCGACGTTCATTTTCTTTGCATATCTGCTAAAAACCCAAAAGAGATTATTTGTATTCCTGTTAAAATTAATAGTGCGCTTAAAACAACTCGAGGTATTCCGCCTGCAGTTCCAAGAACTATAATTCTTCCTAGTATGTACAGTCCAAGTATGCCTCCCAACACAATTAAAGTTATTCCAATTCTTCCGAAGAATTTCAATGGTTCAAAATCTCTATAAATTCTTAAAATGTTGATCCATGCTTTTATTGCATATTCAAATGGGTTGTTGAATAATTTACTGGGTCTAGTTTCTCTTGTTGTTATGGGAATTTCTTCAATTTTCATATTTGCTTTTCCTGCACGAATTAATTGTTCTTGGGTATAGGTGAAACTGTTAATCAAAGGCAGTTCTGCTACCTCTCTTGTAAATACTCTAAACCCTGTTGTTGTATCGGTTAATTTGGTTTTTAGTAGTTTGGAGAATGCACGGGCGAACATCTTATTTCCCATGCTTTTCATCTTGCTACCTGAATATTGTCCTTTTTCAAATCTACATCCTAATACTAAATCCGCACCTGCTATAATTTTTTCAATCATTGGAGGGATGTACTTTGCAGGATATTGGCCGTCAGCATCAGTATGTACAATAATGTCTGCGTTATGTTCTTTACATCGTTTCATTTCATGTTTAAACGTATCTGCCAAACCAAGATTTTTTTTATTTGAGTAAACTATTGCTCCTGCATTTTCTGCAACTTTTACAGTTTTATCCTCACTTCCATCATTTACAACTAAAATTTCAAATTCGTAAGGCAGTCCTCTCATAAGATCTTTGAGTTCTTTTATAACTGGAGTTATGGTTTTTTCTTCGTTATATGCAGGAATGGTTATGATTACTTTCATAAATACTATAAAACAAGAAACTATTTAAATAGCTTTCTACTCTACAGTCTCATGGAATTCGTGAGCATATTATTTTTCTTTGTAATGTTTTGGGGATTGGGATTTTCTATAACCTTCTTCATTAAGAAGAAAGATGATTTCTTTGAAAAGTTCTTTATGAATCTTGCTTTTGGTATTGCAGTATTCGCTATTCTTGCTGCATTTTTCACTGTAGTTCACATTCCTCTAGCTTGGTATGTTTTTTTGATATTGTCTTTGATCATTCCTGTTTGGCACTTATTTACAAAAAAGCATTCTTTTAAGTTTAAACTTAAACGTTCTCATCTTTTTTTGATTGTTGTTTTGATCTTGTTTATTTTTACTTTTTCTATGTATTTGAAAGGGAGTTTTGCATATCAATTGTATGAGGATGGTGATCCCTGGAAGCACGCAGGAATTGCTAAGTATATTGCAATACAAAAAACTGCATTAGAACCTTTTGAAGGAGGTAATGTTTTACAGTATGTTGATTCTTACCCTCCAGCATATGATTCTTTAATGTCTGTTTTGTATCAGGTATCAAATAATTTGGTTTGGACCATGAAATTTTTTAATGCACTTCTGATTTCATTAGGTATTTTCTTTTTTTACTTTTTTGTTAAGCGTTTCACTGGAAGGGCAGATCGTGCACTTTTTGCAACCTTTATTTTGGCAATGATTCCTGCTTACATGTCTCATTTTATTTGGGCGCATGCGATTATAACACTATTGCTATTTATTCTGTTTTATTCTATTGAAAGACTTGGAGAAAACAAGTGCTGGTTCTTTCCTACTTTTATTGCGTATGCAGGGGCAATCTTAATTCAGCCAACTCAAGCCTTCAAATTAACTTTGCTGGTAATAATCTATTTGGTTGTGAAATCTTTATTGATGAAAAAAGTTCAGTGGAATCAACTGGGTGCAGTTATTTCAGGGGGAATATTAGCATTTGTTGTTTGGTGGGGTCCAATGATTGTTCGTTACGGCTCACTTAAAAAAATGATTTTGGGGGGCGGAACATCATTAAGTGTTGCTCGGGGTGTTGAGGGATTCACTCTTAAGTTTCATGGAACTGCAGATAGAATTTATACTTTTGTAGATTTTTTCTTTGCTAACAGAGTTAACATGATCAACAATCCAATCGGAATTGGTGTTGTGGTAATGTTATTATTATTCTTTACCATCTTTGTTTTGATTTGGAAGTACAAACATTTGTTAAAAGAAAAAAATCATTGGGTTATCATTTCAGGAGCGATGTTATTGTTTACTTTCTTAGGTGTTCATGGAGAGAGACTTCCTGTTCAATTATGGGCATTCAGGTTTTGGATGTTGTTTGCAGTTTTTCTTTCTATATTTGTTAGTGCAGGCTTTTTTGGTTTGGTTAAGTTATGTAAGAAAGTTAAATTTCCAGTTGTTTTATTAATTGTTTTAATTGTTTTGGGAGTTTGGTTTACTTCTGGAACCCAAAAGTGGAGTGTTAATACAGGTAGTTGGGAACATACTGCTGGAGAATTTGCACAGTATGGAAATTTGGATTCTTGGAAGTATGTCGCGGATCTTCCTCAGAATTCTAATGTTTTCTTTCCTTGTCGAAACCATAGGGACTTAGATGTTGCAATTATGGGTGTTGATCAGAATACTTGTTTGTGGTGTGCAGATGAGAAAGAATTCAAATTAAGGTGGGTGAATGAAACTCCTGAATCTATGGTACGTTTTGCTCAGTCTAAAGAGTATGATTATCTTTTTTTAGATGGTAATTGTTTTGTTCAATTAGATGAAAATGTTACTTTGTTTGGGAATTATCTTCAAGGAATAGGTGCAACTGGTGTTTCTTTAGTTCACAAAAGTCAGGGTGGATTCGTTTTTAAGATTTAAGTGACTCTAAAAGTTCTAAGAACCCATTTATGTTCATTTTTATTCCAGAAATTGAGTTTAGTCTTTTTATTGCTTTCCAAAGGTATCTTAATCTGAAATAGAATTCTTTATTCGCTTTTTTTAATAGTTCTTCTTGTTGTTTTGGATTTAATCCAGGCAGGGTCATATACCCTAATTGTAAGTGGTATCCCATCCACTTTTCTACTTTTTTCATATACCAATGTTTATTCTTCAATGCACCTGTTTCAAGTGCCCAATCGTATAATTCTGTGTTGGGAAAGGGGGTGCAGATGGCAAAGTGCGCAAAATCGGGGTTTACTTTTTTTGCTAGTTCGATTGTTTTTCTTACGTTCTCAGGGTTGTCGCCAGGGTTACCAATCATAAAAAAGCCAATTGCTCTAATGCCTACCTTATCAATTATTTTAAATGCATCAATTACTTGTTGAGGGGTTATACCTTTTTTTATTCGGTTAAGTACTTCTTGGCTTCCAGATTCCACCCCTATTCCTAAAACATGACATCCACTTTTTTTCATTTTTCTTAAGATTGTTTCATCTAATGTATCAACACGTGAGTTACATCTCCAACTTATTTTTAACCCTCTTTTTTGTATGTCGTCACAGATTTCTTCAACCCACTTCTTGTCTAATACAAACGTACTATCTCTTATTGAGAAATCTTTTACTCCATATTTTTTATAATTATTTTCCATTTCATCAACAATGTTTTTTGGGCTTCTTACTCTTGCTTTCCTTCCATGTGTTTTAAATGCATCACAGAACGAGCAACGATAAGGACATCCTCTAGAACAAATCATTGACATGGTTTTGCTATGTTGTGAGTAGGGCACTCGATACAAGTTTAAATCTATCAGGTCTAAGTCCGGAAAGGGTAACGAATCTAAGTCCTCAATTAATGTTCGCGGAGCATTTTTTATTATTTCATCATTTTTTCTCCAGATCAGTCCTTTAACTTCTTCATCCTTTTTCTTTTGTAGCAATTCAAGGAAGGTATATTCTCCCTCACCATGAATTAAGTAGTCAACATCTTTTGAGAATTGAAATATTTCTTTTCCAACTGAGTTAACATGGCCTCCACCAAGGACAATTTTAGTGTTAGGGATGCGTTCTTTTACTTTTTTAGAAATTTCAAGAGCTTGTATGATCTGAGGGGTCATTACACTAATACCTAAAAATCTTGGATTCTCTTTTACTATTCTTTCAATTAGTTGTTCAGTTGTTACACCTTCACTTTCTGCATCGATTATCTTTACACTGAATCCCTCTTTTTTACAAATTGCTGCAATGTATAGTATGCCCAGAGGTGGAAGAGTGAATTTTGGTTTCTTACCCTCACTCATTGAGGGGTATACTAGAAGTATGTCTAATGCCATTTTAATGTCCTCTGGTTTTAACTATTAGGTCTGCTACAAAACCAAGAAATATCAATTGAATTCCTACTAAAATTAGTGTTACAGGAGTCTCACCCAGCCCACCTGTACTGATTTGATATCCGCCAAATCCTAATCCTCCTAATAATAGAACAAATCCGGGAATTAGGAAGAATTTTAGTGGTTTAAAGTAAAAGATTATTCTATTAATTAAGCTTATGAACATGAGAAAATCTTTAGGTTTCATGGTGGACTTGCCACGCCGCTTATAGTAATTAATAGGTTCATATTTTACTGGATAATCATTGGTTAAGAATGCAAGTGTTATTGTTGAGGTGAAAGAGAATCTGCTGGGGTACATAGCATAAAATTGCATTGCTTTTTTCCGATCAAAAATTCTTAATCCTGAGTTTAGGTCTGGTATGTCATGATTACATACAAATTTTGCTAACTTGTTTAACATTGCTTTAGCAGGCCTTCGCATTAAAGGGATACTAACATTTTTCCCAGTTCTAGAACCCACAACCATATCATAATCTTCAAGGTGTGCTGCAAGTTTAGGGATGTCTTCTACCGGATATGTCATGTCTGCATCGGTGATTACAACATAGTCTGCTTTAGAGTTTTGTAATGCTCTTTTAATAGATGCACTATATCCCAAGTTGTAGGGGTTATTGATTAGGTGTATTCCTGTTATGTCTTGTAAAATTTCTTTTGATTTATCTTTAGAACAATCATTTACAACAACGATTTCGTATCTTTCAAAGGTTGCTTGCATAACTTTTTTTAAGTGTTCAATAACCTCTTTTACTGAGTTTTCTTCATTATAAACAGGCACTATTGCAGTTATGCTGAAGTTTTTGTATTTCATAACTTAAACTAAACAAGGGGTATTTAAATAAGTTTCGTAAACCGAGTTATTTCTCTAATAAGAACTTTATTTCTTTAGAATATAGCTTTCCTTTAACCTTTTTTATTCTAAATCCTGCTGCTTCTACCAACTGTTTTGTCAGGTGTTTTGTTAGAAGTACATAATGGATTGACCTTCCTTGTTTGAACTTTCTGTTCATGTACCAATACCAAAATTTGTCTAAGTCAAAGAATAGGTTAATGATTACTAAAGGAAAGTATTGACAGTTGGGTACGATTAATCGCATAGTCCCTCCACTTTTTAAGCATCTGTAACATTCTTGTAAAACAAAGTATGGGTTTTTTACATGTTCTATTGAATTGTCTGAGTTAATGAACTCTAAACTAGAATCCTCAAATGGCAAGCCTTCTTCACAATTATGTAACAGGTCAGGGTTATAATCTGGATTTACATCAAGTCCAAAACAGTCTTTGTATTTTTGATCGGGCATTCCGCATCCGATGTCAATTTTTGTTACTTTTTGATCCATTTTTTCAACTTAGGTAATCTTTTTATACTATCAACCTTTTTTTTCTTATAGCTGTGGATTGAGTCTGCATTTAAATATGTTTCGTTGTTTCCATAACTATGTTAAAAATGAAAAAGTCATTCAAAAAGCACATTCCTTTTTTACTTCTTATTCTTGTTATTGCATTGGTTTACATGCATCCTTTTTTAAGTTCTAATGCTTCTTATCATCACGGTGATTGGCGGATTTCTCATCAGAATACCCTTGTAATAATGGATAAAGCACTTGATGATGGGACTTTACCGTTATGGACTAATTTAGTTGATAGTGGGATGCCGTTCTATGCGATTCCGGATAAACCTTTTCTCTATCCTCCTCTTCTTTTATTGCTCTGGTTCTTTGGTGCAGTATTTGCTATGAATATTTTGGTTGTTGCGCATATGGCTATTGCTGGTTTGTTCATGTATTTGTTGGCATTTCATTTATTTCAGAATAGGTATGTTGCTCTGGGTTCGGCACTCATTTTTATGTTGTCTTCTATTAATTTAATGCACGCCCCTTTTTGGAGATATTCCACTGCTTGGATTCCTTTGTTAATGTACTTTGTTATTAGAGCGTTCGAGTCTAAAGATAAACGTATCTTGTTTTCAGTTTTAGCAGGAACAATTTTAGCATTACAAGCTCTGGCTGGAGGAATTTTCATCTTTTACTATACTCTATTGTTCCTTGTAATCTTGTTTTTAATTTTTAAATGGATGTTGGCGAAGAATAAAGTGGCATCTCTTTTTTCAGTTTTAATGATTTTCTTTATTCTTTTTGGAGTGTTTTTGGGTTTTTCTCTTGTTCGGCTCGCACCCTCAACAGAGTGGTCTAACTTAATTAACCGGGCGTCTGGATTGGATGTTGAGCAATCAAAAGGCACCACCCTATCTTCTTCTGATGTTTTTACCACGTTCATTTCAGGTAATGCAAAGGGGTACTATCGGATTGGTTTTTTGGGAACTATTTTTGTTTTATGTGCATTCTGCTTTTTTAGAAAAAAAGAATTTTTTAAGAATAATAAGAATAAGTTATTAATATTCTTTATTCTGGTTATGTTTATCAATTTAATCTTTGCTACCGGTCTTTTTTATGAGTTTTTTTGGAAGATTATTCCAGGATTAAACAAACAGCGGCATCTTATTCGTAGTCTGTTTGTTTACGTTTTCTGTGCTTCTATTGTTGCAGGGTATGGATTATTATATTTGTTTACCGTACTAAAAAAGCGCATTGGCGCCAAACCCTTCAAAATACTTTTTGTAATTCTTTTAGCATTGTTAGTTGTTGATATGTTGGCATTGTCAAATGTTTCAGAGAGATATCCTGATTTAGAAGATTACAATATAGTTATTGATAATAATCCTTTAGCACAATATTTGAGCACACAGGAAAAGCCTTTTAGAATTCATGTTTTTGAAGTGAGGGGTATTGATTACACAAATATTGAAATTGCGACAATTCCGTTAAATGTGGAGGAGACTAGTCATGCCTTTGGGGGTTTTTGGTTTAATGATTACCTTCATGGTTTTATGAGTCTTGCTTATCAAGGAGATTATGCAAAAATTATGGGTGTTTTAAATGTCAAGTATATCTCCTCTTCAAAGGAAATTAATATTTCTGGTTTGGATTTGTACAAAGTTCTTCCCGAGTATGATGGGGCAATTCCTGATTTTATTGATGGTCCGTATTTATATAATAATACTAAAGCAGTCTCACGCGCATTTTATCCTGAAAATAAAGTTTTGGTGGTTGGAGATTCTGAAAGTGCAAAGCAAATTGTTAGAGTTATTTTACTTCAAGATTCTTTTAATACGTCTAACACTGTTGTTGTGAGATCAAATAAAGATCGTGTTTCTGAGTTTAATTATGACTTTTTATCTGGGTTTGATGTAGTTGTTTTGGGAAAAGGATCTGTGGAATCAAATGTACCTTACTCTCTTAAAAAATATGTTGAAGAGGGCGGAATCTTACTTCCAAATTTGATTGAGGGCGAAAACTCAATTAGTGCCGAGAATTTGGCAAAGGAATTCAGTTTATTTTCAGGATCAAACATAAATGTTGATGCTTCATTACATTATTCGCAAAACTCTCTTCTAATCAACAATCCTTCTCCTGGTTGGCTGGTTTTGAGTGAGAGATACGCATTGTTTCCGGGTTGGAGGGTTCGTGCAGATGGTACCGAACTTGATATTTTCCAGGCAGATGGCATTATTTCAGCAGTTAACGTACCAAGTAATGTTGCTGAATTAGAATTTGTTTATAGTCCTAAGTTTTTTGTTTCAACGTTTATTTTATTTATTCTAACAACGCTTTTTGTTGTTGTTTATCTTCTCTTATTCTGGAGAAAGTCATCAAAACAATAGAATTTTGTTTTTGTTAACATAATTCTAAAGTCTTTTGTTCTGTTCCGTAAATAAAGTATCATCCGGGGATCGTTTATTATATTATTAATTTTAATTTTTAATGGAATTTTATATATTTGCCAGGGGTGTACAAACATAAACAGGTCTTTTTTGACTTTTTTTAAAACATTCTTGCCAAGTAGTGCAAAACAGAATCCTGATCCAATTGGTTTTTTACGTAAGTTTTGCAGGGTTAAACTTTGAGGTAAACTTTTTGAGATCTTTTTAATTGATGTTACTGGAATCTCAATAACTTCTTTTTGATATATTTCATTTCCATAAGCAGAAGAGTCATAATCAAATCCTTTATCTTTTAATAACTGCAAACAGTCGGGAGTCAGAAACATTTGTGGGGCTCTAAACCCTTTTGGTTTGTATTTTTTTATAAATTCTCTTCCTTTTTCTAATTCTTCTATTAACACAGCTCTATTTTGTATTATTCTGTGAGTAAATGAGTGGAATCCTATTTCGTGACCTTCTTTTTTTATTTCTTCAATTAGTTTTGGGTACCAGGAGTAAAGCTCTCCAAGAATAAAGAATGTGGCTTTTGTTTGATTCTTTTTTAATACTGCTAGAATTTTATGCGTTGCTCTAATTATCCAACCCTTATCTGCTTTTTTTCTTTGTTCACTAGTTCTTCGATCATTCAAATTCATATGTACAAATGACTCTAAATCTATACTTAAGTGGTTCATTTAGTGTAATTACGAAAATGTTTTTAAATATCTAACGGTTTTTTTGGGGTATGGAGTTCAAGAACCTTGCCACAGGAGTTTGGGATGATTTTGTTAAAACCCATAGTAATACCTGGATTAATTGTTTAAGTAGTTGGAATACTTTTTTTGAAAACGAGTTTAATTACAATAATTTAAGTTTTGGAGTTTATGAAGACAATAAGTTAGTTGGAGTTTTCCCTTTATTCAAGGTTAAAAGTTTGATTTTTGGCAATAGGCTGATTTCAGGGCCTGTTCTTGATGTGGGGGGTTATTTCTCAAAAAAGAAAGGGATTCCTTCTGAAGTTAAAAATCAGGTTATAATTATTGCAAAAAAAGAAAAAGTGGATTGTGTTGAAGTAAGAAACCCTCCTGAAGCCATGTCTGGTTTTGAAAAGAGATCTGATTATGTTGATTTCGTTCTTGATTTAGCTACTTCTGAAGAAAAGATTTGGACTGGGTTAAATAAAAAGTTACGTAATGGTATCCGAAAGGCACAAAAAAACATTAAGATAGAAAAAAAGTCTATTGATCAGGGGTTGGATCAATTTTATAAACTTTATTTAATTACAATGAAAGCTCTTGGTTCTCCTCCGATAACCAAGAAATTTTTTCAACAAATGAATAAAACAAAAAGTTATTTTCTTTTTGCTAAACTTGGTGATAAAATTGTTGCAGCAATTTTAGTTAATTATTTTAATGGTAAAGCTAAATATGAAGCTGCAGTTTACCTTCCTAAATTTCGCAATACTCAAGCCAATCCTTTACTTGTCTACGAAGCAATCTTAAATTCAAAGGCAGATAACATGAATTATTTTATTTTTGGTCGCACTCAACCAGATAGTTCGGTTTATACATTTAAGAAACGTTGGAATGCTGTCGAGATTCCAATAACTTATTATTACAAGTCTTTTAATGGAAAGATTCCTTCTGATGTCCGAAGTTCGAAGCTTGCAGTTCTGTCTTTTGTTTGGAAGGTCTTACCTACTTGCATCACTGCATGGATTGGAAATTATTTTAGAAAGCAATTGGCAATGTAAGTTAGAGTCTGAGTCTTAATTTAATCATGTCTAATAACATATTTATTGCCGCTTTTATTATTTTTAATTGATTGTTCTCTGGATTTTCTAGAATTACCGGGATTTCAACAATTTTAATGTTTTTTTTGTTGGCGTTGTAAAGTAGTTCTGTGTCCCAAATGTAACCATGTTCTTTTGGATATTTTATTTTTTTGAACACATTTCGTTTTATGATTTTCATTCCTGCTTGTATGTCTTTTTGTGGAATTCCAAATATTATTTTTATGATGAGTCTGTATGTCCAACTTAAGACTTTTCTCTTCATAGAACTTTGGTACTTTCCCCCTGAAACGTATCTGCTGGCAATTATGATTTCTGCTTCTTTAACATATTTTTCTATAGCCAATTTTAAGAATTTGGTAATATCATATGGAATGTCATCATCAACCATTAGCACCCAATCATATTTGGCTTTTCTTATTCCTAAGGTTAAGCCGATTCCCTTTCCTTTTGGTTTGATAAACACTGGTTTGATAATGTCGTCTTTAATTGTATTTAAAATTTCAAATGTATTATCTGTACTTGTTTGTGCAGCAATTAAGATTTCAAACTTATCTATTTTTGCAGTCTTAATAATATCTTCAATGGTTTTTCTTATTTTTAGAACGTTTTCTTTTATTATCTTTGAGGAGTTTATTGTTGGAATAACGACTGATAAATCCATGATAGTTTGAACATTAACTCTTTTATAAATATTCTTGTTATGTTGAGTTGTGTTAACAGCTTGACTTTTAAACTGACTTGTTTGTTTTGTTGTAATCAAATCTGTTTTTGGAAAGCTTTTTAAAATATGTTTTCTGTCTTTGTACTATGAAAATGAAGTATGAGTGGGTTTTAGTTGTTGTTTTGATTATCATCACATTATTTGTTGTTCTGAGTATAAACCCTAAATCTGATTGTCATAAAGAATGTGTTGTTAAGGGATACGATACTGGGCGTTGTTTAGACATGCCAAAAGAATTAACATGTGAAAGTAAGTTTAATTATTCGTCATTATCGACTGAGTTTTGTTCACAAAAGAATTACCAAGGTTTTTATTATGCTTGTTGTTGTCAATGATTAATCAATTAAAACGTATGGATGCTGGAGTATTAACTTTAATAATACTTTTTATAATTCTTACGCCCATTTTTCTCACACCCATAATTCATGGTTCAGATGGTCCAGGGTATTATTCATATGTTCGTTCAATGGTTATTGATGGTGATGTGGATCTAGAGAATGAATTAACTCATTATAAAGAAACGTATGATTATATCAAGATTAATTTTCGTGAGGGTACGGGAAGGGTAAAATCTCAGTATAACGTGGGGGCAGCCATATTCTGGTCTCCGTTTTTCTTATTGGCTCATGGTTTATCTCATGTGTTTAGTCTTCCCTTGGATGGTTATTCCCAAATGTATGTTACTTTAAGTATGTTGGGTTCTGCAATTTATGCCCTGATTGGCCTAATTTTGCTTTATAAGATTGCTAAAGATTTAGTTGGTAAGAAGATTGCACTAATCTCTACTCTGACTGTTTGGCTTGCTTCTCATCTGTTTCATTATATGTACCTTCAACCCTATATGTCTCACGCTATTTCATTTTTTGCGGTTTCTTTATTTATTTGGTACTGGTATTTTTATATGCGTCCAAAAAACTCAGCAAAGCTTTCTTGGAAAAAGTGGGTTTTGTTGGGGGTTGTTGCTGCTCCATTATTACTTGTTAGAATTCAGAACATCCTTTATATTTCAATTCCTTTAATTTATTATATTTTTGAGCTCATTGACCTGTCAGATTGGAAGGGAAGGATTAAAAGCCTTTTAGGACCTTTACTTGCAGCAATAACTTTTATTATCTTAATTTTGCCTCAACTTATTGTTTGGAAGATTAATGATGGGCACATTCTCGGTTCTTATATTGGGAATTATGCTAGTGCAGAAGGTTCAAGTTTTAGTATCTTGAGAATATTATTTGTTCTTTTTTCAAACAAGCATGGTTTGTTTAATTGGACTCCTGTTTTCTTACTTGGTGCTATTGGTTTATACTTTTTATATAAGCGAAGCAGGCAGGACAAAAAACTTGTTTTGACCTTGACTGTGGCAATATTTCTCCAATTACTTGTTGCAGCTAGCTGGATGAGATGGTGGGGAGGCTATTCTTATGGTAACCGATATGTTTTGGGTACTGCTGTTTTGTTAGGGATTGGTTTTGCATATTTCATGAAAAAGGCATATTTATACAAAAAGTTCCTGTTATGGCTAATTCCTGCAATCTTGATTGGTTGGAATTTTAATCTTATGTTTCAGTATGGTTCTAGAATGATTTGTCCGGATTGTTCTGCTAGTCCATTAAGAATTTTAAGGAATTTAGTTACTGAACTTCCGAAGAAGGCAATAACAATTTTGAAAAAGTTTCTTTTTGATCGTGGTTCTTTGTTATAATTATACAACTTCTTCTGCTTTTTTTAGGTCTTCTGGGAAGTCTATGTCGATGAACTTTTTGTCTCCTATATTAAATGAGGTGACCTCTTCACCATCTAAGATTATTTGATTTATTATATTTATTAATGTGACATTTAAATTTGTTTTGAGCGCTTTTTCTATTTGTTTTATCATATTTTTCGCTCCGCTTTTTGAGAGCTTCATGATTCCTATAAATTCACTGCTTTGATCGGGGGAATTTTCTTTACTTATTCCTGTTATTCTTCCGTTGTTTTCGATAACTTTTTCTGCTTCCTCTCTGAGTTCTTGTTTTTTTACTGCTAAGCAAGCATGTCCTGTACATGTTGGAAGTTCTTTTAGAATCGCTGAGTCAAATATTATGTCTGCATACATTACTATGCATTCCTCTTTTAGTTCTTCTTTTGCTGTTAAAAGTGTTGCAGCCATACCTGATACTTCAAAGAAAGGGTTGTAAACTGTTTTTATTTTCAATTTATTACATTTAGTTTCAAGTGCCTCTGATTTATATCCTGACACAACTATGATTTCATTTGTTCCTGCAGCTTTAAGCGCATCTATTTGGTGTTCGAGGATTGTTTTGTTTTTAACCATTAACAAGCTTTGGGGGACATCTTTAACAAGAGGTAAAAGTCTTGGCGAATTCCCTGCTGCGATGATTATGGCCTTCATTTTTTAATTTTTATTTTTCTAAATATTTAATCTTTTTGATTATTCGATTGTTTTTATTCCAACAACGCGTTTTCTTATGGTTGCACTTATTCTGTCGATTAAGATTACCATTCCCACCATGATCATTAGAATTGTTAAGACCTCTTGGTTTTTGAATAACCGCATGCTTGTTAAAAGTTCCATTCCAATTCCTCCCGCTCCAACGAGTCCAAGCACTGTGGCTGCTCTGAAGTTGTTTTCTAGGTAGTAAAGTATGTAGTTTATGAATGCAGGTTTTACTTGAGGAATTATTCCTTTTATAACCACTTGTATTTTGTTTGCTCCTGTTGAGAGTATGGCTTTTATTATTTTTGGGTCAACAGTTTCTATTGATTCTGAAAAGTATCTTCCTAGTGCCCCTGCAACATGGGCTGAGAGTGCAAGAACTCCGGGAAATGGCCCTAAGCCGACCATGGATACAAATATTAGACCCCAAACAATCTCATTTATTCCTCTACAAATGTCAAAAAAGGTTCTTATGGTGTGATAAACAAATTTGTTTGGCATTATATTGCGTGCAGCTAAAAATGAAAGGGGTAATGCGATTATGGCACCGATTGTTGTTCCTAAAATTGCCATTTGAAGTGTTTCCAGCCCTTTTAGTAAAAACGTGCCTATGTTGCTAAAGTCTGGGGGAAACATTCGTCTAATAAAATCCGCCATGTGAGGGATTCCCTGAGCAAAGCTTGTTGGGCTGGTTCCGGTTCCGCTTATTGCCCAATAATAGACTAGAACTATTAGCAATCCAATTATTAGTTTCTGATATTTTTTCTTTATTATTGTGTTGGGTATTTTTTTCATTTCTTAAAACCCGGTTTTTCCATATAAAAACCACTCTTTTGTTTTTCCGTAAATGTCTACTATGTCTTTTTCTGTTAGTTCTTCTGGAAGTCCATCAAAGACTATGTTTCCCTCTTTCATTCCAATAATTCTTGTTCCATACCTTTTTGCAAATTCAAGAAAGTGCAGGCTTGTTATGAGTGTTATTCCTTTTTCTTTACATATTGTTGTGAGTAGGTCCATGACTTCTTTCATAAGTTTCGGGTCTAGGCTAGATACTGGTTCATCTGCCAGAATCACTGCAGGGTTTTGTGATAATGCTCTTGCTATTGCAACTCTTTGTTTTTGTCCTCCGCTCAGATTAGATACTCGTTCATTTTCGTATTCTCCTAACCCAACAACTTTTAGGTTTTCTTTTGCAATCGCAATGTCTTCTTTAGAAAACTTTCCAAATAATGTTTGTACCGTGCTTAAATATTTAAGTCTTCCATTTAGAACATTTTTTAGTACACTCTCGCTTTCAACAAGGTTGTACTCTTGGAAGATCATTCCTATGCTTCCTCTAATTTTTGTTGCATGGTGTATGTCACAATTTAGAATTTCTTTTTCTTCAATGTATATCTTTCCTGAGGTTGGGTCAATAAGTCTGTTAATACATTTTAGAAGGGTCGATTTTCCTGATCCGCTTGAACCTATAACTACTAAACTCTCCCCTTTTTTTATTTGGAGGTTTATGTTGTTAACGGCTTCTTCTTCTCTACCTTCGTATTTATGGGTCAAGCCCTCTATTCGTATCATTTTCTTTCAAAAAATAAAAAAATAAATTATATTTACTTATTTGCTGCTTCTGCACTGCTAACATCCATGTCAAGTAATCTTGCAGTTTCTCTGATTACATCATAATCGCTGTCGGATACTTTTTGGTAGCTTGTAATTCCACCCCATCCGTCTACTTTATGGATTGTTTGTTCATCCATTTCTAGTAAGGCAGTTTGTATCCTGGTTTTTAGTTCTGCCGGTAAGCTCCCCCTTACTACTATTGGTGAACCGGGAATTGGTTCTGATTCGTGGATGATTATGTTTATTTCTGGGTCTATTTCTCCAGCTTCTATCATTCTTTGGTGAACATTATCTCCTGCTGCCCCCGCGTCTACTTTGCCATTTGCTATTGCGTATTGTACTGCGTTGTGTGTTCCTGCAAAGAAGCTGGTGCTGAAGTCTTTATCTGGGTCAATTCCGTTTTCGATTAGCATTTTTCTTGGTATTAAATTTCCTGATGTTGATGCAGGGTCTACAAAAGCGAAACTTTTACCTTTAAGATCTTCTAATGTTTTAATTCCGCTTTCAGCGTTAACAATTATCACGGATTTATAGGTTGCACTTCCAGTACTTGCTTTTACTCCGTTAACTATTGCTTCTGCATCTGCAACATTGGCTGCGATTACATATGAGAATGGTCCAAACCATGCCATGTCAATATGTTCTGCTCTCATTGCTTCTATTGCGGCGGTGTAGTCTGAGGTTACTTGTATTTCAACGGGCATATCTAGTTTTTGTGAAAGGTATTCTTGTATTGGTTCATAATTTCTTAGCATTTCATCTGCATCATCTGCAGGGATCAATCCCATTTTTAGAACGTTTTCTTCTTCTTTTTGACATCCCACTAATGCGATTAGTAAGATCAGACAAATAACTAATATTTCTTTTTTCATTTTTCCCCACCTCAGTCTGTTGTTTTATTGTTTTTTTATTCTATTTTTTATAGCAGTACTTGATTGATTTTTATAGTATGGAAGCATGATGATTCGTCCATTTGGAAGGGCCTTTTTTAATTTCTTAAGATAAGGATTCCCTATGTGGCTTGTACTTTCTATTGTGATGTCTGGTTGTATGGCTTTTAAGTTCTCAATTGGAGAATATTCGTTTTGGGGAACTGCACAATCAACACATTTGAGTGCACTTATAAGCTTCACGCGTTCTCTAAATGACAATGCAGGTCTTGCTTTTTTCTCCATTACGGCTTCATCTGTTAGCACTCCAACAATTAACTTATCTCCAAGCGCTTTTGCATTCTCCAAGAACAGTAAATGTCCTTCGTGCAATATATCTCCACATACGTAAGCATATACTATCTTCATTTTTTTCCCTCTCCCACCTCATAGACTTAAGTTGAGACACTATTTATAAAGCTTACACCAAAACATTTATATATGATTGATGATTACTCCTTATTGGTGATAACCTGGATTATGCTACTAAACGCCAAGCAAGCAAAATATTAAGCACGCTTGTGGGTAATAATGATACGAATTTTAAAACTCCTTCAAGATTTATAGAACATTCTAAGGAGGTTGCAGGTAATGTTGAAGCGGTTTATGATAGATTAGGATTGCCCGCTCAAGAGGGTTGGTTAGCTGGTCTATTTCACGATATTGGAAGATGTTTTGCTAAGGATCCCAAAGGACACACATTTCATGAAATTGGGAGTGGTAGAATTATTGAAAGAGATGGTGTTGAGTTAAAATTGTCTCCTGACCAAGCAATTTGTGATAGACTTGCACAATCCGTTAGATCTCATTTTTTAGTTGCAGAACAGTTTAGGATGCCAGAGTATGCAGAGTGGTTGCCTGGGTTTAGGGATGTTAATCCTGCACTTTTAACTCCTACTTCTTGGCAAGAGTTTGCAGTAGTTTATGGGGATATGACTGCTAGTGGTAAAGACAGACCTTATACCTTCACAGAACGAATCAGCTCAATCAAAGATAAGGATGGGAAGGCTGGAAGTTCAAGGTTAGTTGTTGTTGAACAAGCAGAAGGACGTTTATATGGTGTTGAACGTATGGTTTTAAAAGCTATGGAAACGAAAAACCTAACTGGGTTAAACACCCTTTAAAATTTTCTTAATGTTTTTTTTATTTCAGTTTCTAATCTTTTTAGAAATTCCATCTCTCTATCAACTCGCAGGTATTTTTTAACTTTTAAATCAGTGAATAAGCTTCTTATGGCATAGTCTATGACTTCATAATTTACATCTGGTTTAGCTAGTTTTCCCATTCTTATGATTAACGCTTTTATGAGTGATTCTGGGTTAAGTTTTTTTCCAAACTCTTTTTCATGTTGTAATCTTCGTTTAATTATTAATGGAAAATCTTCAGGTTTGAATTTATAATTCCAAATATCATTGGATAACATTTTTGTTTTAAACTTAAATGCACTATCTTTTTCTGTTATCTGTTTTTTTAAATTAAAATAGTCTATATCATCCCACAGTTCCCATTGTCCTGAGCAGGAAGATGCATTAGGTACAAAGAATTGGATTGGATCAAAAAAGGTTTCTAAATAAATTTCAGTCATAACCGCCACCATAGCTTTTATTGGGTTTATTCCAATTGTTGATTCTTGACTTGATTTTAAGTTCCCAAATTCAGTGAAGATTCTGTCTTTTTCTTTTTTTATTAGTTTATACTCTTCTGAATTTTTTTTCGCATTAGTTTTATTTGTTGTTAGAATTTCTATTGCACTATTTACGACATTTATCTGTTTATGAAGCGTTTTTAGATTTTTAGATTCTGTGTTGGATGTGTGTACTAAAGCATAAATTGCATTGTTAGTGTTACATCCACAAGCTTCTAACATTTTTTCTACAATCGGAATGGTAAAAATGGCTTTCATAAACCTAATATTCTTTATCCATATTTAAACCTTCTTTTTTTGTGCTTTAGAAAACCTTTATAAACATATTTCTCCAATTTTTGTTCATGACCTATTTAAAAAAAGGTTTAAAAGGAGTATCCTTATTGTTCATAACTACAATACTTGCGACCCTAATTGGGTACATAACTCGCGCAGTTCTTGCTAGGTCTTTACAACCAGAACAATTTGGTCTGTTTTATGCTGTCTTGAGTTTGATGACTTTCATATTGATTTTTACTAATTTTGGGTTTGGTTCTTCTTTAACCAAGCATGTTTCAGAGTTTGTTTCAAAGAAAGATCGTAACGCAATGAAAACCGTTATTGTTTTTGTTTCTTCTATTAAGCTTGGTCTTGCAGTAATTGCTTCACTTATCCTGTTTTTTCTTTCTAAGTTCTTGGCGGCTAACTATTTTAAGAACCCTGTTGCCGAAGTCCTTCTTCTTTTTTTTGCAGTAATATTAATTATCTCCACGTTTAATAGCTTATTATTAAACATATTTAATGGCCTTCAGAAATACTTTTTAATGGGGGGAATACAACTATTTGAAAAAATAATGTTTTTAGTTTTCGTTTTAGTTTTCGTTTATAGTGGATTTACTAAGAATGCATCTTTGGCAACTTTTGCTTATCTTGTCGCATTAGCCCTAACTGGATTGGTTTTTGTTTTTGTTATGCTTAGACAAACACGATTATCTAGACTAAAGTTTTCACCTTCAAAAAAGCTTTTCAAAAAACTTTCTTCTTTTGCTTCTGCATCATTTCTTACTTCTGTTAGTCGAGTTGTAATTGGGTACATAGATACGCTTATGTTAACTTTTTTTACAACTTTAGCCCAGGTTGGAGTGTATAATGTTGTTTATCCAACTGTTTTGATGTTGACGGTTGTTGGTAAAGCAGTCAATAATGTTATCTTTCCAATGTCTTCAGAACTCTGGGCCAAGGGACTGAAAGATAAGTTAAAAGCTGGAATGATGATGATCCAAAGGGTGATTCTGGTAGTATTAATTCCTCTTGCTCTGGTTCTTTTGATCTTCCCAAAATTGATTATTACGTTATTGTTTGGAGCACCTTACGCTTCGGGTTATTTTGCAATGCAGATTCTGGCTTTGGGTGTGATTTTTGCTTCTATGGGCACGGTATACTACTCCGTTCTTAAGGGCATTGGTAAGCCTTTAGAAGTCACAAAAATTGTTGGAATTGGTGCGGTCTTTAACATAGTTATGAACTTGATTTTAATTCCTATTTGGGGTATTGAGGGTGCAGCCCTAACTACCACTTTAAGTTATCTATTGATGCTTATCTTGGCATCTTTTAAGTTGAAGAAATTTGTAAGTGTTCCTTTAAACCCCTCAATGTGGTTGAGGTTGGTTATTGGGGCAGTTGTATTCGTTGTAGTTGTTTATTTCTTGAACTCTTTGTTGACCTTTAATGTTTATCTCGCTGCAGTACTTTCTTTAATTGTTGGAGCTCTAGCTTATTTGGTGGTTTGTAAGTATTTGAAATTGATAACCCTGAAAGAAATAAACTTTTTTATTAAACAATTAACTCATAAATGATTACTTTATTACTTTTAATTCAACCTCAATCATGTCATGGATCTCATTGAATAAGTAATTAGCATATTTTCTTAAGAATTTTGGTAACATTTTTCCATATCTTGTTGGACGTAACTCGTTCTTTATTAGTTCAAACTTGTTTTTCTTTTCATAACTATAACTATCATGTCCGCGTACTATTTGTTCTATTGCTCTTCTATTAAAGTGGTGTTTGTGGGTTATGTCATTAAAGCTTAGGATACTTTTACAGTAAGGTACTCGAATTTGGATTAGGCATCCATTTTTCGCTATCCTGTGTAATTCTTCAATAACTTTTTCTGGGTCTTCTAGGTGTTCAAGTACATTATCAACAAGTATTAACTCAAAAGAATCAGCTTTAAGTGGATAGGGAAATTTGTTAAAGTCAAATGATTTGTCAACGCCTTTGTGTTTTTGTAGGTCTACATTAACAAAACCTTCTTTTATTTTTATTCCGCAACCAAAATTTAATTTTTTCATTTTATTATTTTCAAAACCCATCTGTTTATTTTATATTCAAGATCAAGGTATTTAAAAAACTTCGTGTGCCAACGTAATTTTTCTACTATTGCTATAAAGAAGTCTCTTTTCCCTTTCTTCTTTAATATCTCAATTAAGGAAGGCACAACAAATTGTGAGTAGTACGCATTTACAAATAGTACAAAGTCTTTATTTTTTATCCAGTTATAGCTATATACGTCACCATACCCTACCACGTGGTCTATATCTTTTTCTTCTGAGATGCTCCATCCATCTAATTTATCCGGTTCTTTAAATCCCATTTTTTTGCACTCTTCATAAAGTGTTGAACCAGGATATGGTCTAAATACTTGTGGACCGTTGAATGTTGCATCGGGACAAAGTTTTTTTATTGTTTTAACCAGTTTTAGGGTGTTTTTCATATCTTCTTTAGTTTCTCCAGGTAAACCGATCATGAATGAATAGAATGCACTTATGTTATGTTTGTTTAGTATTTTTGCTGAATTTTCAGTGTCTTCAACAGTTATGTCTTTTTTTAGTAGTTCTAAAATCCTGTTTGATCCTGATTCTGCTCCAAGTTTTAGATAAACGCATCCACTCTTTTTGATTAGTTTTAGTAGATTTTCGTTAAGATGGGTTTCTTTGAATTCGCTTGCACGTACTGTGGTGCTCCATTTTATGTTTAATTTTCTTTCTATAATTCCTTCACATATTTCTTTAGCTCTTTTTTTATCTAAAAAAAAGTTTTCATCACGAAATATTATGAAGTCCATATCAAATTTGTTTTTGGCGTCTTCGAGTTCTTGCAAAACTCGTTTTGGGCTTTTCATTCTCCATTTTTGCCATCTTGGCAGTATGTTGTTTATGCAGAAGGTACAACTATGTGGGCATCCTCTCGAAGAGTTTATGGAAATGGTCTTTACTTTTTCTCTTTCAGGGAAAAATCTTTTATATGGCGCTTCTAAATATAATCTCATGTCTAATAATTCCCAGTTAGGAAGTGGACTATTCTCAATATCAACAAATGAGCAAGGGGGATTTATTATTACCTGTCCCTCTTTTTTATATGCTATTCCTCTTATGTCTGTTATGCTCTCTTTTTTTTGTAATCTTTTGGTAAGTTCGGTAAGTGTTTCTTCACCTTCATAGAGCACAACATAATCAATTAGGGGGTGTTCACAGCATTGTTTTGGATAAAGCGTTGGATGAACCCCGCCCCACACTATTTTTATTTCAGGATTTATCTTTTTAATTAATTCTGTAAGTTTAAGTGAACTTTTTATGCAGTCTGTCATAACCGAAAACCCGACAACGATTGCGTCTTTAAGTTCTTCTTTTATCTTCTTTATGTAATCCTCTCCAATTTGATGGTAAGCAAACACATCAATAAATTTTACATTAATGTTTTCTTTAGAAAGCTCGGTTGCAATACTAAATAATCCCATGGGAATGTGAAATCTTTCAATTCCAACTTTTTTGAGTGGGTTAGGGGGAGCGTCTTCGCCTGCAATGGGGTTAATCAATACTACTTCTGCCATTTTATTGATCACCAAATGTTGATTTATAAAGATTTCTTAACTTGTCTGATACATTCTCAATATCAAACTTTTTCTGGTATTCTTTGTTAAATTTTTGCATCTCTTTCATTTTTTTAGGATTTTTAAAAAGATAAACTATCTTTTGGGCAATTTCTTTAGGATTCACTGAGTTAAGAAGCAAACCGTTAATTCGATCTTTGATTAGTTCATCATTTCCATGCCAGGGCGTACAGATCACGGTGGGTCCTGCGGTAATCGCTTCTAAGATAACATTGGAACATCCCTCTGTATGTGTGGTTGCCAATACAAATATTTCTGATCGTTTCATTTCTTTTATTGCTTGTTTATGTGCTAATCTTCCTGTAAATTTAACAACGCTCTCTAATTTCAGTTCTTTAACGATCTCTCTAACGTGCTTATCTTCTCCCTCTCTTCCACTTCCCACTATATTAAGCGTGGTATCTGGAAATTCTTTAAGAATAACTGGGAGCGCTTCAACTATTTTGTCAACATTTTTTGATTTTCTTATAGTTCCAACATAGATTAGCGAGTGCTTTTGTGGTTTGTAAGGTTCTATGAAATCATTTAATACAATTCCATTTGGGATCACGTCTGTATTTGTAAACTTAAATTGTCTTGCAACATATTTTTTCATATAATTAGAAAGGGCTATGAATTTTGAGCACTTTTTAAGAATTATTTTTTTGATTATTTTTATGCACTTGCCTCCAAGAAAGACATCTTCTCCTCTACCATATACTATGTAAGGAATGTTTAAGAATTTTTTAGCTAAGTATCCAATTCCACATAATTCAATTTCTAAAATGAAGTCAGGGTTTATTTTTTTTATTTTTTTTAACAGTTTTGAAAAATATATTAGAGTGCCAATTGTTGAGTCAGTTCTATTAACTCGAATTATTTTCAATCCAGTAAAGTCATTTTGGTTTTTGAGTTTCTCTTGAGTGAAGTGTGCTTTTTTCCTTGTCAATAGGTAAACTTCATCGCCTGCAGCAAGCATTTTACCAACATATTTATTGATGTTGATTGTTATGCTATCAGCATTTCCTGAGAAGTGATTAGCATGTATCACAATTTTCATTTTATTGCTATTACCTCTATATGGGATCTTCCACTGGGAATTAAGAATCCCATCAAGAACCAAAGTTTTCTTGACAAATAATTCAGTAATTTGTGATTTTTTAGTATTTTTCCTAGTTTAAACTGGTACTCATAGTGCACTACACTTTTTAATTGGTATATTTTTTCATCAAGGGAGATGTGCTTTTCCTTTTTTATTTTAAAGCCCTCTTTTTTGAATAGGGCAACAACTTCTTTTAACATAAATAATCTTGAGTGTCTGTCAAAATAAGGTCTGCCTTTTGAGGAGTATCTTAAGGTATAGAACTTATCAACATTTCCATAAACACTTTTATGAAACCAGGGGTATATTCGTTTTTGTAGTGCTATTGCGTTAGGTACAGTACAAATAACGCTTCCGCCAGGTTTTAGCACTCGAAACATTTCTTTGATACACTCTCTTGGATGAAATAGGAAATGTTCCATAATCTCTGTAAAAATTACGTGATCAAAGGTATTATCTTTAAAGGGGAATTTGTCTCTTTCAGCATCTAGTTCAACCCACGCAAAGCCATACTTTTGCATTCTTTCAGGGTAAGCTTGTTTTAAGTTTATTCCAGTTATTTCACATCCAATTTTAAGTAAGGCTATATCGATGTGTGCTCGTCCCATTCCTACATCTAAAACCTTGCTATTTTTTTTTATATTTTCTAGAATGCGAACATATCCTGGATGGCGAAGATTAAAATATTTTTCTTTCTCATCTTTTGTTAATTCAGGAGTTATTGAACTTAATAGCTTTTTAGCTTCTTTTTTATCTACCATCTTATTCGAATACTTCAGACATTTTTAAATATTCTTGTTGTTTTGGTTTATTCAACTAGAACGGATTTTAAGATGGGATTATTGATTGATTTTTTCTTCTATTTTTTTTAGTAGAAGATGGTTTTTGGTCATATAAGCTATAACCCTTAACGGTTCATAAACTGCGTAGAATAAAACAAATATGTCTAATCTATTAATTGTAAATGCAATAATTAAGATTACAAATACCCATTTTCTTGGAATGTTTAAAACCAGCATACCTAATTTGAACATGGAAAACTTTTTCTTTTTGTGTTCTGTTACTTTTTCTTTTTCATAATTTGCTTTAAATAATGCTGCCTTTTTTAATGTTGAAGCCATCCCAGCCATCATTGTAAAGAATGCAGTAATTCCGCCTGCCAGAATATAAATTGGGTTTCCAGTGTTTATGAAAACTCCCACGCCTATTCCTAAATAGTGAAGTGTAAACTCAGAGTGGTGGTAGAGGAGTGCGAGATACATTGATTGTATTCTTGTTGAGGTTTTTCTACATCTTGCCACAACTCCATCGGCATAATCTATGCATTCTGCCACAAATAGCAAGATTATTGCTGTTAACGAGTACCAAAAAGTTCCTGCTGAAAATAGTCCTGCAGATAAGAATAACACTATTGTTCCAAGAACTGTTACTTGGTTTGCGGTAATTGGGGTGTATAGTAATAATTTGGCGATTACAACACCACAACATCTTAGAACAGTATGTTGTATTTTAGTGAAGTTTAATTTTGTATTTCCTTTATTAAGCTCTTCATTCCGGCTAAACCCTTTTTCTATTACTTCCTTAAAGCTAATGCGCATATTTTTATCAATTCAAATATGGTTTATAAATTTATCCCTAGTTAACCTTTTCTTTCAAGAAGTGCAGTAGTTTTTCTACGCCCTCTTCAACACTTTCTTTATCCGTTTCTATTACCACATCTGGATTTTCTGGTTCATGATACGGGGTGGTAATTCCAACAAAGTTGTCCCATACGCCCTCTCTGAACTTTTTATAGTTTCCTTGTGGGTCTCTTTCTTCACATTCTTTGATAGGACATTTTACGTAAGCCCAGTATATTTTATTTCCTGTTTGGATTGCATAATCTTTTGATTCCTTTGTTGCTGCTATTGCACTTGCAATGTTGATTATTCCGTTTTTTGTTAGTAAGTGGCATACATTTGCAATGGTTTGTCTTATCTTATGACGTTCTTCATCGCTATATCCCAGTTCGGGCAGTACCTCTTTTCGTATTACGTCTGCATCAATGATAACTATCTTTTTCCCTTCCTCTCGTAGTCTTTCTGCAAGTTTGTCTGCGATTGTTGTTTTTCCTGATCCACTTAATCCTGTTAACCATAATGTAAATGCTTTCATTTTGTTCCCCCAATTTTGTTTATTTCTTCATAAAATTCTGACCAATTATTCACTCGATTAAAACCCTCTTTATCTGTGTTATAAGGCCATGAAAATAAAAACTTATGTTTTACGTTTAAATCCTCTAGTAATTTTGCTGTGTCATCAATGTACACATCACATTCCTCGCATTTCTCTTTTTTTGAGCGGTCTTGTCCAACTCCTTCAAATAGGATTTCTACACCCTGTTCTTTTAGCCAAGTTCTAGCAATGTTCAACTTGTTATTTATTCTTGCGGTTACAACGCTTACGTTATGTCCATCTGCAATTAATTTTTTTATTGTTTCTATTGCTTCAGGTATTGCTTCCATGAATTTGGCATATTTTTCACTACTGGCTACTGTTTCTTGTAGTTCTCTGTAGTGTTCTAGGCTAATGACTCCGTTTAGTTTTGTTGCGTCACAGTTTTCTAGAGGGAGTTGTTTTCCGTACAGGTCTTCACACACTCTACTTTTTAATTTAGCCGAGTTGTGTATTACTCCGTCAAAGTCCAGTCCTATTTTCATTTTTAGTTCAATGCTTCTTTTGTTAGGCTTTTTGCTACTTCTTCTCGCATTTGTTCTTTTGGGGGAGTTTCTCCCTCGCTGATCATTTTTCTCATTAACGTGCCACTTACCTCAAACTTATGTGCGTCGCCATGGGGACAGGTTTTTTCACTTACTATGTGGTCACATTTTTTACAGTAGTGTGGTCTCATTAATTTCACTATTGTTATTCCTAACTTTTTGATTTCATCAAATATTTTGTGAGCATCGTATGTTTCATAATACCCTCCAACTCCTGCGTGATCGCCTCCAACAATGAAGTGAGAACAACCATGATTTTTTCGGATTATTGCGTGGAATACTGCCTCTCTTGGTCCAGCATATCTCATTTGGGTTGTTAGTGCAGCCAACATAACTCTGTCTGAGGGGTAGTAATGTTCTATTAACGCTTCATATCCTTTAATTATTGCTTCCGGGCTGTAGTCCCCTTGTTTTTTCCAACCTATTAGTGGATGAACTAAAAGTCCATCTACAAGTTCTAGTGCAGTTTTTTGAAGGTATTCGTGTGCTCTGTGGGGCACGTTTCTTGTTTGAAACCCGACAATTGTGTTCCACCCTCTTTTTTTGAATTCTTCTCTTGTTTGTAGGGGGGTTAATTCATACATTTCAACAATGGGGTCTGGCATGTTGATTAGTTCTACTTTTCCTGCAATACATGTTGTTCCACCATCATGAAACTTTTTCACACCTGGATGTTCCATCTCAGTTGTTCTGTATAATTCTTGTGCTGTTTCTTCAAAGTTAAATGAAAATTTTTCATCATAACTTAAAATTCCAATAAGTTTTTGATTTTCATCATATAATGCAACTCTTTGTCCTTCCTCAAAGTCTGTAGTCTCGGGTACTTGTAGTACTACGGGCATTGTCCAGGCTAATCCACTCTTCAAGCATTTGTTTTCGACAATAGAGTCAAAATCTTCTTTCCCAACAAACCCTGTTAGTGGACTGAATGTTCCTGTTGCAATGTTTGCAATATCCAGTACTGTTTCTTTATTGACTGTTAGTTTAGGTAACGTTTTAGCTTCTTCAATTGCTTCTTCACGTTCGTCTCCTTCTAAAACTTGATTAATTAATGTTCCTCCATGGGGCTCAATCATTTTTGTTTTCCTCTGCAAAGAAGTTTAAAACTTCTTTGACGTTATGTACTTCAATAAGATTAGTCATTTTTCTATGATTTGGAAATACTGCACCATTAATTAAGATAGTATCATCCAATGAAATTAATTCTTGTTTTAGACATAAGTTAATTGCCATGCTTTTTTGGTTTGTTGAAACACTATTGTCGAGCTTTTCTGTAATAAGTACGGGAAACACACCCCACAATAATTTGATTTGTCTTTGAACTTTTTTATCGTGTGTTATCGCAATTATGGGTGCTTTTGGTTTGTATCTTGCAATCATTCTTGCACTATACCCGCCGGATGTAAGGGATATTATTTTATCAACATCTCCTTCATTTACAATTTGTTTTATGGATCTTGTAATGCTATCCGTTAGGTTACGTATTTTAATGCCTTCTTCGATTCCGTTAAAGTCTGCTTCATCTTCAACTGTGCTGATTACTCTTGTTAGGACTCGTATAGTTTCTAAGGGGTATGCTCCAACTGCAGTTTCTGCTGAAAGCATTAGTGCACTTGCACCATCTAGTACGGCATTGGCAATATCTGAGACTTCGGATTTCTTTGGAACCGAGTTTTCAATCATAGAATCTAGTAATTGAGTTGCGATAATGATTGGTTTCCCTTGATTATTGCATTCGTTAATTATCTTTTTTTGAACTTTGGGTATTGTTTCTGGACTTGTTTCGCCCCCCAAGTCTCCTCTATCAATCATGATTCCGTAAGATTCTTCAATTATTTCTTTATAATTATCTACGCCTCGTTGAGTTTCAATTTTGGCAATTACTTTAAGGTTATCTTCACCGATTGCGTTATTTATTTTTGTGATATGTCCTCTATTGTTAGTAAATGAAACTCCAATAAAGTCAAGATCGTTTTTTATTGCAAAGTTGATAAATTCCAGGTCTTTTTTTGTTAGTTCTTCATATTCTAATTGTAAGTCTGGCATGTGAAATCCTTTTCTGCTTTTGATAACGCCATCATTTAAAACCTCACAAATAATCAATTTGTTTTTAATTTCTTTAACTTTAAATCCTAAGTTTCCATCGTCAATCATTATTTTGTTTGTGGGTTTTAGAATTTTGTGTATGTTAGTATAATTTACGGGTAGGGCCTCTTTAAAATTATCTTTGAAGTCAATATCTATGAAGCTAATCTCTTCTCCTTTTTTGATTTCAAGGTCTTGGGGTAGGTCTCCAAGACGAATTTTGGATCCTGGCATGTCTATTAGTATTGGGACATCTTGGGATGCAGTTCGTATGAGTTTGATTGCTTTTTCATGATCTTCAAAATCGCCATGCGATCCATTTATTCTGGCTACGTTCATTCCCTCATTTAACATTTGTTTAATTATAAGGGGGTCTGCACAAGCAGGTCCTATTGTTCCAATTATCTTTGTTTTTTTGAAGTTATTTTTATCATTTAATGTTTTTAATTCAGAAAACATTGCATCTTTTGATGGATGCATTTGATTTAATTTGTATACTATTGAATTACCAAGCTTTTTGGCAATTAAAACTTTTTGTGATTTTAACTCTTGCATTATCTTATGAGCACTTCCCACACTTATGTTTAAGAGTCTTGCAATTTGGTTTACATTGACTGCGTGTTCTTTATTCTTATCGAAAAATTCTAAAATTTTTTTTTGGTTTTTTGTGATCATTTTCAAATTACCTCACATAAATGAATGCTTTTATCTAAAAATGAATGCTTTATTTATAAAGATTTCCTTTAGATCAAACATTCTTTATTCATTTTTAAGAAAACTCTTTATGGGGCGGTCCATTCTTTGCTTAAAATGAATCGGTTCTATCTTTGGGGGAGTTCTCTGTTTTAAGAAAAAATGAATCAATACCTTTAAATAACACTTTCCTCTTTTTTTTGTTATGAAAATCTCAAATGCAGAGTTCAAAGAAAAGTGTTGGAGAGATTTGGATAAGATGACCTTCAGATCTAAACTATTGCGTGTTTTATCTTTGCCAATAACAAAAGTCTTACTTTATTTTCCTGTTACTCCAAATCAAGTCACTTTTTTTAATATTCTTCTTAACTTTTTACGGTTATGGCTTTTTGCTACTGGTAATGCAGTTAACATTTTAATTGGAGCACTATTGTTAATTTTCAGTGAAGTTCTTGATCGTGTTGATGGGGGAATCGCAAGGTGTAAGAACATTAAGTCCATGAGGGGTAGTTTTTTTGATGATTCTTTTCATGATTTTTTATTTTTAACTACATTTATTGGTATTGGTATTGGGGTTTTTGTTAACACAGGTAATTTAATCTATCTTTATTCTGGTTTTATCGTGGGAATATTATTTGTTCTTGCTCAGAACTTGTTTGCTCATAGAAAGAACATTTTATACAAGAAGTCTTCAGACCCAAAAAAGTATATTTATCGTAAGCTTTTTCCGAAACGTGGATTAATTGATCATATCAAACAAGTAATTTATTCTATCTTTCTTTATTTAACTTATATTCTTGTTGTGATGGCCGTGTTGAACTTATGGTTTAATATATTGCATTATTATATATTATTTTATGCGGCGTATTCTATCTTCTACTTTTGTGTTAATTTTTACTACTTATCTAGTTTTAAAGAAGATAAACGAGAAAACTAATCGTTCTTTTTTTCATAAAAGTTGGCTTCCGAATCTTTTTTTAGTGTTTTTATTTGTAATGCAAAGAAAACAATAAATAAGATTGCTAATAATGATATTCCGAGAATAAATGCCCAATGAATAAGTTTTAATCCAAAGAATACTGCCAGAATCGGCGCGATAAAGAAGATTATTGCATTTGTTTCTACATCAGTATATCCCAATCTAATTCTTCTTTTTGAGAGGAATACTTTTACTTTTGAGATTAAAGACCTTTCATTTAGGGTTACTTTTTTCATTAGCACTTTATTACCATTAATTACGTACGAGCGTAAATACAATACATGGATCAGTAGTACAATGATTACATAAATTCCTGACAATGCAAGGGTTAGTAGGTTTCCGGTTGCAGAATAAACATAATACCCTAATGATAGAGATATTCCAATGATCATTAACAGGTCTACAAAAGCATCCGTGATTCTCCCAACGTTAGATTTCAGGTTTTTTAGTTGAGCAACTCTTCCATCTACAAGATCAAATATTAAAAATATTTGAGATAGTATTGCTCCAGTAATTAAATGCCCTGTTGCGAATGCAAGTGCGGATGTTAGCGCGAATAAAATAAAACTTAGAACTGTTATGTTTGTAGGGGTTAGTTTTGTGAAGTTTGCCATAAACCAAATCACTGGCTTGGCGAGGTGCTCAATAAGTAAGACATCCCAGATATCATTTTCTTTTTTAAGTCCTTTTTCATTTATTTCTTTGAATGTGTATTTCATTTTTTTAATCACAACTTTTATTTTTTATAAACTTTTGCTATCTCTTTAAGAAAAATTTCCACTAATTTGGCATTGTTGAACTTAGTATTTATTCTGCTCGTATTTTTGGCTAGTTGTTCTTGGAATTTGTTATCTTGCATTTTTTCTATTGCGTTATTAAATGCTTTTGCTGTTGGTTCAACCACTAGTCCATTTTTGTTATTTTCAACTATTTCTTTTAATCCCCCTTGGTTTGAGACTATTGCTGGCGTTCCAACCATTAGTGATTCTACTGCGATCATCCCTAGGGGTTCTTCCCAGATTGAAGGCACTAGTAAAGCAGTTGCATTTTTCATTGCACCTAATGTTTTTTCATGCGTTAAATAACCTAAGAACGTAATATTTGAAGGGAATCTTTTTTTAGTTTTTTCATCCACCCATCCTGCAACTGTAAATCGTGTGTTAGGTAGTCTTTTAGCTACTTCTATCAATATTTCTGCACCTTTGTATGTATTTAACTTACCAACAAATAAGAATGAATTTTTAGCTTTAGAGACAACTTCAGGGGTTGCATCAACTCGATATTCTGGAAAAATGTTGTAAATGTTATGTGTGGGTATGTTTGGGATGTAAGGTTTAAGTTTCTTTAGTGTATGTTCACTGTTAAAGAAAGCGCTTTTGCTTTTACGTAAGCTTTTGAGTGCTTGTTTTGTTCGCCAGGTTAAGTATATTGCAATAATTGGAGATAGTATTCTTATAATGCCTTTATTTTCATAAGAGATACTTTTTAAGATGTTTACATAATTACTTTTTTCATAACTTCTTTTTGTTTTAAGGTCAAATCTGGTTCCTTTATAGCATATTGGCCAGTAATCATGTATTATTGTTACAAAAGGAGTTCTAATTTTTTTACATGCGAGTGCAGATTTGAGGTATGTTGCAACAACTAATCTAATGTTATGTTCTTTAACTAGTTTTTCTATCTCTTTTCTAAGTGATAAATATGCAAATTCTTTTGGTAGCTTAGTACACGTAGTGTGAATTTTGAATTCATTAAACTCTTTTTCTTCTGCACAGGGTTTTAATATGTGTATTGAGTGACCTTTTTTCTTTAGTTCTTTTGCTAAGTTATACGTTGCCCATCCGGCACCTCCTGCATGTGGGGGAAAAGAATCAGTTACAAACAATATGTTCATTTGTATGCCTCTGAGTATTTTTTTGCTACAACAGTCCAAGAATAATTTTTTATTATGTATTCTCTGCATTTTTTTCTTAATCCTTCTGCTTTTTTTTGCATTTCTTTTAATGCGTTTACTAATTCAGCTAAGCTTCCTGGTTTAACCTTTATTCCCACTGTGTTGTCTATTACATCTCTCATTCCACCAATGTTGCTTCCGATAACAGGGGTTCCACAACTTAATGCTTCTAGTGTAACAAATCCAAATGGTTCTTTTAGTGAAGGAATAACTAGGACGTCTGCTTCAGAATAGTAATTGGGTAATTCAGATTGTGGTTTTTTGCCTAAGAATTCACAGTTAATCTTCGAGTCATTAGCCAGTTTCTTTAATTGCATTTCTTTATCACCACTCCCAATGATCTTAAGGCAGTAATCATAATTTAATTTAGAACAAGCAGTAATTAGTTTGTTAATACCTTTTTCTTTTGATAACCGTCCAACATATAGAATTCGTAACTTTTCTGACTTTGTATGTTTCTTTGGTGAAAATAGTTCCGTATCAACACCATTACTGATAACTTTGATCTCTCTTTTTATTCCAAGCTTCTCTAGTTCGTTCTTTGCTTGGGTTGTTAGGGTTGTTACAGTTTTAGCATTTCTTAAGAGCTTTTTCCCATATAGGTGATATGCTATTTTGATTATTGTCGGTATCTTCTCTATCCTTTGGGTTAATACTAAATTTTTGAGTTTTCTTAATTGCCATCCCATTGGCATAAACCATTCTTGTAAATGTATTGCATCAAAGTTTTCTTTTTCAATCTTTTTTTTCAATCCCCTTAATTTTAACATGCCTTTTCTTTTTATGCCGCAACTATTTAGTCTAATCACTCTTACGTTTTTTAATTTACTTCCTTCAGTTATCTTTCTTACTTTTCCATATCGTGGTACAGAAAATTTACTAACATAAATTGTGATTTCATGACCTAATTTCGTTAAATTATCTGCTAGGTAATACTCATTTCCTTTTTCTCTTTCATCATAAAATGCAGTTATTAGTGCAATCTTCATTTTTTCTCCATTATAACATACCAACCATTAACCATTCTGTGTGGCAGTACATTAGCTATTTTTTGATCAACCTTTTCCAGCAGTCTTCTTAGAGGTGTATGGAAGAATAGTTGGTTTATTGGAAACGTTCCTAATATGAAGCAATGGTTTTTTATCTTTCTTATTTTTAGTCCTGCCTTATTTGCTAATTTTTTTAGTTGTTTTATTCTGAACTTTTGTATGTGTGGGTTATCATAATTTGCTGTGAACATACCTTCGTTTGTTTTTGTTTTACTTTTTAGTTTTGTTGTTTTTCTTGTTCGAGTTATTAATCTTCCAATAATTTCGCTTGATCCATATCCATTTGGGACTGTGATGATTGCCCACTTTTTTGTAACTCTTGAAATTTCTTTTAACATACTTTCAGGATTTTGTAAATGTTCTAGTACTTGAATGTTTAACACCACATCATATTTTTCTTTTTCTTCTTTTATGTCTTTTACTTCAAAACTTACATTGGGTAGTTTGTTTCTTTTTTTTGCAATTTCGATTGATGCTTTATCTACGTCTATGCCTCTTATTTTTTTAGCAACTAGTCCTGTTGGAATTGTAATTGATCCCGTTCCACAACCAACATCTAAAATGCTGGCATTATTAATCTTTTTTATGAAATCAGTTACGAACTTTAACCTATTTATTCCTCCTACATCGTCTTGTACATTGGTATGTTTTAGAAAAGCGTTCATTTTACCTCTTTTAATACTTCTTCTACCTTTATTTTTTTCATACACTTTCGTTTTAGTTTTTGATTGCAGTGATCGTAAAGTCCACAAGGGCTACATTCTTCATGTTTGCTGATTACTGTGCAATTTTTGTATGCTTTCCATCTTTTAATGTTTGTGGGTCCCATCAATTCTATTGTTTTTGCTCCAACGATTGAAGCTAGATGCATTCCTCCGGAATCGCATCCAATTACATACTTTGCTTTTGTCATTAAAGCTCCAACTTCATTTAGATCTTTTCCAAGAAATTCAAGGGGTTTTGTTCGTGCATATTTCATTACACTTAATACATTTTTATCTCCTTTTGCTCCTGATAGAATTACTTGATATTTCAAGTTTAGTTTATCAACAAGTTCGATCCATTTTTCTAATTCCCATTCTTTTGTCGGATACCCTGCTGAAGGTAAAATAACAATGATTTCTTTTTCAACTTTTTCTAGTACTACTTCAAGTTTCTTATATTCTTCTTTTCCTATTTCAAGTTTATATTTTGCATCGGTTCCACCAATTGCTTTGGCTAGTTCCAAGTTGTTTTCTACTTCGTGTTTATCAAGAAACTTAATTGGGTGGGTTAATAGATACTCTCCCCCAGTTATTCCATATCCTGCTCGTAATGGTGCTTTGCTTTTATAAACTAGTAAGAGTATGTTTCTCAGGTCCCCCCTTAAATCTATTGCCAAATCATATTGTGATTTTTTTAATTTTTTAATTAATTTAAAGTATGTTTTGATGTCATTCCAATCAAGTTTGAATCCATATCTTATCCAAGGAACATCATATTCGATTAAATTGTCATAATCATAGTTATATTTCCATACTTCTTTGAATTTTGAATTGATTACTACATCAATTTGAGCTTTTGGGTATGCTTTTCTTATTGATTCTATTGCTGGAAAGCTGATTAATGTGTCTCCCAGATAGCCAAAGTCCACAATTAATATCTTTTTAATTTCACTAAGAGAAATGCTTCTCTTGTTTTCAAACAGTTTGCAAGCGGGGTGGATTGTTTTTAGTATTCCATCAACTATCGCAACGGCTTTTCCTCTTTTCTTATTTATTATCTTATTCATTTAGTAACTCTCGGTAAACTTTTTCATATTCTTCAATTATATCTTTCCATAAAAATGTTTTTGTGCCAAACTCAGTTAGTTTTCCCTGATAGACGTCAACAACCCCTTTAGTTATTGCATTAGCGTTTCCCGGTTCGACTAGTTTGCCCTTGCCGTTTATTACTTCCGGTAGTGATCCCGCATTTGTTGCTACAACTGCTTTTCCTAAACTGCACGCTTCTACGCAAGTATATCCAAAGCCTTCTGCTAGTGAGGGTATAACAACACAATCTGCCATCATTACCTGGCTTGGTAGTTCTTCATACTTTGCAGGTTCTAATATTATGATGTTTTCTTTAAGTTTGAGTTTTTCAATCATATTCATTAGTTTGTCATACTGTTTTGTATACGCTTTAGCTTTACTTAATCTTAGTACTAATTTAACATTTTTTATTTCTTTTTTTATTTCTGGAAGCGCATTGATCAAATACTCAAAGCCTTTAGATGTACCGGGTCTTCCTGATGCGAAAAGAACATAATTTGTCTCAATATTCAACTTTTTTCTCCAAAGACTTTTGTCATACTTTTTTGGGTCCCATGGAGCGTAATCCATACCATTGTGTATTGTCATAACTTTTTCTTTTGGGATATTTTTAACATTAAGTAGGTCTTTTTTTGTTGCGTTAGAAACACATATGTATTTGTCAAACTTTTGTTTGTATATTCCCTTTTCGAGCGTATTATGGATCCAGATGGAAACTCCGCGTTTTTCAGTAACTAGATTCCATTTCCCTATCCATACTTCATGTACTGTTAAAATAACTTTCTTACCTGCTTTTTTGGCTCCAATTGAAGCGGGTCGACTTGCTGTGAATGTTGTAGTGTGTACTAAATCATAATTTTTGGCTTCTTGTGCAACTTTTCTTGTTGCTAGGAAGCTAAATAAGTATCTTGTCAGAATTTTTGGTACGTTTACACGTTCAATTTCAACTCCATTAAGGGTTTCTTTTTTTTGGGTTCCTGAAATTCTAGAAGTGATTACTTTAACGTTATGTCCTCTTTTAACTAAACCTTCGCATAGGTTCTTGAATACAATTTCTACTCCTCCTATGTGGGGAAGGTAGTATTCCAATACAAACAGTATTTTCATTTTCTTTCTTCATCTTCAGTTTTCTTAGACAAGTTATCAGTTTCAATAACTTCACAATTTTTTAATGCTATTTTTCTTACTATTTCTTCTACTTTTTTGTTATTTTTCTTTACTAGTCTGTAATTTTGAAATCCCAGTAGTATTAAGAATAAAAATCCAATTATAGTTAGGAAATCAAGGGTTCGTACAATTGAGAGCGTTCGTGTTATTTTATCTAGAATGTTGGGAAATATAATTAAAAAGATAAACACTAGCCAGAATATTGTCCACAGAACAAATTCGCCGCTTCTAAATTCTTTCTTTTTGAAGTTAACAAAACTAAGATAAAGTAATACTGCTCCAAATAAAACTCCAATAATCTGTATTCCCACTAACATTTTTTTCCCTCCTTCATAGGTTAAATAACTTCCACTTTATTAAGTTTAGTACTATTTTTATGCCATCAACTGTTGTTGTGCCTTTGTATTTATCCCCATATATTGTTGTTATGGGAATTTCGCAGTAGTTGATATTATTTCTTCCTGCTCTTGCAATCATCTCTGATTCCATTGAATAATCATTAGCTTGCCATCGAATCTTTTTATATGTTTCTGATGTGAATGCTCTAAACCCTGATTGTGTGTCTCGTAAGTTTATTCTATAAAGGAGTTTGGTAATCTTGTCTATTGCAAAATTTCCTGCTCTGAATATGAAGGGCATATTTTTTGAGGGAATTCTATAGCCAAATACTAAGTCTTTTTCTTTTAGTTTTGTAATAAAATTTGGAATCAGTTTTGGTTCATGTTGTCCGTCTGCATCCATTACAATGATGTGTTTTGCTCCTCGACTTATTGCATAATCACATCCGGTTTTTAATGCTGCACCTTTACCTAAATTTGTTATGTGTCTTAATACTGTAACTTTTTCAGTTTTTGCTATTTTAGAAGTTGAGTCTTTGCTGCCATCATCAACGAGGATTATATTTTTTACATAAGTCTTAACATCTTTTAGTACTTTTCCGATGTGTTTCTCTTCGTTGTGTGCTGGAATGACAACGAAGGTTTCATTCGGTTCCATTGCCCTCTTTACTTGCCTCTTCTTTTAATCGTGTTTGAACTTGACATTGCCAATCTACTTTGTAAACATATATTTTGCCCCCAGTTATTTGGGTTTGTTCATCAAATTTCTCAAAACAGTTTAATCCATTTCCATTATTGAAAAACATTCTTGTGAACATGCTGCTAGATAATAATGGATCAGTAGCCATGGCTTGATACTCTTCACCTTTTTTTATTACGGTTATGCCTACGCTAATTCCTGAGTTATTGTATTCTTTTTGTGTAATGATTCCCTCCTCAAAGTAAGCAAACTTTTTTGGTGTTAGTTTGTCTTGAGTGGTTGTTTGAGCATAGATTTCTTTGCTAGTTGTGTTTAAAATGAATGGAATCTTTTGATTGCCCACTCCTTGAATACATTGATATATGGTAGGTTCTATTTCACTGCATGTTTTTAATCCTGATGCGTATCCAGGCCATCTTGATATCCATTGATTTGGGTCTTGGGTTGTTATATCATCATAGTATTTCATTGATTGTTCTTCACTTAGTTCGAATTGAGTTTGTAAAATAGTTAGGCTTTCAGATTCTGTTTTTCCTTTTAGCTCTCGTACCATTGATGCTTTTTCAAAGTCCCAGCTCCCAAAGTGGCCCCACACTCCTGCTTTTCCAACCATGTCTTCTGAGGCTATAACGAATGCTTCGGGGGGCGCACAGTGTGTAAGGGTTAAGATTTCTTCAACTTCATTTTCAGAAAATTCATTTGATTCAAGTAAGTTCTTTGCACCAGTTTCATCTTGTAAGATTATGTTTTTAATAAGTAAAATGGAGTTGAAATCATTTTTTAATTTATCATTTATTTTATCATAAGCCCCGTTACCGCCACAATCCAGCATTCTTATTATTGCAAATGCTTCTTTTTCATCAGATGTTAAGAGTAATTTTCCTACCCAATGCGCTTTTGGCGAGTTTTGAGATGCACCATCAAAGTTGGTTCCTCGGTCTGCTGCGTATTTAAACCAGTGTCCAAAGTCCCACCAGGAGGTAATAATTGCGTTTTCTTCTGAGCTTTCTTTTATGTTTGTTAATGAAGTCCACCATGCATCATTCATTGAGGGAATTTCGTTAACTGCTTGATTCCATCCTGCTTTTGCAGGTGCAACTAATAATCCAATTGCTAGTAATATGAATATTATGTTTATTAGCCCTTTGCTTATGTCTAGTTGAGCGGGCAGTGTCTTTTTTGCATAATTGTAAATGATGCCTATAAATGCGCCTATCGCAATACTAAATGCCGGAACTAATAATAATGTAAATCTTAATCCTTTTGTTGAACCATAAATTGCGCCAACAAACCATAATGTTAAAAATATTGCATATTTTAGATCCCGTTTTCCATTCTCTTTTTTAACAACAGTTAAGATGATTCCAACAACAGCAATAAAGAATAAGAATCCACCCCCTATTGCACCAATTGTTGATTCAACGGATGCAGGGTTTAGTTCTGCTACGGTGGTTAACACATTAGGCCAGATTGTTCCCAGGGCAACTTCTTTTATTTGAATGATGCTCAGTGGGAAGTTTAAGAATGCATAGAAAAATTGTTGTATTCCTCTAACAAATCCACTTTTAAAAAGTATGGCAACACTTAACATTGCAGCGAAGAAGAATGGAACTGCTGATATTATGAGGTCTTTTAGTGTTGTTTTTGTCTCTTTTTTTGTTTTTGAATTCATAATTAGTTTTATGATTCCATAGATTATTATTGTTGCAATTATAAAGTCAAATATGTACCACCATCCTGACCAGAATCTTGAATATAGTCCAACCAAAAGTCCAGAACCTATACCTAACCATAATTTGGTTTTAGTTTTCTTTGCTTCAAATGCACCTATAAACAGCCAGGCAATCATTAGTGGAAAAAACACGTTATATGGGTCTGTATCAGCAAATCCTGCTACTGTTCTTGTCATAAATGCAGTATGTACTGCTAGCAAAGATGCTCCCGCTGTTGCCCCTAAGTTTCCTGCGACTTTTTTTATTAAGAAAAAGCAGGGAATTATGGCAAGGGTCGCTATTATTAATGGCACGTAAAAAATAGCCTTCATAATATCTTTATTTCCAAAGGCTCGTGAAATTTTGAAAGTTATATAATTTACATAATTGTGATAATTGTTATCTGGTGCTTTTTTGCTTGGGGCGTTCTTTTTTGTTTCATATGATATTCCGTTTTCTTTTACATCTCCAAGATGTCCATTTTCATCAAGATTTCTTGCATATCTTGCATAATAATATGGGTCGATCGCAATTAAGTATGTTTGTCCATTATCATTTTGTAATCTTGATTTGTATGCCTTCCTGTATCCTTCAATTGCTTCATTATAAGGAAGTTGCTCTAACTGGCCATTTCCTGGAGCAAAGACCTTGTCTTGAAGTTTAAGTTTTTTATATTCTTCTTCTATGAGTCTTTGTTTGTTTTCTTGTGGTAAACTTGGAAACTGTGCGTTTATTGATTGAGAGATAACATTCATGTTAAAGTTGTCAATGCTGTTTTCTGCCCATTGTTCGGTTATAGGCAAATAGGCAGGTTGTATTCTAAAAAATATGCTAAGAAATATGGGAATTAATATTAATAGAATAATTCCATATTTTTTTGTAAACTTTTTGGTTTCTTTATACCCTTTTTTGATTGTTTCTTTTACGTCTTTTAAATCTAGTTCATCTTCGGTGGATTCTTTACTTTCTTTTTTATCTTTTGAAAAGAAGTTTTTGAATCCTGCTTTTATTTTTGAGAAGTCTATATTTACTTCTTCGTCTTCTATTTTTTCTTCTTGAGATTTGGATTTTTCGTTTTCTTCCATTTTTTGTTTAGTGATATTCAAGAACTGGAAACTATTTATAAATTTTTGGGGCGTATGTGATTAGTGTTGGATTACGTAATAAGAGCTTGATTGCAATCTTTTTTAGGTTATCTCGATCTATTTCTTCAAGTATTTTTTTGTTTTTTTCTTTTCTAAATAATTTAAATAGTTTTTTAATTTCTTCATCGTTTAAATGGTCTAATACTTTTCTTGCTATTAATTGTGTTTTCAATTCTTTTCTTACCTTTCTTAGTTTTCTTTTGTATTTTTTTCTTTTAATTAAACAGTTTGCTAGAACTTTTGCTGCTTTCAATCCAGGTATGATTCCGCCGCCGGTTGTTGCTTTTACCATTCCTGCTGCATCCCCTACTATGTATAGGTTATTTTTGCAGAGTTTGTTTTTTGGGTTATATTTTGGAATTAGTCCTGCTTGTAATGAATTTTGTTTTCCTTTTGTAAACTTTTTGAATGTTTGTTTAGCGTTTTCTTTTTCATCCATGATTCCAACGCGGCAGGTCCCATTTCCTTCAGGGATTGTCCATCCAAATTTGCCGTAATCAAGCGAGGCCTTAATTTGAGAGTCCGGGAGTTTTATTTTAGTTTGTATTCCCATCCAAGATGTTGTTTTGTTTCCTATGGCTTTTGATACTATTGAGTTGGGCCCATCCGCACCTATGATTATTCCTTTTAGTTCAGCTAAATCATTAATTCTTTTTCCCAGAGAAAATTTAACCCCTCTTTCTTTTGCTTTATTATAAAAAAACGTATCAAATTTGGTGCGGTCTATTATTATGTCTGGATTTCTTAGTTTTATTTTGAGCTTTTGATCTTTATAACTTATTTCAAAGTTTTTTATTTTGTTTAGAATAACTTCTGGTGGAATTTGGATCACACTATTAATACTATTAGTTATTATTCCTGCGCATTGTACTGGTTTTCCAATTTCTGAATGTTCTTCATAAACTTCCACTTCGAATTTATCTGCAAGTAGGTATGCAAGATAACATCCAACTGGTCCAGCGCCGATTATATTGATTTTCATTCTTGTTTTAACTTCCTCAATTATTTAACTTTGACCTACTACTATATAATAGTAAACTATCAATAATCTTTATAAGCTTTACTCCATTTCCAAATAAAATAGTTGTTGGAGGGATATTAAAAATGGTAGGTCGAATAGGAAGTTTTTATAATGGTCATAGAAAAGTATGTAATTTAACAGGGGGAGTTTTACTTTCTTTAGGGATTCTTGGAACTGGTGCTTTTGGTGTTAGAAAATATGCTGAGGGTAAAGCAGATGCTGCTCGAACAGAAGAACGACAGGCTGCTGCAGAAAGAGAGGCACAATTAAGAGCTCAAATGGCTGCTCAACAAAGAGCTGCTGGAAGAAGAACTAATTTTAGAGCATTCATAGGTTCAAATAGGTATGATGAAGGTATGCGTGGTCGTGACAAATTAAAAGCAGGTGCTAGTGGACGTTTTAAACATACTGATGAACAAGGAAATCAAACACCTTATCAAAACGGTTGGATTGCAAGAGGAATCGGACTTGTTGATGGTGGTGTTCGTGGAGCCTTTGCTGGTTTAAAGAATTATACTTCGAGAGTTCCTGTGTTAAATTATGGTACTAAAATCGTTAATGGAACTGCAAATGGGATTATGAATTTTTCTGTTGGGGCTGTAGCTGACGTGCTTGAAGCAACCGATAAAGGTTTGGCTAAATTGTTCGGTTATGATGCTATGAAACCTATAGATCCTGCTGATCCTCGTGCTAAAAAACCTGCAGTTAATACTGGTGACCCAGAAAGTGCTGCAGCAATTGCTGCTCAAGGCTTTGGTGGTGGCTTACGACTTGGTTGGTTAGCTTGGATGGTGGATTGTCACAGAGACCATAAAGATGATCACAATAACAACAATAACAATAATGGAAATAATGGTAATAATAACTCTACTTCAGAACCGGATCTTGATGGGATTCTAGAAGGGGGAAACGAATTCACAAATTAGGTGGGGGAAACAAAATGAAAAAATTATTACTTTCAATTTTAATGTTGGTGCTTGTTTCTAGTTTTGTTTCTGCTTATGCGGATATTACGTTTAATTTTGATCAGTCTGATGTTGGGGCAGTAGTATATGATTGTCTTGATGCTAGTTGTTCTAGTGTAACTGAATTTTCTGGAGCTTATGATCAAGTAACAGATAATGGTGAGATCAGAGTTTTATTTCCATCAACTCTAAAACACGAAGGTTATGCATTATATTTTTATTCTGAAGACTTTGTACCAAAAGCTTACAAATCTACTTTTAATACAGGGGGAGATACCAACGCTCACACTTCTGAAATGGACATTCCTGCTTTTATTCAACTTGAAGACTGTCAAGCAGTTGTTGATAAACCCGTTATATTAAATGCTGTTTACGAAAATGAACCTTTACAGATTAATACGAGAGCGAGTTTAGCTGCAACAACCTCTTCTGCTTTTAAGAGCGTTAATAATGGGGTTGATTATGTTCCTGAACAACTTAGAGGAGAATTTTATTCATCTGATATTCAAGTTACTTTAGAAGTATTTTCTGAATCGAATGAGTTAGTTAAAAAAGAGGTTAGAAACTTAAATCTTTATTTGGATGAACAAAGAGAACTTAATTTTGAGTGGACTCCAATAACTGAAGGAGACTACTTTGTTAGAATTACCTCAAAAGTAACTGATTCCCAATGTTCTTCTGATGTGGAAGCGTATGCTCGTAAGGATTTTTCAGTTTTACCTGGAAGACCTACTGACGAATATTATACTTTAATTAATGGTCTTGATGTTGATAATTCCTTTCCAAAAGAAAATTCTGAATTGACGTTCACATTTTCAAAGATAAGTAATTACGCAGATTCTGCACACAGACTTTTTACAGTACCGACTATTATGAACTACTGGGTTTATGATGCAGATCAAAATTTAATTTATACTGAACAAACAACTTTGCCGGCTAACGCTAATGTGTTTGATGCTGAAAGTTATTCATTCTCTTGGACTCCGGTTGTAAGCGGGGATTACACTATTGTTGTGGATGCAAGTGCCCAGGAAACAAAAGGGGATAGGCCAAACCTTGTTGAACGAATTGTTTTAGGTTTTTATGTTGGCGAAGAACCTGTTTATGACATTAATTTTCAAATCAGAGATAGTGATACTGGTCAAACTATTCCTGGAGTAGTAATTAGAATGAATGGTTTGATGGGGATTACTGATGTTACTGGCACACTATCTTTTGCAGGGCTTTCTGCAGGTAATTATAATTATCTTGCAAAACACCCAGATTATGAAGATTTTTCTGGAAGTGTAGTTCTTGTTGATATTGGTAAAGATGTTTTCTTTTTCATGGATCATTTATCTGATCCTGAAGACCCTACTGATCCAACTGATCCAATTTCACAAATTACCTTTTCAAATTCACCACCTACAACTGCTTATGTGAGAGAACCTTATGAGTTTAATCTTAACGCAGTTAGTGATTTGGGTAATAATGTAATTTTTCAAGTAATAAAAGGACCAAGTAATTTTGAAATCAGTTCAACTGGTCAAATAACCTGGCTTCCACTTCCTCAACAGATTGGGGAAAATGAGATCCGAATTTTAGCAGCTGATGGTTCAGGTGTTTCTGAACTTGTTTGGAACGTTAATGTTTTAGCTCAAATGCCAGGTACAAGAACCTCAACTGAAAGACTTAATGTTCTGGCAATTAGATTTCCTCTTGGTGATCAAACTAAGGCGGGCAGAACCATTGCAACATCAGTAGTTCTGGATAGTAATGTGGATCTTGATGATTGTGTGCTTACAGTTTCAATTCCTGAATTAAGCGTTTTCAATAGAGTACATTTTGACCTAGATAAAAACGATGTAAGTTCAAAAACAGTTTATTTAGACATTCCTACTTATGCAAAAGCAGACACATATTTGGTTAGAATTAGTGTCGGGAATGAAGATGTTAAGAGGATAAAGCACATGCCTTTAACAATTATAAACTAATGAGTGGTTAAAGGGTTTAACTACTTGTATATACTAAACAACAGAAAGCTTTAAAAAAGTGCATTAATTACATTTACAAATAATATGTATTTGGGGGTATAACAAATGAAAGGAGTAATGAAATTAGCAGTATTTGTCGTTTGCTTAATATCACTTCTTATGGTGAGTGGCTTGGCAAGTGCTCTGCCAGATGTCGATTATGTCAAAATTAATGGTGACGAATTCGAAACTGGCGACACATTAGTTGTTGAAAAAGGTGAAGAAATTGAAGTTAAGGTCAAACTTCAAGCAGACCAAGATTATACAAATCTTAGGGTCGAAGCCGAAGTTTTAGGCTATGAATATAATGATCATGAAGATGATCTGGAAGATGAAACCCATACTTTTGATATGGATGCTGGCGATACAGTATACAAGTCTCTGGAATTAAGTATTCCTGCAAGAGCAGACAAAGATTATTATGATCTAAGAGTCTCTATTGGTGGACGAACTGGCGCAGCTGTAGAAAAACTTTACAGATTAAATTTAAAGGGCAATAGACATTCTCTTGAAATTAAAAGAGTTATGTTACACCCAGCTAATTCTGTTGAAGCAGGAAGTTATCTTTTAGTTAACGCTAAAATAATTAACAGAGGAGAAAAAGACGAAGAAGATGTAAGAGTTACTGCAAGCATTCCTGAATTGGATCTTGAAGATTCTTACTACATAGATGAACTTGAAGAAGATGAATCTAAAACTTCTGAGGAACTTTTCCTAAGAATTCCAGCTTGTACAGAACCAGGTGTTTATGAAGTTGTTTTTGAAGCAGAGTATGATGAAGAATACGAATCTGTAACAGAAACTACTGACATCGAAGTTGTTGAAAGCGAACTTTGTGGTGCAGACGCTGAGGATGGCGAATCACAATCAACTATCTCTGTTGGTACACAAACTCAACAAATAGTTCGTGGTAAAGGTGCAACTTATTCCATGACAATCACAAATGATGGAAGATCCGACAAAACATACACTGTTGGTGTTTCTGGAGTTGATGATTGGGGAATTGTTAGAGTTGATCCTTCAACAACCGTTCTAGTTAAATCTGGACAAACCAAATCTGTTTTCGCTTTTGTAACCGCAGATAAAAAAGCTGACGTTGGTCAAAAATCATTCGTTATGACTGTTTCAACAGGCGATGATTCACAACCTATTCAGCTTTATGCTAACCTTGTTAAAGGTGAAAGCGGAGCAAGAAAATGGGCAGAAGTTGTTCTGATAGCTCTTGTTATCTTGTTAATTGTACTAGGCTTAGTTATTGGCTTTAGTAGAATGAGAAGAAGAGAAGAGATGGAAGACGAAGAACTAACTGGACAAACATATTATTAATTTTTTTCTTTTTTTGTTATACCCTTTTTTTTTAATTTAATAAAATCATGAGTGGGGACTAAGCAATGAAAAAACTATTATTTTTTTTGGCACTTCTATTAATCATTCCTGTTGTATCTGCAGCATCTTGTCCTTGTACTCCAATTGAATACGAGTTTAAAATTACTAATACCTATCCCTCTCCTGAAACCTTCTCTTTTGAATCAACAGTGCAGAATGGCCAGGTTGTTTTTTCTCCAAGTCAGATCACTTTGGCATCAGGTAAAAGCAAAACTATTCATGCATCTTTGCTAACGCCTTGTTCTGTTCATGGTAATTATACATTTAATTTTAAAGTAAATGCTGAACAGGCAGAAAAAACTAAAATCTTGCCAGCAAAAGCAGAAATTTTGTCTTGTTATGACTTTTCCATTAGTGCTAAACAGATTGGAAACGTTTTAGAGTCTCAAACTGTTGCTTATGAAACCTGTGTTGATGAGGAATATCAAATTCCCTTAAGAATTTCTAATAATGCTGAGTTTACAAATAAGTTTGATCTTGAAATTGAGGGCAAATATGCCTCTTTAGAGCATGATACTTTATTATTAGGTTCAGACACTGGCGCACTGGTTAACATCTCGTTTAACCCTGGAAAAGTGGGTAATTATTCACTATTTTTTGAGGCAGAGTCCCAATTGGGGGATGTTGAGAAAAAGATAAGGTTGCCAGTGACGGTTAAAGATTGTTATAGTCTTAAAATTACAGCTCCATCTAAGTTCTGGGTGGGGGAAGAAGACATTCCCATTTTATTAGAAAATCAGGGTTCTGAGGAGGTTAATGCGTTATTGAGTGTTGATTCAGAACTTGTTTCTTTGGACAAAACCGCGCTAGTTATTGAAAATTCAGAGGTTGTTAATTTAGTTATTGAATCTTCTGAACATGTTGGTGTGGAGAAGGTTAATCTCAAGATTTCTTTGGATAATGGAGAAGTACTATCTAAAGATATGAAACTGGTTTTTGGTAATCCTTGGGTTTATTCTTATCTTTGGTATTTTGTTGGAGCACTCATTATAATCATTTTAATTGTCTTATTTATTGTTTTATCTTCCTTTGGTAAAACTCAAAAAATTGTTGAAAGCATTAAAAGAAAAGCAGGGATTAAACAAACAAAACAAACTGTTTCAAATCAAACTAAAATTGCTAAAACTCCAAAAGCTCCTAAACCCGAAAATAAGTCATATAAATGCATTATTTCATTAATTGTTTTAATCATTATTCTTGCGTTAATATTCTCTCTTCCAATTCCGACTGTTGCGCCAAATCTTGCTGATGAAAATGTTACATTTGGAAGCTTACCTGAGTTAAAATGGAATAATAACAGGTTGTTAAGAGTGGATCTTTCAGACATTAACGCCTCAAATACCAAACTATTGACTAATGATAAGGTGTTTGTTCGGTCTTTAGGAAAGGTTGCTTATCTTGCTGCTAATAGTAATTGGACAGGTTCTGATTTTATTGACCTAGTTAAAGACAATAGTACTGAAAATGTTTTATTTGATTTAGATTCTGAAAATCTTAAGGGATTCTTCCCACATGGTGTTAATGTTTACAAGACTCTTGGAATTTACGTTTATGATTCTGTTCGAACGCCTATTGGGTTGAGTATTCTTATTTTGGTAGTGCTTCTAATCGCTATTCTCTTAGTTATCTTTTTACCCTCTAAGGATGTGGGAAAAGATGAATCTAAGGGAAAGGGGAAGTCTAAGATAAAAAAGGCAGATCATAGACTTACTAGAATTGTTGTTAAATGATATTATTATCTTTAAAAATCACTTTTTGTTCTTTCTTGGCATGTTAGCTAAATCAATGGAGTATGGCAGAATCTTACAAAAAGTTACAGACAGATTGGAAGTGCAAGTAAGTAATGGCGAACGATTTGATCATGGTCCGTTAATTAGGGGGTTTAAACTGAATCGTACTGAAGAACGCATTATTGCTTGTGAGGCTTCTGGTGCTTATCTTAAACTTTCTGCAGAGTTTGAAGCAGAGCAACAGTTTAGATGCGCGACAATGCCTTATGTTGAAGGTGCATATCGTGGTCTTGCTTTGTTGGGTGTGACTGTGGGGTTGTTATTGAGTTATGGGCTTAAAGATATTGAGTCTCCAACTGCTGTTCTTACTTATTGTGCAGGGGGCGCTTTTGGCGCTTCTAGAGATTTTATTGCAAGAAGGGTTACTGCTCAATTAGCTAACATATCTCATAGAAGAAAGGGAGAACTTTTCAATGCGCATTCTTGGCGATTAGAAACAGGACATTCTTTGATGATGGAGTTTACTGGTGCGGATAGATTATAGATGCCTTAATCAAAATAGGTTAATTATTACATACCCAATTCCTGCTACAAACACAGTCATAAGTATGATGCTTAACACCCAGTGTATTTTCATTTGGTATTCTGGCTTCCTCTTACCTAATTTTTTAGCCCGGTGGAACATGATTACAACCATTCCTCCAACTAACCCACCTGCAATTGCACCCGTAATGCCTAATAATTGTATGAAGTTTGTTACATCGAATACTTGATCTAATAGGAATACAATTAGGGGAACAGAAATTGTTAACAAGAATGCTTTCTTTTTACTCATTTTGTAATCATATTTGTACATCTCTTTCATTGCCATTCCTAGTGCTAAGAATGAGGTGCCCATTGCAGCTATTGCAAATAAATTTACTATGATTCCTATTGGGCCATTAACGAATACATTCAAAGCAGAAGAAGCGATTCTTTCATCTGCACCTAATGAGTTAAACCCGGTTATTCCAACAACACCTACAGTCATTAATGCAAATAGTACATAGATTAGTATGGGGATTGCACTTCCCCAAATGATTGCTTTCTTAACACTTTTTTTATGTTTAGTTAGTTGTTCTTTTAGTAATGGGATGGAAGTTAAGCCAAGATATGCGAATAGAATCATTCCATAGGGTAAAAATAGATTTCCACTACCTGCCCCCAAGTTCTGTAGTTTAACAAACGGAATTGCCATCAGTGCAACAATTATTACTGCTAGTGTTAGTACAACTACTAATATTAATTCGGTTTTTCCAACGCTTTTCAATCCACGATGTAATAAGTAACTTCCAATAACAAAGAATGCCAGGCTCCATAAGAATGGGTTCCCTCCAAATAGTGAGGCTAGTGAAGTTCCCTCGCCCATCGTGTACGCAATTAATGCACCATATATTTCTATCATCATTGCGATCATTAGAATTACTTTACCTTTCTTACCAACATATTTTTCTGCATAACCTGTTAGTTGATGATTTCCTTTTGTTCTTAGTGCTACCTCTCCCACGTAAAGGTTTAATACTAATAATAATAATCCAATTCCAACCAGGTCTATAATGCCTGCAACAATTCCTGCCTTTGCAATAACATAGGGTATTCCAAGAACTCCTGCTCCAACAATGGTACCAATTAGTGTTGCTATTGCAATACTTTCTTTCATGACTTATTCTTGTGCTAACTCATATAAAAACTTATCTTCTGAACTTGTGGTACATTGCTTCTGCCAGATCTAACAAGGGAGTCACACTTCTCGCTTTGATTTCAAGTCCATGTATTGGTAGATAATGTTCTAGTCTTATGTGTTGGATTGCACATCCAAACTCTTTGCAGTATTCAAAGAATGCTTTTGCTGCTTTTGTTGTTGTGTAAAATGCAACTCCTGGTGCTGCCTTGTTTCTGGTGTGACCTCTACAACTATTCATTGGAGCGCCGCCCATTGCTGATGTGAGTGCAGTTAGTGCTGAAACCCCCACATCAAAATGTAATATTTCGTGAATGTCCCCTAGGTCTCTTATTTTTCCTTCAACTCCTGAACAGAACTCCTCAAATTCTTGTGCATTTTTTGATTGCGTGTCGGCTTTTTCTAATAAGTAACGTTCTATTGTTATTTGGCGTGCAACATTTTCCCAGTCTAACCATCTATAATCTTCATATTGGTGGTTGCTAGCGAGAAATCGGGTGTCAATTCCTTGATCATCTTCCTCTTCACTAAACCCAAGAACCTCTTCTCCAGGCATACCTATCCATCGAGTACTTACTCTTTGATGCATTTCAACATCATACTCGGGAATCATGCTTCTGCTAATGCATTCTAATTTAAGAAGATTATTGAGAAATGGTGGGGACGCCAGGATTCGAACCCGGATCCATAGGTTTCTTCAGAGTCATTGGCTTTCGCCTCATTTTTCCATTACTGGAGCCCATTATTCTAGCCAGATTATACTACGTCCCCATTAAGCTGAAAGAACCCAAGTCATTTTATAAATATTTCTACCACTCTACATAATCGCCCTTTTTTAGGGGTATGTCAAACGGAGTTTCAACAATATATTTTGCTTTTTGTTTTGGGGCGTAAAACATAAATGGTTTTAACCCCTGTTTAATCTCGATTATTCTTTTATCTTTGTCTAAAAAGTATACATCTAATGGGAAGAACACAAATAGCATGTGGATTCCTTCAATTCTTTCCTTACGTAACTCAAATATTACAGTTCTTTTTTTAGAAAACATCAGTCCAATTCCTTGAGTGAACCAATTTTTGAGAACTTTGCCCTCAATTTTCATCTAATTACCTCTACAAACTTGTCTTCACGCTTTAATTCTTCTAAATATCTGTAAAATGATGCCTTGGCACAATATTTTTGTTGATCAACAATTTTATCTTTGACCTCAATTACTGAAATTCCTTGATCCAACAGATCCAAAATCTTTTGTTTTATGATCCCTTTCTTATTTCTGTTGAGTTTTTTGGCTACTTCTTGTTCAAGAACGGGTTTCTCTACTACTTGACGGGGTATTACTGCTAAACTTCGTATTTGTTCTCGTAAGAACCCATTTTCTTCCTTGACTTTCCTTAGTTCTACCCGTAACTCGGCTATATCTTGTTTGATCCTTGTAAAGCTCTCTCTTAATACAGTTTCATTCATACTCTCTCAACCCTGTTTAACTATTTAAATTTTTAGCAATCTGAGACTAGTCTCAGACCGGTCTCAGCTGAGACTGAGACTGATTGAGACTGAGACTGAGACTCATTTCTCCACAGGAAACAAGGGGGTGGCTGAGACTCAATTGAGACTCAACTGAGACTACTTTGAGACTGACCTGAGACTCGTTCAAACTCCTTGATAAACAACTCTGCAACCTCTGAATTGTGGATTATCACTACATTTTCATCGTTTCTCTCATCTCCAGACTTGGTGGGGTTCATGCTGCCCATGATCACAACTTGAGAGTCAATAACAAACACTTTGTGGTGCATCACGGCAGGATTGTTGTCTAATTCTATCTGAAAACTCTTATTCATTTGCTTGAATTTGTTGTACTGCATATTGACTCTTTGCCGTTCCATAACTCCTCTAACCTCAATTTGCCTACTTTTTTCAATTAGCAGCCCGGCTATGTCTGAATCAGTAAAAGAAAAGGTCATGAAGTGTATACTTTTTCGTGCTTTTATCAGTGTTTTGAGAACCTGTTCTTTGCAATTATCTTCTGGACAAAAATAGTTTTCAATTAGCATATTTCCCAAGATTATTCGGGGGTATTTAACCTTCTCACCATATCCGAACTTGTTGTTTTTCAGTTCTTCAAACTCTTGTAAATAGTTTTCTGCCAGATATTTGGATTCTATCACAACAACGTTATTGTCATTTTTGTTGCGGGTTGGATTATAACTCCCAGTCCACACTATGGATTCGTTGATAATGCAAAATTTGTTGTGCATAAGGCCGTATTTGCGATTGTGAACTACCAATTCATCAATATTCTCATTTATGTTTTCGAGATTGCTCTTGTAGAATGCGCATTGAGTTTGACTGTTGTTTGTTAGTTCAAGAAATCTATCTTCGCACTGGTTTTCTAAGCAAAATAGAACTTCCACATCTCCTTTTTCTGAGGGGAGAACCGTATTCTGTACTGTGCACCCACACAATAAAAGTAATAATAGTATGTACTTCATGATCTTTTAATTTATTTCAACTGTTAATAAAATCTTATTAAGAATTTTCGTAAAGTTTTCAGTTTTTTTGAAATAGATTCAAACTGCTTGTAATACTGTCACTAGTTTAAACAATGCAGTGATTATGATAATCAAAATGATGGTTCCTAACACCACGCCTGCTACCTGTTTTGTGATTGTGCTGTTGTTAACGTTGTTTTTTCTTGCATGGTTTATCCAACTTGTTGCCATGAACAAGTAAATGCTTAGAACTGAGAACATCACATATTTTAGAATGTCTGGGGTGGTAACCATAAAGAATACGTTAATCATGAGTGAGACTAGACTTAGGATTTGTATCAAATGGAGTATCTTATCTAAGTTCATACTACTTTAAAACATAACTAGCATAAATAACTTTGTTACTACTCAACAATACTACACACCCGAAATCTTTATAAAGAAAATATCATTACTTTTTTTCATAAGATTTATCTATCACCTCTTTTTCCCGCACAAGCCTCTTTCGGGAGGTTTGTGGGGGTTTATTATTCCAATTACCTGGAATAATGCTCGAAAATCTTTGACTTTCGTTGTTTAATCTATTCAGAATAAATTTACTTCTTTTTATGTCCTAAGTGTACTTCTCGTGCAACGTCGGAGAATACGTCTTTTATGGAGATAACCAGCCAAATTGCATTCAAGATTAAGAATGGCCAGCTGTTAATTCTTAATGCGTATATAGTTAATAATAAGCTACCAATTACGTTTACAATATCATAATACAGGGAATCTGATTTCCATCGATGGATTTGATTCATGAAAAATGCAAATAGAATGAGTCCCATTCCAATTAATCCAATTATTAATTCCATATTCTTTTTTAGAACTTATTCTTAATAAATTTACCGTAATTGTCTTGCCAATACCATATAAGTAATAATTACACCCGTGATTATGCCTATTGCGTATAAGATTATCAATTCATAATCTCCAAATTCTCTTTTATCCGTTTTCACATCAATCTTGCTAGTTTCCTGAAAGTATAAATCAAAACTGCTTAGTTCTTGTGCATATTGTGAAAACAATAGTGCTGAATGAACGCTGTTATTGATTAGGTTCTGTGAATATTCAAAGTATGAATATCCTGCGATTGGAAAATTTCCTCGTTCTTGTTCTTCTAATATATTTTCTTTGGCTATGTCTAGCTTTACCTGGATTATTTCTCTTAAGATATCATCATCTGTTGCTCCTGCGCTACTGATTATTGAATCTACTTCGGCTTTTGAGAGTGATGCAGTATTCAAACATAATGCGTATTCTTTTGTTCCTTGTTGTTGTTTTGCCTTTTCTAATCTTTCTTGTATTGAGCTTATTTCCAACCCGTATACGAGTGATACATATTGTATTCGTTCGTTAGCTTCTAATATTTTAGTTGAACAAGCTTTTTTTAACACTTCTTCTGTTAAATCTAGTTCTTTTCCAGTTTTATTAAAGAAGTTGCTCCATGATTTTGCTGAGTTTAATCTTTCTTCAGCATAAGAATAATCATTTATTGCACCCTCTATTTCTGAGTCAGTTAATTCTTTAACACTTTTTTCATAATACTCTAGTGCCTCATTTACCCTTTCTTTTACTATCATGTATGTTTGTAGTTCGGGAATTGTTTTCAGGGTTCTTTCACTTATTTCTTCATCAAAAGCTTCTGCATCTTTTCTTAGATTTTTTAATTTTGAGGATAGTAAGTCTTCACTTAGGCCTTGGTTTGCAATTTTGTTGAGTTGAATGTTTGCTGAAAAACATTTGGATGCAGCAGAATAATAATCTTGTTTTGTTAATAGTTGTTTTGATTCGTTAATGATGGTTCTTATGTTTTCAACTGTTTGGTTTTCCATTGAATTAAGTAAGCCTTCACTTCTCTGACAAAGTTCAGTAGAAACAGATTTCATTATTTTTGTGTATTCTGGATCAATCACAACATTTCCGGTTCTTTCTTTTTTTAGTTTTTTGCCGGTGAATTCAAATAAGGCTTCATTTAATGTTCCCACGGCCATAACTTCAATAGTTAAATTTGTCGAATTACTTGAGTTGATTTGTTCTCCAATTGGAATGAGTACTTTTTTTAATCCAATTTTCTCTGCGGCTCTAGCTTTGGCGTCTATTCCTCCCACTGGACCGATTACTCCTCCAGAATTGATCGTTCCTGTTATTGCCAGGTCTTTGTTTAAAGGAATATCTTTAAGTGTAGCAACGGTGAGTATTGCCATTGATGCACCTGCGCTTGGCCCTCCCACAATTGGAGCATCTGATTTAATTGTGTAAATGAAGTCTAAATTACTGCAGTCTACTTCTAAGAAGTCACAAGCGATTTGTTTTGCAAATCTGGTTGAGACCTGAGTATCAACTTTAGTTAATGGGCTGGTTTCTAGAAATACTCTCCCTTTTCCATCTTCAATTTCAAGTATTAGTTCAGCAGTTCCTCCCACAAAGCCTTCGGGAGTTTCTTTTACTGCTAGTAAAGTCATCTTGTTTTCTGCAGCATAAACAGAACTTGCCAATATGAGTATGAATAAAAATAAGATTAGCTTTTTCATAAGGGTGTTTACTCCATTTTATTTATAAAGATTCTTGAAATCAAAGAAACCTTTATTAATAAAAGCCAACCTTTTCACCTCATGGAATTACCTAAACATTACACGCCCAAAGAGTCAGAGCCAAAATGGCAGGAGTTTTGGGAAAAAGAGAACCTTTTTGCGTTTAATGCAGATGATATTAAGCTTCCTTTATTCACAATTGATACCCCTCCACCAACAGTTTCTGGTAAGATGCATATGGGTCATGCCTTTTCTAATTCACATCAAGATTTTATTGCAAGGTTTAAGAGAATGCAAGGTTTTAATGTTCTTCAACCTTTGGGTACTGATGATAATGGGCTTCCAACACTTCTTTTAATTCAAAAGCTGAAGAAGGTAAACGCTTCTAAAATGGATAGAAAAGATTTTAGAAAGCTTGTTTTAGAGACCTTAGAAAAAGAGTTAAAGCCAAGTTACATTAATGATTGGAGAAAACTAGGTATAAGTTGTGATTTTAATGTTACTTATTCTACTATTGATTCGCACTGTCAAAAAATTTCACAGAAATCATTCATTGATCTTTACAAAATAAACAGAGAGTATAGGATTGAAGCTCCCATGATGATCTGTCCTAAATGTAAGACTGCCATCTCTCAGGTTGAGTTGGAGGATGCAGAATTTGATTCACAATTAGTTTACATTAAAGTTAAAGTTGAGACTGGTGATGAATTAGTTTTTGCCACAACAAGGCCAGAACTTTTACCTGCTTGTGTTGGAATTAGTGTTCACCCTGATGATGAACGGTATAAACACTTAATTGGTAAGAAAGTAACGTTGCCTTTAACAGGTAATCAAGTAATTCTTTCTGCGGATAAAGAAACTGATCCAGAATATGGTTCAGGAGTTGTTTATTATTGTTCTTATGGTGGAATTGAGTGTGTTGAATGGCTTTCAAGGCATAAAGATGCTGAACCAATTCATATAATGGGTGTTGATGGTGTTTATAATGAAAAAGCGGGTAAGTATCAAGGTATGAATAGTAATGATGCAAGAAAGGAAATAATTAAAGATTTAGAATCTGATGGTTCTTTGGTTAAATCTGAGAATCTTAAACATTCTGTTAATGTTCATGAACGTTGTGGTACAGAAATTGAGTATGTTGCAACAAAACAATGGTTTATCAAGTATATGGATATGAAAGATGATATGCTTAAATGGGGAAATGAACTAAATTGGTATCCTGAACATATGAAAAATCGTTATGATAACTGGGCACACGGGCTTAAGTGGGATTGGTGTATTTCTAGACAGATTCCTTATGGTATTCCCTTTCCAGTTTGGTATTGTGAAGATTGTGATGAAGTAATTCTTGCAAAAGAAGAAGACCTTCCTGTCGATCCTACTGAGGATGTCCCTCCTGTTTCTGCTTGTCCTAAATGTAAAAGTAAAAACTTAGTTGGTGAAAAAGATATAATTAATACCTGGGCAACTTCATCTTTGACTCCCACTATTGTTAAGGAGTTGTTTAAAGGAAAACCTATTTATGATAAGTTAATTAGTGAACCTGAAAGTCTTAGACCTCAAGCTCATGACATCATTACTTTCTGGCTTTTCAATACAGTTGTTAAGTCTCAACTTCATTTCAAAGTGCTTCCCTGGAAGGACTGTATGATTAGTGGATGGATGCTTGATCCCAAAGGTAAGAAAATGTCTAAGTCTAAAGGAAATGTTATTGAACCTAGAGATATGATTGAAAAGTATTCGGCGGACGCATTAAGATTTATGGCTGGCGGTTCTAAACTTGGTGATGATCTTCCTTTCCCTGAGAAAGAGGTTATGATGGGACAGAAAACTGTTACTAAATTGTGGAATGCCTCTAAGTTCGCAATTATGCACCTGGAAGATTACAAGAAAGGAAAAGCAGATTTGAGACTTGTTGATCGGTGGGTTTTAACTAAACTTCATAGGCTTATTAAGTCAACTACAGAAAATTTTGAGAATTATGCTTTTTCAGCAGTTAGAAAAGATGTCGATAACTTTTTTTGGCATGTTCTTTCAGATAATTATTTAGAAATTGCTAAAGATAGATTATATAATCCTGATGTTTGGGGTAAAGACCAAAGAATTGCTGCTCAACACACTTTATATCAATTAGTGCTTAATATTTTGAAGCTGTTTGCTCCTTTCCTTCCACACATAACTGAAGAGATTTATCAGTTATACTTCAAAGATAAAAAAGATTCCAAAAGTATTCATATTTCTGAATGGCCTAAGTATGATGAAGGGTTGGTTGATGATAAGGCTGAACAGATCGGTGACGCATTAATTGAGGTAGTTACCATTGTTAGAAAGGCCAAATCAGATAAACAATTATCTATGAAGGCCCCTGTTAAAAAGTTAGTTATAACCTCTGAACTTAGTTTTGAGGAGGTTAAACAAGATTTAGAGAAAACATTATTTGTTGAGAATATCGAGTTTAAAAAAGGAAAGTTAGATGTTAAAATTGAGTTTGATTAGACTTTCTTAACTCGAACTCCTTTGTCAGAATCTTCTAGAACATATCCTTTGTCTTTTATTTCATCTCTTAGTCTATCTGCTTCTTCCCAGTTCTTATTCTTTCTTGCTTCCTCTCTTTTATTAGCAAGTTCAGTTATTTCTTTTGGTACTTCTTCATTGGTATGTTCCATTATTCCTAGTACTGAATCAATCTTGTCCATGAACTCCTTGATTTCAGTAGCGTTTTCAACCCCGATTTCAATCTTATTAATCTCTGTCATAAAATTAAAGATTGATGCTAACCCTCCAGAAATGTTTAAATCATTATCCATTGCTTTCTCAAAGTTTTCTTTTGCTTCAGAGATTAACTCCGTAACGGTTTTATTATACTCTTTACTTTCAATCTCATCTAATTTATCTAAGAAGTCGTGAAATTTTCTTAGAGTGGAGGGTATGTTTTTTAGTTGGTCTTCTCTGAAGTCCATTTTTTGTCTGTAGTGAGTTGACATTAGTTCATATCTGATTGAGAGAGGGTCATACCCTTTTTTTATTAGGTCTTGTAATGTGTAAAAATTTCCTAATGATTTGCTCATCTTTTCACCATTAACAATTAGGTGTTCGTTATGCATCCAGTAGTTAGCTAATTTTTTACCTTTTGCTGCTTCAGATTGTGCTATTTCATTTGTGTGGTGGGGAAAGATTAGATCTACCCCTCCGGTGTGTATATCAAATGGTTGTCCTAAGTACTTCACAGACATTACTGAGCATTCTATGTGCCAGCCTGGTCTGCCCTTTCCAATTTCTGTTTCCCAGTATACCTCGCCGTCTTCTTTGTCATATGCTTTCCAAAGTGCAAAGTCTCTTGCATCTTCTTTGCCATATTCGTCTTTGTTGGACAATCTGCCATCTGCATTTTGTTTTAGGTCATCTGTTTGTAGGCATGCTAGCTTTCCATAATTGGTAAATTTTGAGATCTTATAATAAATATCCCCATTTTCTGTTTTGTATGCATACCCTTTTTCTAATAGTTTTTTTACTAACTCGACCATTCCCTCTATGTGTTCGGTCGCTCTAGGTAGTATGCCTGGAATTTCAATGTTTAATTTGGTTAGGTCTGATAAGAATGCTTCGGTGTAAAATTCAGTAAATTCTTTTAGGGACTTTCCCTCTTTTTGAGAGTCTCTTATTGTTTTATCATCAACATCAGTTATATTCATTACCTGTTTAAGTTTAAACCCTTTATACTTTAGATATCGTCGTAGTATGTCGTTGAATATGTATGCTCTTAGGTTTCCAATGTGAACATAGTTGTAAACGGTTGGACCACAACTATAGAGGCTAACCTCATCTTTCTTAATGGGTTTGAATTCTTCTATCTTTCTTGTTAGTGTATTGTAAAACTTTAGCATAGAACTTAATTATCTGTTTGAATTTATATAGTTTTCCTAATCGTTAACTGGGTGTTAAATAATTCTAGAGCTAACTCTTTCAATTTTGGTGCTTTATCTGAGTCGTCAGTTAACCTTTCTCTCTTTTCTTTTGATTCTTGTATTAATTGTATTTCTTTTTGCACATGATTGATTTTATCTTCCTCTCCAGCGATTTTTAAATTCAAAGAATCATCCACGTTAAGTGCATTTATTTTTTCTTGTAATAGTCGATTTTTTTCAAGTCTTATGTTCAAGTAACCCTCTTTTGTGTTCTTAAGAAGGTCTAATGTGTTTTTTTCTTGTTTTTCGCTCAAGCCAACCTCTTTTTTCCCAATACTTCGCTCCAGTCCAGTTAATATTTCGGTAATCTTAAGTTCGGTATCATTAAAAAATGTTGTAACTGGATCTTCTATGTATTCAGCAATTAGCTTGTATTCCATACTTACTTTTTGATATTTTCTTAGTGCTCTACCTAATTTTGAAAAGAATAAACTTACTTCTTCTTTGTTGGATTTTAGTTGGGTTTGCAATTGAGTTTTTTCTTCTTTTAATTTGATGTTTTGCTTATATTCTAGACTTTCTTTGATTGTTTTGATCGTTTGTTCTTTTTCTTTTTTTTCTTTTTCTAATTCATTGATCTCTTTGTCTTTTTGTGTTAAGTCTTGTTCTTGTTGTTTTTTTTCTTCTTCCTTTTTTTGTATTGTGGTTATGATTTTTATTACGTCTTCAATTTTATCTAGCTTTTTTCTTTCTATTTTTTTCTTAAACTTTCTTGCTTGTAAATTGATCTCCCCAATTGATTTGTAGACCTCTTGTACTTGATTAAAGAATAGGTGTGTTGTTGCTTGATAACTCTTTGTTGTTTTTTGTGCGAGTTCATCTAGTGTTTTGTTTAATTCTGTGTTAAAATTTATCGTTACTCTTATGGTTTGTTCTTCTGGAAAGCTTAAATTGTTTATGAATCTCCCAACCTCTGTAACAAAGCTGTTTTTTTGTCCTACAACCATGCTTCTTACTCTGTCTTCAACCTTATCTTTTTCACTTACCTGAGCTGTTCGTAATACCTCATTTTTTTCTGTTAGAACCTCTTTCTGTGTTTTTAGGTTTTCAAAATAAGCATTTATCTCTTTACTGAAGTCAATTTGGGCTAGTTCTTCATCTAACCAGTTGTGTAATTCACTAATTTCAAGGCTTTTAGCCTTGGATTCTTCTTTTTTAAATAGCTTAAACATTTTATTGGAGAATGAATGTTATTCTATAAATCTTTGCTATTTACGTAAGAAGCCTATTTGTGTATAACGTAAAACATTTCGTTTTCAGTGTCTATTATGTTATATTCATAACATAATCGGGTTAGCATTAGTTCAACCCATCGTCTTTTTGGGACTCTCATAGGCAGTCCAGATAGTGTTTTGGTTGCAAAGCTTATCACTACCCAATTAGAGGGTGTGCTCTTGATTAATTCTTCACTTATTTTGTGGCTTTTGACTAATTCAACACTTTCTAGTAATTTAAATAAGAAATAAACATCTGCTTTTGGTAATTTAAGTTCTAAAACGTCTTCACAGTACGCCTCTCCCTTTATTTTATTGTCAGAAAAGAACTTGTTAACTTTATCGACGCATTCTTTGTTAATTTCATATGCAATATATTCTGGTTTACATCCTAATTTATCGTACATTAGGGGATTTAGTCCTGCTCCTAGGTCAACTATTTTTTTAGGAAATCCAGTTATGTTGAAAATGCTTAGGTAAACGTCATAATCTCGGTCTTGAGTTGAGATGTGTTCTTTTGTTTTTTTGGCAAATGCTCCAATTCCTTTGTACAATGTTTTTTTGATGTTTTTAACTAGAGCATCTCGTTCTTTTTTCTTATCAAGTTTATCAATGATTGCAGGAGTATTTCGTAGGTATTTGATGACCTCTTTTTTTACTTTTTCTTCATTAATTTCTTTGTATTTTCCACTTCGAACTTGTGAAACTAAGTTATCTAGAATCTCTTTTTTCAACTCTTTTTTGTAGATTTTCATTTCTACTTCTTTTTCACAACAATCATTACATGATCTTTTTCAAAAGGTTCTAAACTTCTAAAGTCAACGATTGTTAGTTCTTTTTCTAACTTCTCTCTAACCTCTCTAAATACCTGTTTGGGTTTGGCGCCCATGTCTATGCTTCTTGCTTTTACAGATAGCATTCCAAATCCGCCCTTTCTTAGGTATTTTCGAACATTTTTAAGAAATATTTCTGCTTGGTTCCGTTGAGCTACGTCTTGAAAAATAACACTTACTTTTTCTGGAACTAATGATTCATAAGTTTCTGGGTGGAATGCATCTCCCATTATTGGGGCTATGTTTTTTCTTTTTTCGCATAAAAACATTAATTCTATTAGGGGTCTGAATGCCGGGTCAATTCCGAATACCATGCCTCCTTTTCCAATTATGTCTGAAATATGAGATGCGGTAGTTCCTGATGCAATCCCTAAGTATAGTACTGTTTGATCTGGTCTGATGAATGCATCTCTTACTCCTTGCATTATGTACGCGCCAAGTTTACTTCTGTTGGGATTCCACTCTCTATATTCAACTCCTTTATCTTTCTCTAGTTTTTCATCATATACTTTCTTTCCAGGAACCAAGTTCTTTGTGAATATTCTTGGTCTTCGTCCAGGTAGTTCATATACTCCGAATAGTTTTGTAGGCTTCATCGTTTATTTTTTATTCTCCAGCAGTTTTCATCTATAAAATCATGATTTGTTGTGTTGACGTTTTCTATGAATTCAGGGGTTACTTTACACCGGTATTTTTCCATCACTTCGTACCAGGTCCATTGTTCTTTTTCATATTCGTCAAAAAAGTTTACATTCATTATGCACTTCTTGCCTCTTTGTCTTATTTCCCAGAGCGCTCTTGTTGAGGATTGGATGGGTTGGTATGTTTCTGTACAGGTTTGTAATGCTGCCGCTTGGGTTATGTTTAGTGTAGGAAATTCAGGTACCTGGTCGTACCACAGTACTAATTCATCCACTAAGTAATACAGGTAACCTAGTCCAAATAGTATTGCAAGTACTAGTACGCCCCATAGTATGATTTTATTTGCTCGTTTCATTGTTATAACTTATCCCGTAATGTTTTAGTACTTCGCCGCCACTCCAGTTTAGTACTTTTTCTTTTTCTATTCCTAATTTTTTTGCATATTCAAAAATTGTTTCTTCATCAGGTGCTTCAATTTCAAGGTATGTTGGAATTCCTTCTGAAGGTTCATCAATTTCAAATCGGGTGTCAGTAAGCTTGTAGCTTGTTCTTTTTTTCTTACCTGCTCTTCTTACTCTAAGTCCGATCTCTTCAAATATTTTGTTAACAATGTCAAAGTCTTTAACTTCGGTTTCAATTTCTTCTTCAATTTTTACTTTATCTTTACTTAGGCTTTTCTTAAACGTGAGAATATTTTTCTCTCCTTTTTTTCGTAGTCTTAAAAGCGTGTGGCTTTTTTTAATGCTATCGTCATTAAAATCATAAAGGTTTGAAACTAGTTCTCCTTCAAATACTTTTTCTGCCCCAAGTTCTAGTAATTTAGCAATCATTTCTTCTTTATTGATTTCTAGGATTTTGCCTTCTACCTCTTTCACTCTAACCTCACAAACAATTTTTTTAATAATTGATAATTTTCTTCAAGTTCTTGTTTGCAAATATCTAAGGATAAAACTTTATATTTTTCTTCAATCTTATTTTTGATAAGTGTTGTTGCTTCTTCAAAATTCATTCTTTTTTTAGTCAGGTTGCAAATAGTTGCTATCACATTTTTTGGAATTAAGAACTTATAACAATCAGCATTAGCACAAATCTCCGCCTCTTTACACTCATATTCTTGTCCATGATGTGCTTCTACACAATTAATTATTTTTTTCTTTTTATCTTCTTCTAAGGTAATGTCTTTTAACCATTTTTTTACTGCTTCTACGCTCATTCCAAGATGTTCTTGCGTTTTTCCTTCTTTTACGGCTTGTCCAAGTTTTATGTCCATTAAGATCGTTCCGATTAATACTATGTCTTTGTCAACGCCTGATTTTTCTGCTAGTTCTTGTCCTTTTTCATTTGATGTTTTGAACAATAATAAAGAGGGAGAGCCATATTTTTCGATCTCTTCTAAAGCCCATTTTTTTGCGTTTTCTATTATATCTTTCATTTAAGCATCCTCTTTAATTTATCTCCAACAAATTCACCTTTAAAATAATCTACTTTTGCTGCTATTGATATCTTGTCTGCTAGTCTGCCTGCTGCTTTTGCTTTTTGTTTAGAACTTGCAACGTATTCATGACCTAATAATACTCCATATTTTGGTGGGCGTGCTCCAAATTTGATATGTCTAAATAATGCTTTTTCTGCCCCTAAGATTTGTATGGTAGATGAAGGAAATTCTATTAGTTTTTTCATCCCTCCTGCTAATTCAATCAGTTTTCCGCCAATCAGACCACCGGCTAGGGTGGTTAGGTTTGGATAATGTTTTTGCATTAGTTCGTTTAGTTTTTGAGTTTGTTTTTCTCTTAATTGTATGATTTTTTCACATTCTTGACGTAATAGTTCAAGACTTTCAAGGTCTTTTTTTGAGAACTCTTTTCCCATGCTTTCTTTTATGTCGAATTGTTGCATTAGGTTTTTTCTTTCTTTTCTAATTATGTCAACAAAGTCTTCTTGTTTTATTATTAGATTTGAAACTTCAGGCAGGGTTAGTTCATACCAGTCTCTTAATCTTTTTATTAGCATATTTAGTATCCTGTCAAGGTCTTCGATATGGGCAACTAGTTGTATTATGAAGACATCTTCTTTGATTGCTTCACGAATTTTTCCTCTAGTAAACGCAATACTTTTCTTTCTTAATTCTTGTAGGTTCATTGTCTATATGGGGATGGCTTGCCTTCTTAAATATTTCCCCTAAAATAGAAAAGTTAATAAAATCTTTCACGTATTTGTGAGTATGGCTCTTTCAGAAGAAGAACTTAAGAGTTTTTCAGTAAAACACCGTAAAAAGATTGTTCATCACGCAGTGGGCGAAGGAATAGTGGCTGTTTTGCCTTTAGCTGCACTAGCAATTGGGTTTTCGGTTATTTTAACTAGGTCAAATTCTCAAGAACTGCTATCTCCTCAAAGATTCGGTGTTGTTAGTTTTTTACTTCCTATAGTGGTAGTTGCATATGTGGTTTTCTTATTTTTTATTATTAAAGATATTAAATCTAAAGTAAAACAGAAATAATTAACTTCCTAGTCCGATTAGGCTAACTCCAACAATTATTAAGAGTACTCCAATCCATTTCATTGTTGTTACTTTTTCTTTTAACATCCATTTAGATAAAATTGCTACCCAGACGTAAGCTAGAGCAACAAACGGGTATAATACTGATAACTCTCCCCCTTTCAGTGCGGGAATGAATAGTAAAGTGCTTAGTGCGTAGAATATTATTCCCCAGATTAACTCTTTATTTCTTAGTATGTCTAAAATGTTTTTTATTATCTTACTAATGGAGATTTCTTTTATTTTTATTATGTAAAATCTGTCTGAACCTTTTTTTAAAAGGATTGGTCCTATAGCCCCGACGAGGGTTGCTCCAATTACTAATCCAATTGCCCAGAGTTCGGTGGTCATTATTCAACCACCGCTTGTTCAGTTTTACTCCCAAATCCTACAAATGAAACGCCTGCTACAATAACAGCAACTCCCAATATTTTCAGGTAGTTTAATTCTTCGTTAAAGAATAGGTTGGACATTAATACAACCCAGATGTATCCTGTTGCTATGATAGGGTAAAGTGTTGATAGATCGTCTTTTTGTAATGCTAATAGCAGGATTGCTGCACCTATTGCGTAAATTACTAGCCCCCCAATTACAAAGTAGTTTAAGAATATTCCGCTGAAACTAAAATTAAGATGGGGAATGCCGAATTTGTAAAGTACTTGGGCTATAGAAACGAGTATTGTAACAATTATTATCATAAACAATGCTTTAGTATTCATAAACCCTCTTTATTTTTTTAGCCAGTTTTCTAGCATTACACCATATGCTGGTCTTGTAATAAATACACCTATTGAAACGCCAATTATTGTTGTGATTGCGAAACCTCTTAGTATTCCTGCTCCTGCTCGCATTAGTGGAAGCATTGCTACAACTGTGGTGAAGTAAGCCGCCATTATGATAAAGAATGCATTTTTCATTTTGGCTTGCCAGTTTGAGTGATGTTGTGTTTCTTTACGTAGTAGTTCGTCTGCAATTACTATTTGGTGATCTACGCCGGTTCCTACTACAATTATGATCCCTGCGATTGCTGCAAGGTCGAGGTTGGTACCAAATGCTGCTGCTATACCTAATAATAGTACAACCTCGCTTATGTTTGTTATGATCATTGGTAATGCAATTTTTATTGATCTGTATCGAATTAAGACAATTCCTGCAACTACAATTATTGCTAGTAGACCAGTCAATACTGCCGTTTTTAGAAATTCTTTTCCAAGTATTGGACTAAGATTGTCTGCTTTTACAATTTTTAGTTTAACAGGTAAACTACCTGTTTTTAGTATAGTTTGTAATCTTTTCATGTTTGCTAGTGTAACACCCACTGCTTCATCTCGAGAACTGCCTATGCCCCCTCCGGTTATTTGAATTGTTGTTTCCGCTCTTCCTTTTAGTCCTGCTCCCACGTTTAATGAGTCAACTAATTGATCATCTAAGTAAAATTCTATTTTTTCACTTAATATTTCGCTTCCACTTTCACTTGTGATTACGTCTAAATCTTTTGTTACACTTGCTTGTTTTTCTGCTGCTTCAGATGATAAGTCTACTGTAAAGAAGAATTGGCAACTGTGTTGGCCGTCTGAAGTCTGTCCACATCCCTGACTTGGATTAATTCCTGAGCAATCTGAACTTCTACAAACGTATGCGATATCTTCTCCTCCACTAAATACTGTTGTTCCATTTATTTTTGCTTCAAATTTTCCTTGGGTTCCAATTAAGGATTCTATCTCTTTTTTTTGTAAGCCTGCAATTTCTATTAGTATGAATTGATTGCCTGATAGATCTGATGACTTTTTGATTTTAACATCGCTTAGTCCAAACGCATTTAGTCTTTGATCTAGGTTTTCAACAACTTGGTCTATAATGTCTTCTTCAACTTTTTCTTCAGGGGTTAAAAGTACTCTCACTCCTCCCTGTAGGTCTAATCCTTTTCTTATGTTGTTTTGAGGTGCTTCATATACAGTGATTCCAATATCCGCAGTACCCACAATTATTTCGCGAGTTTCATTAATTTCAATGGTTTTTTCAACGGTTTCATTTCCAATTGTTTCATTAATCGTTTTTGTGATGGTGTTGCCAGTATATTCCATTTCTATTTCTGGCAAGGTTTTTATTGTGTAAGAATTCTTTTCTGTTCGTAATCTGATTGTTCGATTTATTTCTAATTCACTAATGGCATCATAATAGTCGGAAACTGTTTTTATAGCATTTCCATTTACACTGGTAATTACTTCATGACTTAATGGTTGAGAATTTTTCGCAGGGCTCTCAAGTCCTGCTACGTATGCTGCAGAATCTTTTTCTACAAATCTTATTGCAACTCCTTCTTTATTTGTTGGATGTATTGCCGCTACTGCTAATAGTAAGCAAAAGATTAAGATAATAATTTTCAGGTTTGTGAAAATTTTTGGGATTTTCATAAAATGTCCTCCATTTTATGAAGCCTAAAAATCTCTGATTTTTGTTGCACACAAAAGTTTTTAACTTTTGGGGCACAAAAACTTTGTTTTTGTTGTTTCATTGATGTTTTCTCCTATTAACATATATTTTTAGTATGCCTGCATTTTGGACCCAGGTATTCATCATGTCTACAATCAGTCCAATAAGTACGATTGTCATGATTTGTGTTATTACTGGGCTTTGTGAGAAAATTATTGCGATTATTATTGCGGTTATTGTTGTTAGGGTCATCATAAATCCTGTTTTCATTGCAGATTTTATTCTTTCATCTACACTGCCCTCTTTTCGTTTAAGCACTTTTGTGGAAAGTAGGATGTTAGTGTCAACTGCGTATCCAATTAACATTAGAAATGCTGCTACACCTGCAGTACTTAATTTTATGCCCATCACGTTTACTACTGCCATTGTTATGATTATGTCAGATACTGCTGCTAGAACAATTGATGAACTTGGTACTATGCTTCTAAAATAAATAAATACAACTATGCCCATAAATATGAACGCAAAAATTACTGCTCTAACAGTTTCTTTGAAAAAACTACTTCCTAGCGCACTTCCAATAGTTTCTATTGTTATTTGATCTTCTTCTATGTTGAATTTGTTTTTTATTTGTTCTTTTATGTTATTTACATCTAGTTCTTCTGTTGAGTCGAGCTCTATAATTAGTCCGATCTGTCGCCCTGCGCCAGAAAGTGTTCTCACGTTTAACTCTCCATCATAATCTAATGAATTCTGAACTTCTATTGCATCGGTCCCGACACTGATTATCGAAATGCTGGTTCCTCCCTTTAGGGAAATTCCTTTGTTGACAAAGCTCCCTGTTGTCGAATAGTTCACAAATAAGAATATTATTGATATTGCTAGTATTATAAAGGGTATTGCTAAGATTAATTTGCTTTTATCTTTGCGTCTATGCCCCCCTTCTGCATGTTCTTCCATCTTCTTTAGAATCTTGGATTTATTAATAAATGTTTCGTCAAAACATTTATATATGTTATTTATAAAGAGACCGTATGAGTAAATTGCGAGCTTTTCGAAAAAAACTTACTTTGAGCATTATTGTCTTTGTAATTATCTACACATTTTATTTGAGGTGGGAGTGGTTGATCGAGAATGTATCTTTTCTTAATTCATTATACTCTTTTGTTTTTGATCATTTTATTGAAAAAACTTTGATGGGAATGTTTCTTTCTAGTATGATTGGGGGCATTTTTATCATTTTTCTTCCTATTGAATTCCAATTTGCTTATTATTTCTCTTCTCAGCATCCTCTGATTCTAGTTATTGCTGTTTTGTTAGTTGGGAACGTTATTGGATTGTCTATTGATTATTTGATTGGTAGATTGTTTGGTGAACGGCTTGCAAGAAAGCTTTTGAAAAAGAAGTATGACAAGTTCCTGAATAGAATGCAGGGTAAGCTTGGTTCTTTTTTGATCTTCTTTGGTAACATTATCGTATTTCCAATAGAGCTATTTTCTGTTGCGGTTGGTGCTGCTAAGTATCCTTATAAGAAATTTTTAATTTATACTGTTCTGGGCAAGATCATTAAATTTGCACTAATGGCATATTTGATGATAGAGTTCGGATTGAGTCTAAATTTGGCATTTTTATTGAGTTGGATTTAATCTCAAATTAATCCTGATAAGCCGATTATTTGTGTGTATAATCCTGAATTTATAAGAACATATTGTTCAATAAATACCGCAATTACTAAGGTTACTATTGCTATAACAAGGATGGTTATGGCGTTTCGTATTAGTACAATCTTTTTGTTAGCTTTTTTTTCTGATATTACACTTCGCGACACTACCCCTCCAGATATTGCTGAAAAGATATATGATAGTCCCTCTAATAATGTGTGGGGTAGCACTATTACTAGTATTATTCCGAATATTATGAACGGGTTAAGTGCACCGGCTAATGCAGACGTCTTTGCTAGGTTTCCAAAGATCGTTCCCCAGACTGACGCATTCCAGACTAGTAAGAAGATCCCTCCATCTCCGATAAAGAATGCCATGATAAATGCTAATCCTAAAACAACTAAGTTATGCATGAAGAGTGCTCCAAATAGTCCTGAGTTGAATGTTCCTGCTCCTCCAACGGATGAGTATAGTACGCCTATTTGGCTCTGGAATAAGGCATTTGTTGCCAAAGAAGGTAACATCACGCTAAATAAGCTAAAGCCAATCATAACACCCAAGAAAATGAGTAAATAAATCATTACAAGTTTGGTATGTCTTCGTAATTTGTGGTGTTTTGTTTTGCTTAATAATCCAATCTCACTTCCGACTAAACCTTTTATTGTGGGATATAGGAGTATTGCTGTGATTGCTACTGTTACTATTGCGGGGTCTTTTTTGAATAGTATTGCTGCAATTCCAATTCCTATTATTGAGTAGACCAATCCAAGAAAGAAAGCAATATATGGTTTTTTCTTTACTAATTCGATATTGTAAAGGCGTTCTAGCATGCTTAATTATAATCCATTAAGTTTATATACTTTACCTTTTTCCATGCTTATATGAGTCAAAGATTTTATAGTAAAAGAATGCTTTTGGGGCAAAAGTCCAGGGGAGATAGAGTTAGACCTAAAACTTTCAAAACCGAAGCAGACGCAAAAAAGTATGTTGCTGATAAAAAACTTACTGCAAAGGTTGAACTTAGGGGCAAGAAGTTTGCTGTAGTTCAATAATTTATTACAGCTTTGCTGTGATGACCAAAAACTTAATAGCAAATTTAAGTTTTTGATTCTCGATGTTCAAATTAGTTAAAAAGAATGGAAAGGCACGTTTGGGTCAGCTTATTACAAAGTCTGGTACAGTTGAAACTCCTTTTTTTATGCCTGTTGCAACTAAACTTTCTGTTAAACAGTTTTCTACTCTTGATCTGAAAGAGATTGGGAATACTGCAATAATTTCTAATGCTTTTGTTCTTTATCTCCGGCCTGGCGATAAGATGATTAAAAAGTTGGGTGGGATAAAGAAGATGATAAATTATTCAGGAATTAACTTTACCGATTCTGGTGGATTTCAAATGTATAGTAAGGCATTTCTAATTAGCACATCTGATGAAGGGGTACTTTTTAAAAGTCCTTTTGATGGTACTCGACATTTTGTTACTCCTGAAAAAGATATGGAGATTCAGTTGAATATAAATTCAGATGTTGCAATGTGTCTGGATGTCATGCCTAACTTCCATGACGTAAAAAAAGATGAGATTGAGGAAGCTGTTAGAAAAACTACTTTGTGGGCTAAACGTTGTAAACAACATCATGATAAACTTCAGTCAAAACTAAAACCAAACAATAAACAATTACTTTTTGGAATTTCTCAGGGGGGGATTCATCCAGATTTGAGAAAGAAATCCATAACTCAACTCACAAAACTAGATTTTGATGGTTATTCTGTTGGTGGTTTGGGTATGGGTGAACCTAAGAAGGATCAGGCTAAAATGGTAACATTACAAAGAAAAGTAATGCCTGAAGACAAACCACTTTATTTAATGGGTATTGGCAGTCCGGTTGAGATCATAGAGGCAGTTAGTCGAGGTGCAGATATTTTTGATTCACGTTTTCCAACTCAGAATGCGCGTAGAGGAACTATTTTTACTTCTGAAGGCTTACTTCGATTAAAAAGAAAGGCACATGAACTAGATCAACTTCCCTTGGATCCAAATTGTGATTGTCTTATTTGTAAAACTTATACGCGAGCCTATTTAAGATATTTAATTATGCAGAAGGAGGGTAATGGTTACCGTTTAGTAACTTATCATAATCTTTACTATCTGATGCGTTTAATGGAACGTATAAGGCAATCAGTTAAGGATAAAACCTTCTCTAAATTAAAAAAAGAAATTCTTAAAACATACAAAGAATAAAACACATAATTTATATACTACTCTTCTAATTAAAATAATATGAAACTAAAGTTTTTTGGTGCTGCAGGTATTGTTACAGGTAGCTGTCACATGCTTAAGTTCAACAATAAAAAAATTCTAGTGGACTGTGGGATGTTTCAGGGAAGAAAGCAAACCTCTATGTTAAATTATGAACCGTTTAAGTTTGATCCAAAAGAGATTGATGCGGTTTTCTTAACTCATGCTCATATTGATCATTCAGGTTTAATACCAAAACTCTACAAGCACGGTTATAGAAATAAGATTTACTGTACTGCTGCAACTAAAGACCTTTGTAGAATTATGTTGGAAGACTCTGCAGGCATTCAAGAATTTGAAAACAAGTGGGATAATAAGAGACTCAAAAAACAAGGAAAACCTCTTAGACAGCCGTTATATTCTGTTGCTGATGCTAAGAAGTGTATGAAACTTTTCAAAGGAATTCAATATAACGAACTAATAAAAGTGTTTGATGATTTAGAGGTTGTTTTTCGTGATGCTGGCCATATCATGGGCAGTGCAATTGTAGAAGCGTTTGTTCTAGAAGACAAACCAAAAAAGATTATTTTTTCTGGTGATTTGGGTCAGTGGAATGCTCCAATTATTGATGATCCAACCTGTCTAAAAACTGCTGATTTTGTTGTGTGTGAATCTACTTATGGTGGAAGAACTCATGAACCTATGAAGAAGCGTGACCAGATCTTAATTGATTTAATTAAAACAACCTACAAGAATGGTGGAAAGCTTCTAATCCCCAGTTTTGCTATTGAGAGAACTCAGGAACTAATCTACACTCTTAACCGGATTGCAGAAAAAAATCTTATTCCTAAAATTCCCATTTTTGTTGATTCACCTTTAGCAATTAAGGCAACTAAAATTTTTCAACAACACACTGAAAATTATGATGATGAAGCCGTTAATCTGTTAGCAGAAGGAGATAACCCTTTTGAATTTCCCAATCTTACTTACACTCTTAAAACTGAAGAGTCTAAGGCTCTTAATGAGATGGCAGAGCCTGCTGTGATCATTGCCTCTTCTGGTATGTGTACTGGTGGTAGAATTAAACATCATTTAAAGAATCACATGGGCAAACCTAATACTACTATTTTCTTTATTGGTTTTCAAGCGCAAGGAACTCTTGGTAGAAGAATTCGTGATGGTACTAAGTTCGTTAAAATTTATGGTAAGTCTTACAAGATTAATGCTAAGATTGTTGATGTGGAAGGATTCTCTTCTCACGCAGATCAACCCCAATTAATGAAATGGCTTAATTGTTTTCAGACAAAACCAAAATTATTCATTGTACATGGGGAACCTGATGAGCAAGCAGCCCTAAAAAAAGCCTACAAGTCAGGCCATATTGCTAAGTTATGGGAAGAAGTCGAGCTTTAATATCCAAACCTTTTTTAATGAAATTCTTTTTTTCTTATTTATGATCGAAACAGAAGTAATCATCATCGGCGGAGGCCCTGCAGGTTCTAGTTGTGCGTGGAAGTTAGTTGAAAAGGGCATTGATTGTATTATCTTAGATAAATCCATTTTCCCCCGTCCTAAACTTTGTGCGGGTTGGATCACTTCTAAGGTCGTTAAACTGCTTAAGATCGAAGATTATCCTGGTTTGGATAAGTTGAATCACTTTATTGTTAATGTGTGGAAATTAAAGATGAAGTTTAAAACCGATCAGTTTTCAATTCGTCGTTTTAAGTTTGATGAGTTTCTTTTAAAACGCTCTAAAGCCAAATTGGTACAACACTCTGTTTTGGAAATAAAAAAAGAGAATGGTTTTTTCTTAGTTGACAATAAGTTTAAGTGTAAGTATTTAGTTGGTGCTGGAGGAACAAATTGTCCGGTATACGCGGCTTTCTTTAAAGAGAGTAATCCGCGTGATCAGAATTATTCTGTTGTTGCGCTTGAACAAGAATTAAAATACGAAGAACGCGATGATAAGTGCCATATTTGGTTTTTTCAAAATAAGCTTCCGGGTTATTCTTGGTATGTTCCTAAACAAAACGGTTTTGTTAATTTAGGTATTGGAGGAAAGTCTCGAGTCCTAAAAAAGAAAGGGGCATCTATTACTGATTGTTGGGATGGTTTCATTTCTAATCTTAAAGAAAAAGGACTGATTAAAAATTTAGAACTAAATCCCCAAGGTTATGTTTATTATTTAAGAAATGAAGTTAAAACGTGCCAAATTGATAACTGTTTTATCGTTGGTGATGCAGTGGGTCTTGCTACCCAAGATTTGGGGGAAGGTATTGGTCCTGCTATTGAGTCGGGTTTGCTTGTTGCAGATTCAATAATTAATCACGTTCCGTATTCTATTGATTCAATTTCAGAACTAAGTATTAATAATTGGTTCTTTATATTTTTACGTTACTTTTCTAGACTTTTTCGTTAAGAATTATCTTTCAGATTCGTATCCACCTAGGATCCCCTCTTTTGATAGTACTATCTGCCATAATTCAAGTCGTCTTGTTCTGAAGTTTCCTGCGCAAGCAAGAAGGTAATATCTCCACATTCTATAAAACCTTTCACCGTATTCTTCTTTATGTTTGTGCCAGTTTTCTTCAAAGCGTTCCCACCAGGCGTAAGTAGTTTTACTATAATCTGCACCAAAATTATGCCAGTCTTCCATGATTAATTTGTTATTAAATGCAGGTGCTAGTTCTTTTAATGAGGGGATGTAGCCTTCTGGAAAGATGTATTTTTTTATCCATTGGTCTCCTCCAGTTTCGAACTTAACATCTCTTCCTATTGTATGAAGTAAGAATAATCCTCTTTTTTTAAGGCATTTTCTTGCGAGTTCAATAAATTTTCCATAATTTTTTGGTCCAACATGTTCACACATTCCTATTGATGCTATCTTGTCATATTGGCCTTTTGCGTCTCTGTAATCTGATTGAATTATTTCTACAGGGAGTCCTTTGCAGATTTCTCTTGCATATTTTACTTGTTCTGCTGAGATGTTGTAGGATGTTACGTGGACACCGTAATTTTCTGAAGCATATTTTGCAAATCCTCCCCAACCTCCTCCAAGTTCAAGTACTCTTTCTCCTTTCTTTAACTTAAGTTTTCTGCAAATGAGGTCGAGTTTATTTTTTTGGGCTTCTTCTAAATTGTCAGTATTCTTGTAATAAGCACAGGTGTATTGCATTCTTTTGTCGAGCATATCTTTATAGAAATCATTTCCTAAATCATAATGTACTTCTGCTACTTTTTTTGATCTTTTTTTTGTTTGGGCATTAAGAAGCATAGACTTGAGTACTGGGAAAATTAGTGACACTGGTTTTACTTTTCGATCCAATCTTGCGGTGAGTAGTTTTTCAAAGAATACATCTAACTTTTCACAGTCCCACCAGCCATCCATATAAGCTTCACCAAGCCCAATTGAACCTTTGGCCAATGCTCGTGCATAAAGTTTCTGATTGTGAACAGTTATGTCGCCATCTCTATCACCATTTATTCTTATGTCGGCTAATTTTAAGAGATTTGTTAATATTTTTTTTGCATCAGACATTTTAATTAATGAATTATTCGGTCTATTTAAAAAATTTATGATATTAGAATAGTCCTTTTAGCCAGGGAAAGATCAAACTAAACAATAATAACAATAAGATTATCATTGAGATAAATATCCATCTCTTGTTCGCTTTGGTCTTATTTTTGTATAATTTTTCTGATGCCGTTTTCACCATTCTTCCGCCATCGATTGGTCCAATAGGAAGTAAGTTAGCTAGTCCAATAAAAAAGCTTAATAGTCCGATCCATTTTAGTAATCCTCTTACCCAGGCATACACACCATATCCAATTTTATTGACGCCTTCTTTGACTTTTAGCTCATTTTTAATATTGCTTATCCCAATAAATGCTTTTTTTGTATCTGGACTCTCAGTTGTTATTAATGTATATTCTTGCTCTTCATCCCCTAATGTGATTGCATCTCCAACCTTCACAAAGTTCATGTTATCTATGAATTGCTGTACTGTGTTTACTTGTTCACCGTTCATTTTACTTACAACTATGCCTTCAGGTAACACTGCGGAAGGATATCCCTCGAGTTTATCAAACGTGAATCCGTTTGGTTCTGTTAATGCATTATCAGTTGGTGCAAATACAAACATGAATAGTAAAAGGATGATTAATGCGGTTAGTATGTTAGCAAAGGGTCCTGCGGCAAATATTGAGTATTGAACAACATCCGTTTGTTTATTCATCTCTTTTTCTTCAGGTTCTACAAATGCTAGTGGGATTAGTGGAACAATGATTGCAAAGAAGCCAAGTCCTGAGTTTTTAATTTTTACACCGTGTGCTTTTGCCACAATTCCATGAGCAAATTCGTGTATTACTACTAAAACAAACAATGCAATAATCCAGTACCAGAATGGTAGAAATCCAATTCCTGGAATTGTTGTTTGTGGTAAGACTAATGCAACTCCTGCTTGTGTTGCTGGTTTGATTAACGCAACTACCGCTGCTTGTATTATGCTCACTACAATAACGACCATGCCTATGAATCCAATTCCAATTCCTATATAACCTAGTAATTTGATTAGTTCTTTATATTTTTTAGAAATCTTGTTAATGAACTTAAGTCCAAAGTTTGTTCGATACAGTCCTGCGTATAATACTGGAAAGAGCATTTTTTGCAGTTCTAACTTTTTTCTATGTCTGACAATGATTATACTTAGAACTATAACAAAAATTATCAAAGATATCCATTGAAAGTCTAATATCATATTTTTTTAACTAAATTAGAAGTATAAAAATGTTTACTTTTTGTTAAATTAAAACTGTGGGCTCGACCAAAGGGAGACCCACTTCGCTTCGCATTGGCGAAAGAATGCAATGTTTACTTTTTCCTTGGAGAACGTAATTTTTTGGCATTACACTTTCTGCATTTGATTTTTTCAGCTACTACTTTCATCGGATCTGCTTTTATTGTGCTTCCACACTTTTTGCATACATACCTTCTTGAGTAGTTTCTTGCAACTGCTTCTTCGAATTTTGCCATTTTATTCTTTTACCTGTTTCATTACTTTATTGTCCATTATTGTCCAATAAATTATGTTTGCTCCAGATACTGCACTTTCTTTTAGTTCTTCTGGAATGTCTAAGTCGAATGTTTCGTATGTTTCAGAGTCCATTACGTTTGCTTTGTCTCCGTTTATTGATAATATTTGTGCTCCTTTCTTTCCTACGATTGGAACATCAATGTGATCATGTCCTGGTGCTACTACAACTCTTTTTTTGCCGTCTATTAGGCCTGAACCTGTTAATCGAACTTTTGCGTGTCCGTGTTTTCCAGGTCTTGAAATTTCAACGCTAAATACTTTACACGCTGCGCCTTCAATAACAACATAATTTCCTTTTTGAAGAGTTCCTATCCCCACTGGTTTTGTTTCTCCCATAACTTAAAGGGGAAAGAAATTCTTTATAAAGTTTTTCTTTACTTTTTTCTTTCTAACGAGCTGTTTTATCTTTGCTTCTATCTCTTGCCAGTTCTCAAATTGTTTTTCTAATGCTTTAAATTGAGTTGTGTGATAGCGTAATTGTCCATTTTTTGATTGAAACGACTCTTTTTTATGTAATAATTCGTGATACATCACATAATCTAATATGTTAAGGTCGTCTTTTAATATTGTGCTTATTGTGATGGTGTCATTATGGTAGTTGTATGCTCCCAATTGACGTATTGATGCCTGTCCAAACCTTAAATTTGGAAGATCCATTAATTCATTAAAGTATTTAATGTTTACACGGTCAAAGCTTTCTTTTAACATTGGATCTGTTTTGGTAATCGGGGTGTATTTGGAGAGGTTTCTAACAAAGCTTTCATAAAGTTCTGTGTATAACGTGCTTTTCTTTTGTTTAAACATTCGCATTAGCAAGTGTTGTATTAGTCCAATCTTGATTTCTTCACCAATATCTTTCCATTTTTTGCTTAGACCTATTTCAATGAAGTTTCCCTGTCTACGAATGTTAGCGTTAAAATCACTAAACTTTCCTGAATATTTTATTTTAGAAATATAATTAAATTCTTTTTCTGGATACAATGCAGTGAATGCTTTCTTAATAAGACTCATTGAATAGAAACTTTGCCTGATAAGCTTTGTCCGGGCATGCCGGTTTCAAATAGTACTCTTACTGCACCTTTGTTACCATGAACCGCGGTAATTTTACCATTTAGTTTTTTTCCAGAAGGACTTTTCCATACTACTTTCTTACCTACTAACTCTTTAGCTTTTTCTTTATCGGTTATACCCTCAGCTACAACGATCATTTGATTTGTTGTTTGAGTGTGTCTTCCGCTTCTAAAGTTAGATATTGTTCCTTCCATACTAAGTAAGTAAAAACAAACCCTTTAAAAAGATTCTGTTTTTCTCTATATATATGATCAGTTTAGCACAAATTAGGAAAGAATTAGATTCTTGTAAGAAACCATTATTCTTTTTCCATGATGACGCCGATGGTCTGTCATCTTTTTTATTATTATATCGTTATGTGGGTGAGGGTAAGGGAGTTCCTATCAAATATGGTCCTGGCATTGACGAAACTTTTTTGAGAAGGATAGAGGAATTTTCTCCAGACAAAGTGTTCATTACAGATATGGCAATCGTTTCTCAGGAGTTTATTCAACAAGTTAAAGTTCCAATTATCTGGATTGATCACCATCCTGTTTCTGAGGATTTAGACTATAATGGAACTAAATATTATAATCCGCGAGTTAAGAATCCTGATAAAAACATTCCTGCAACTAAGATTTGTTATGATATTGTTAAACAGGATTTGTGGGTTGGGGCAGTTGGAACTATTGGTGACTGGGTTTTCATTCCAAGTTTTATGAAAAAAGTAAGTAACGAATTTCCACAGTTTCTTTCCAAAAAGATCAAGACACCCGAGGATGCATTATTTAATTCCAAGTTTGGTTTGTTAGCAAGAATTTTTTCTAATGTTCTTAAAGGCAGAATTAGTGAGGTAAACAAGTGTATTAATGTGTTGACTAGAATTAAAGATCCTGAAGAAATTCTTAATCAGACCTCTTCTCAGGGAAATTTTATTTACAAACGTTACAAACATGTTAACCAGCCATATGCTGAACTTTTGGAACGTGCAAAAAAACATGCTTCTGAAGATCCCTTCCTTATATTTTCTTATAAGGCGGATGAATCGTTTACAGGCGAACTTTCTAATGAACTTCTTTATCTTTATCCTGATAAGGTAACTATTGTTGCTAGAAAAAAATCTGGTGAAATGAGGTGTTCTTTACGTTCCCCCAAAAACATTAGTGTTAAAGATATATTAGAAAAGTCTTTAGTTGGAATTGAGGGTAAAGGGGGTGGGCATCCCCAGGCTTGTGGTTGTTCTGTTAGGGAAGAATGTTGGGAAACTTTTATTGAGAATATGAGAAGAGAACTAGAATAGTGCGGTTTTTATACTTGCAATTGCTCTTTTAGGTGCGGGTTCTGGCACTGGTAAATAAGGGGCGCACATGTTGCATAAGATTTCTATTGTTTGTGCTTGATCCTGTCGTGAAACCCCTCTGGCTTCATAAACTGGCTGATCGATTAAAAAGTTGTTATTTGTGGGAGAAAAACAAACTCGTACTCGTAAATCAGGATCGGATACTCCTCGAATTATTAGAACTTCTCGCCCATGAGTGGGTTTTCTATACGTGAGATTTACTTGACCTACCCTAGTTGTTTCTCTTGTTCCATCAACTCGCTGTCCGGGTAGAATTGGAACCTCTGTTCCACTGGCACTAAGAACATCATACAATGTTCTTAAATTTGTTTGCATTAACTAACAAGTTAGTCAAGTCAACCATATAAAAGTTGTGTTTTTAAGTTAAATTTATAAATACTTTACATTCTCTTATTCTCATGCGCCGGTAGTCTAATGGCTAGGATAGAGGCCTTCCAAGCCTTTGATCAGGGTTCGAATCCCTGCCGGCGCATATTTTATATGCTCTACTGCGTTAAAAATACAAAAATGAATTTTCAAGACATATTAGGAGCGGGTTTGGTTGTAGTGGGAATTGCCCTTTTGAATAGCAATAAACTTATTGGAATGCTATTTATTGGATTTGGATTAGGTTATAATGTACGGCCTTTAATACAAAAAGCTTTTATTAAAAAATAATTAGACGCAGGTGATTGTAGGCTGGCTGCCAGGCACATCCATTTCTTTAACGCTAACGTATTTAAATATTTCTTAAGTTATTAAACACAACATTTAAAATGCTGATCTCGCTTACTTATTTTGTGGAGGGAATTAAAATGACATCTGAAAAGTTAACCTGTGATGATATGTGTTTTTTAAAAAAGAAGAAAGGGAAGAAGTTAGATGACGAAATTCATGATAACGAGTGTAAATGTTAAGGAGGATATTATGAAAACTGAAGAAAACTTAAAAAAAGCATTTGCTGGCGAAAGTCAAGCAAGAAACAAATACGATTATTTTGCTAAAGTTGCAAGAAAAGAAGGGTATCATTACATTGCTAAAATTTTTGATGAAACCGCGATTAACGAACAACAACACGCAAAAGACGAATTTAAATTACTAAAAGGAATTAGCAATACTAAAGATAATCTTAAAGCAGCCATTGAAGGAGAGCATTACGAAACCTCTGAGATGTATCCTCAAATGCAAAAAGATGCAGAAGAAGAGGGTAATGAAGAAGCTGCTAAACTTTTTAAAGAAGTTGCTGAAGTTGAAGCAGAACATGAAGCGCGTTATAAGAAAATTCTTGAAATGTTAGAAGGCAACACCCTCTACAAACGAGACAAACCTATTCGATGGAAGTGTGGTAAATGCGGGTATGTTCATACTGGTACTGAACCTCCTGAAGAGTGTCCGTCATGTAAACATGAAAAAGGATATTTTGAACCTGAATGTATGTGTTTTGAAGCTGATTGTGAGAGGTGTGATGATGGCTGTTAAAAATGAACTGTATAAGTGTGAAATTTGTGGGAATGTAGTTTCTATTGTTGAAGCTGGACCTGGAGAATTAGTTTGTTGCGGACAAGAGATGAATATTCTTACTGCTAAAACCGAAGACGAAGGAAAAGAAAAACACGTTCCTGTTTTAAGTGTTGAAGGGGATAAAGTTGTTGTTAATGTAGGTAGTATACCTCACCCAATGGATGAAACTCATTTTATTGAACTAGTTCAATTATTTGATGGGGATGAATTAGTTGGAGAAAAAAAGATTTTTCCAGGGGAACAACCTCGAATTGAATTTGCTGCAAACGTTTCAAATGAATTTAAAGTAAGGGCGTTATGCAATGTTCATGGTTTATGGACCTCATAAACGAGATTAATCACCTTCCTAAAGACGTAACTGCTCTAGTTAATACTAGGTTAAAAGAGTTTACTAATTTAGGAAATGCAACTAATCTTGAATGGTTTTCAGAACTTTGTTTTTGTATTCTTACGGCTAATTCAAAAGCGGCAACTGCATTAAAGATTCAAGAAGAACTCAATACTTGTTTTCATTCTGCATCTGAAACCAAGATTAAATCTTGCATCATTAAACACAAACATCGTTTTCATAACAACAAAACAAAGTACATACTTGAGGCAAGAAAGTACAAAAACATTAGGGATATTATCACAAAGCAGGAAAAACCTCGAGAATGGTTGGTTAACAACATTAAAGGTTTAGGTTACAAAGAATCATCTCATTTTTTAAGAAATGTTGGTTACACTAACTACTCCATTCTTGATCGACATATTATTAATCTGATGAAAGAACATAACTTGATTGAAACTGAAATAACTCTAAACAAGACCGTTTATTTACAAATAGAAAAAATATTTATCAAATTAGCAAACAAACTTAATGTAACTCCTGCTAAACTTGATTTATTAATGTGGTTCCTAAAAACAGGAAAAGTACTAAAATGATTCAGCATATTAAATTTACAAGTAATAAAAACACGCTTGTAGGAATTTTAGAAAAAAATAATTCTGGTTCCACCATCACAATTCTAGTTCCGGGGTATAACCAAACAAAAACTCATTTCAGATTTCTTACAAAAAAATTAAGAAAAAATAGTTTAAACTTTTTTACTTTTGATCTTTCAGGGGTTGGTGAATCTGATGGGGAGTTTATTAAACAAAACATTTCTTCTTGGTCTAATGATTTAATTTCATCTATTGATTTTGTAAAAAAGAAAGGGTTCGAGATTGTTAACTTAATAGGTTATAGTATGGGTGGGGCGATTTGTTTAAATGCTTCTTTAAAGAGAAAGATTAGCAAAATGGTTTTAAAAGCCCCTGTTTCTAATCTTGCTAAAATTATCGAAATGTTTTATCATAATAAAATGGATTTATTTCAAAAAAATAAAAAAATTCATTACTTTAATTTTTATGGTAAAAAAGTATTTCTTTATTATCAATTATATTTAGATTCTAAGAAGAATAATCTTCTATTCCCTTATTCAATTTCAACTCCAACTTTATTAATTCAGGGCAGTAAAGATACGTTTGTTCCTGCTTCGCATACAAGACAATTAGCTAAGTTAATTCCTAATTCAAAGTTAATTCTTTTCAAGAATAAAGGGCATGTACTTTTCAATACTAACGAATTAGTAATTGACTGGTTAACGTAATATTTATATAGTCGCTTTCTAATTTTTATGTTATGAAACTGTTAACCTTGTTTGTTTTATTTATTTTGCTTTTATCTTGTGGTGTTTTTGGTGCTTCTTCTAGTAAAAGTAAGATGGGTGTTGTTTTTGTTGATGTTGATGAGGTTGATTTGGGGGATGACGTTCAAGTTTTTTTAACTCCTAACGGGGGAGGTTTTTATCGTAATGTTTATCTTTGTAAAGAAGGGGGTTCAGGTTACCGTCAGCCTTGTGGTGTTGGGAATCAGTATACGGGGGTTTATTCGGCTGCTTCGAAGTATTGGCGTGTTTTTAAGCCTACTGAGTTTTTTTTTAATGTTCCTCAACAGTTAGTTGAGGGGGAGTATTTTTTTGCGGTTTATGATTATTCTTCTCGTTCTTATGTTAATTCTAAGTCATTTGATGTTAATGCTCTTAGTTTTCCTACAACGGTTTCTTGTTCTAGATCAAAATCTTTTTTTCATCGGGGTGCTTGCCAGCCTTCTTATTGTTCTATAAATGGGATGGAGCCTGATTCTTTTCGGAATTGTTATCATCGTTCTTATAGTTGGGGGGGGGGGGCTTGG
>JABIAG010000002.1 GCA_018653365.1 Candidatus Woesearchaeota archaeon
GGGGGGGGGGTCTTGGAGTTATTCTTATGAGTATTGTGTTGATAGTTTTGTTTCTGAGTGTGAGGTTGGTGCGTCTTGTCCCGCACGTTTTTGGAATAAGTATGCTCAAGTTTCTGTAGGGGATTGTTCACAAAATAGAGATTCTGATTTGGGTAATAGGAAGCATGAAATGGGCATAACTACCGGTTTTGATGTTAATGGGGATTATGTTGATCATGTGGATTTTTGTATTAATGATACTTATGTTATGGAAGGTGTGATTAATGATTGTGTTGTTGAGTTAGTTCCTGTTGAGTGTCCTGTTGGTTGCGATTCTGAATTTGGGGCTTGTGTTGGTTCTGTTCCCTCTTCTTGGCCTGAGACTAGTGGTAGTGAGGTGGTAGAATGCGATTAAAACTATTATTGCCTTTAATGTTATTATTGTTTGTTCCTTTTGTTTTGGCTGAGGATTTTGAGGTGCATCTTGACAAGGGGTGGAATATGTTTAGTATTCCTTTTGAGTCTTTGTCTATTGATGATTTTAATTTGGCGTTGGCAGATGAGGGGTGCAGTATATCTTCTTCTGTTTGGGAGTATGGTGATGGGGAGTATGTTGATGTTTCCGTTTTGAAGTCTGGTGAGGGGTATTGGGTTTATTCTGGTTCTGATTGTGATTTGGTTCTTTCAGGTGATGTTAATTTTTTTAAAAATGACCTTAGTGTGGGTTGGAATTTGGTTGGTGCACCAGGGAAAGATTACACTTTTGCGGATCTTATGGGGAAGTGTGATGTTTCTTCAGTTATTTGGGATTGGGAGTATTCTTCACAGGCAGGATTTTATGATTCAGTTTCGTTCTCTAGTGAGATAGTTCCTTTTTCGGGGTATTGGGTGTATGCTAATCATGATTGTACTTTTGGGGAGTTGGTGAATAAAAAGCGTAATTATGGGGGGGTTTTTGATGCTGTTGAGGGTTGTAATGTTTTATATCCTGTTTATCAAGGGGATAGAACTGCGGATGAGGTAATTTCGCATTTGAAGAAGTATGCTTCTTATTTTAATGTTGATGGGGATAATGCAGTCACTCAAGATGATCTGAGATTGATTTATAATAAACGTAGAGTTTATGATAACCCTTTTTTTGGGGAAGAGCTTCGGTTGTCTCTTTTAATACCGAATTATTTAAAGGATACAATAAAGTTGTCTGCACAACAGGTTCTTGAGAATATTGAACGGTCTGAAAATCATTATGATTCAACTTCTGGTGACTCAGCTTTGGATGTAAATGATGATGGGCGTATGGATTTTTCAGATTTAATTTTGATAAATCGTGCGTTTGTTACCTGTAATAAACTTCAGCTTCCTTTGAAGCAAGTTTTTGTTGTTTCTAATGAAAATTGGAGGGATGTGTTGTCTTTGGTTCCTGTTGCGGTTTGGTCTCAGCAAGAGGGGGATGATTCTGTTTGTTCAAGGGGTTATGGCGCTTCGGGTGATGTTTGTGTTTATCCTTTGCTTGTTTATCATGAAGAAAAAGGGACGCAAACCTGGGTTCCTCAACCCTTAGATATAGCGCTTTATGATGAGAATGATGAGTTGATAGATTTGCTAGCAAGGTTAGTACTTCCTTCATCTTCTGTAGAAAAGAGCGCGATTCCTATTGGGGGAGATTATCGTTTAGATGTGAAGATCAATAGTTTAAGATCAGATATTTATGTTGAGAGTTTGGAGGTGCTGAATCTTCCTTCTCATTTAGTTCAGGAGTCACGTTTTATAGTTGGTGAAACGATTCTGAAGCGAGGGTCCGCATATGCTTATCCTACGATTAAGTCAATTTCTGAGCCTGATGATGCAATCACCTTAATTGATGCAGATTCTATTATTCATTTTATGCAACAGTATAGTGAAAAATCTCCGATTGATGGTGTTACCCTGTTTGGGGAGTCTCCTTTGGAGTTGGATGGGTTAATAACTGATGAGAATAACGAGTATGGTGCGAGGTTGGATGAGGATAGTGTGCAGAAGATTTTGAAAAGGGCCGATCTTCCAGAGGGTGCCAATCCTGAGGATTATGTGTTATATGAAGATTTGATAAATTATTACTGGGAGTATTATGATTCTGTTGTTTTTGTCGAGGATGATTATGAGTTGGCTTTATTAGCTTCTACTTATGCTAGTTTAATCAATGTTCCGTTAATAATTGAGGGGACGGAACTGGATCAAGATAAGTATTTTGAAGGAAAACAGGTTATTTGTGTTGGAGTTGTTGGCAGGGTTTGTGATAGTGTTTATTCTTTAACGGATTTGCAAGAGGAGTATTTTAGTAAAACTCAAACTAATAAGTTAATTTTAACCAATCCTTCTGATTTAGATCTTAAAACGCTAGATGAATTAGAAACTGATAAATCGGAAGGGGATATAATAAACTTGTATAGTAAAACTTCTTTGCTTGCACCGATTTTGGCAAGTGCAAAGCAGGAATTGATTCTTTCTGTTAATAGTGATGATTATGTTGTGGTTGATGATTATTTGAAAGAGCAGTATGATAAGTATGTTGAGAGTGATATGAGAACATGTAATGCGGGGGAGGATTGTTCTTCAGGATTCGTGTTGGATAGTGTCCCTATGTTAATATTTGAGAACGAGCTTACTTATGATTTTGTCGGGTTAAAAAAGCGCGCGGGTGTTGATCTATTAGGGGAAGCGATATTTTCTTCCTTACTTTTCTTTGATTGTGATGACTCTGTGCTTGAGGTGAGTCTATTTAATAATGATGTTCTGATTGGTTCAAAACTAACGGAGTGTCATCAGAGCTCGGAAGTATATGCATCAAAAGATTGGTATTATGGAGCATTTTATTTAAATGACCTTGAGGTTAACACGTTGGAACCGGGTACTTTAAGGTTAGAATTTGAAAATGCCAAGGTAGCTATTGATCAAGAATATGCCTATAATTATTTTCAGGTCAAAGCTGTTTACTTTATTGAAAATGTGTTACATTTTCAGGATTATGTGAGCTGTAAGTTTGATTACGCAGCAGATGGGACGTATGGTGTGAGAAATTGTATTGACCCTGAATTAGCACAATCAACTTCGGTTGAACAGCATGTTTCATCATCTGAAACATTATTTAATTTTGATAATTTGGATGCCTCTAAAAAATATATGTTATCTGTTCAAGCAAGTGGACATTATCCTAGATCTGCACCTCTTGAATTATTTGGTAATGATAATAAATTAGGGGAGCTAGTATTCGTAAGAGCGGCTGTGAGTGGGAGGTATGAAATTCCTCAAAGTATGATCGAGTCCGGTAATTTACAGGTCAAATTCGTTCCAACAACTCCTCAGGGGGAGTATAATGTCAAGGTAAGTTTATCTGTTGTTGAGCCAACCTATTTAACTATATTTGCAGATGCAAAGGCAGTGCCTTATTCGAAAATTGATCGCATATACCGTTATGTTCTTAATTACGCTTTAGATCAAACTGAGTATGCAGATATTGATGGTGATTTTTATCCTGATCTTTATACAGGTAGGATTATGGGCCTAACCACGTCCGATGTTTCAAGTTATTTGGCAAGAGATCTGTTTTATTCATCACTTGTTGACAATAATAAAGCCGCTTTCTTGGTAGGGAATGGATTTGATGATCATAATGGGGCTATGCAAAAGAATGGCAATGTTGCGCCCGTTTGGGCAAATTCGTTTAGTGCAGTGCAATATGCTGTGACCTGTTCTGAGGCAGATCCAAAAGGCGAGTCCTGTTTTCCTTATACTCCTCTCAATAAACGGGATGTTTGGAGGACTTCAATGAGCGGAAGAGAACTGATATTCTTAGCCAATCATGGTTCTACTTCAAGTGCAGGAATACATTCAGCATCAATACCTCCTCTTGAGAATAGCATAATCATTACTCACTCTTGTTCTACTTGTGCCGCTAAACAATCAAGTGATTTTAAAGAGTTTGGAGCTCAGTCTTTTTGTAATAACGCTATTAGAAAGGGCGCAGTAGGGTATACTGGCGCAGTAAGCGTCTCTTATGGAAGTAATATTCAAAGAGAGATGATGAATAACCTTTATCTTGAAAATAAAGATTTGGGTCAGGCATTTGTAGCTTCTTATGAAGGAGCGACCGCTCGCTGGTGGAATGAGTTAATTGGGGATCCGACATTCAAGCTTAACCCTCAATACAATTTGTTGGAGCCTTTGGAGGTTGGATGGAAATGAAGAAGATTCTTTTATTAACGTTAATCTTGGTTTTTATATGTCCTGTTAATGCATTTATTGATGTAAGTTTGGATTCTGAGAGTTTTGGGTTGGGAGATGAGATTGTTCTTGTTTTTAATCTGTATTCTTTTAATGAGGATGTTTCTTTGAAGTATGATGTCACTGTAGATTGTCCTCAGTTGCCTACTGCTATGCTTGTGGATGAGGTAAGTGTGGTTGAGCTTGTGGCAAATGTTTCTTCTAAGGTTAATTATTCTTATTATAATGTAATTGAGGATACTGAGCCTCAGGTTTGTAAGGCGTTTTTTAATTTAGTGGAACCTAACAAGTATACTGTTACGAGGGAGTTTGAGATAATTACTGATCCGAGTTTTGATTTTAATATTAAGTTGTGTACTTCTGAGTCTTGTGAAGTGGAGTCTAAGTCTCATCTTAAAGGTGGGGAGGTATATTTTGATTATTTTGCAATGGTTTCGGAACCTTTGATAACGGCTTCTTTAACTTATCCTGATAGTTCAATAAAGTCAATTACTTTACCTTCCTCAATCAACGCAAAACAGTTAGGTACTTACACTCTTAAGGTAACTGCTTCTAAGGATGGTTTTAAGACCGTTACTGACGAAGAGCAGTTTGTGATTTCTGATAGGCTTCCTAATATTGGTTTGGTTGAGAAGCGAGATGAACATGTTGTTAACGCTTCTGACTTACCGAGTATTCCTAGTTTAGAGGATCAACTTTACAAGACTAATTATCTTTTGACTGCGTTACTATCAATTATTTTAGTTCTTGCAGTAATATTTCTTTTGAATTTTGTTCTTAGGTTAAAAGAGGGTGAGAGAAGTGTTATTTTGAAGTTGGAGAATTATATCTTGAATGCTAAATCACAAGGTTATAGTAATTTTTCTATTAAGCGTGTTCTTAAGCGTAGTGGTTGGAAAATGGAGGAGATTGATCGTGCTTTCAGTCTGATTAAGAAATGAAACTTTCAGTAAATGTTATTGTGATTTTAATTATTGCATTAGTGGTTTTGGGTTTAATCCTGGGGTTTGTAGTTCCTAGGTTTCAAACAACCTCTTCTAAGTTTGTTTATGAACAAGAGACGCCTGAACCTCCCATTCCTGATCCAGTCAACCAGTTGACTATTTCACAGGAGGTTGTTAAGGTTTCTTCACAACAAACTGCTATCAAGGCCAGCTTGTATAATCCTTCTGATGAAAGCTGGGATGTTATTGGGCATTGGGGAATTTTATTCAAGGGTTGTGCAGCATCTGATTCTATTTGTTTTATTAACTCTTCTAACACTTTATGTGATGATTTTGGCAAGGATGTTGATTGTGCTTCTAGCCCTACTTTTATGCCAGGGGATGGTTGTTTTGTTGAAGATTTGAATGATGGCGATCCTGATTGCGCACCTCAAGATATCAAATTGGAGGTGTATTGTAATACTAAACTAATTGGTGAGAGTTATGTTCAAGATATTCCTGCTAATAATTTTAGAACGTTTACACTTTTACTATCGGTTCCTGCTACGTTTGAAAAAAATGAGTTTCAGGAATGTATTTTAAAATCTGTTTCCCCACTTCCTCGGGAAAAGTCATTCTCGCTTTATGTTGAAAAATAAAAACCCTTATAAATTTCAATTATTATAATTAGTTATGGACATTTTATATGGTGTTACTGGTGTGGGTATGGGTCATGCTATTCGTAGTAAGATTATTATTACACACTTATTAAAAAAAGGGCATAATGTCATAATTTTTTCTTATGGTCCTGCTTTTGAATTTTTAAAAAAATCATTTAAGAACGTTCATAAGCTTGAGGGATTGGAATTGTTTTATGACAATAATGTTGTTCATGTTTCTAAAACCTTGATTGTAAATTTGTTAAAGTATCCTCATAAGTTTTTACTTAATCTTCCTAAGTTTCTCAAGTACAAGCCCCAATTTGTTATTACTGATTTTGAGCCCATGACTTACATGTTTGCTAAGCGAAGAAAAATAAAGGTTATTGGTGTGGATAATATTAGTATGATCAAGAAGGTTAAAAATCCTAAGTTGAAGAATCGGAAAGCCAAATTTTTAGCTAATCTTGTTGCTTCGGTTATTACTCCTCATTGCGATCATTATTTGATTCCCTCTTTTTTTGAACAAGCGAAGTACCCAAACATTCAGGTTTTTAGTCCGATTTTACGAGATGAAGTTATTCGGGCTAAGCCAAGAGTTGGGAAGAAAGTTTTGGTGTATACCACTTCTCAAAATTATGAAAAGAAATTACTTAAGATTCTACCTCAAGTTGATAAGGAGTTTATTGTTTATGGTTTTAACAAATCAGCAAAAGTGAAAAATATCACGTTTAAGAAATTTTCAGAAAAAAAGTTCTTAATGGATTTGAAAAATTGTCATTCGGTTATTTGTTATGGTGGCTTTTCATTAATTTCTGAAGCATTATATCTTAAGAAGCCAGTATTAGTTCTTCCCATTAAGGATCACTATGAGCAATTATTGAATGCGGACTTTGTTAGGTCTAGTCAGTTTGGAATCTCTTCTCCAAGTCTAACTCCTGAAGTTCTGAATGCATTTTTTATTAGTTCTACTGAGTTTAGAAGGAATCTTGCTGCTTATACGGGGGTTGGTAATAAGGCCTTGTTTAGAGAATTGGATATTTTACTCAAATAATGCTTGTTTTAGTTTTGTCTTTGATTCACTAAGTTTGTCAAGTAATTCAGAATAACTCACCCATTTATATTCTTGTTCAAACAGGTCAAACAAGTACATGTCGTATTCATCAAATATTAAATAAACAAAGCTTCCTTCAACATACTCGTTTTCAGGTATTTGTATAACTTTATCTCTTCTCATATCAAACATTACCTCGCCGGTTTGTGGTTCAATTAACAGTGCGTTATTCATTGATTCTTTGATGCCGTTACTTAAGCTAGTATCCGAAAATGCTAACAGACAATGTCCTCCAATCAGCCAACTTTCTTTTGGAATTATTTTTGTTTCCCATGGTTTGAGGGGCAAGTTGCCACACACTATGTAATTATGCTTTAATTCAAACTTATAGTCTTTTGCGTCTTTTATGAAGTAGTCTTCTTTATTTTCAATAAAATGTTTTTGTCCTTTTGCTTCTTCATAACCAATGAATGTTATGTGTTGGTATTCTTCTTTTTGGTTATTACATTCATCTTTTAAATAATTTATTTCTGCATTGGTTAGCAAAGATATGTCTTCACAATCCCCTCCCTTGTTTTCAAAGATTGATTTAAGGTCTTGCATAAAGTCTTCCTTTCCCAATTCTGTGTCGTTTAAATAAGAAAACCCATTTTCTTCTTCATTTATGAATGGAAGACAGCTTAATCTTATTTGACATTCTCGATTTTCTAAGTTCATGCAATTTTTACGTAATTCAATTTGCATTCCAGAATAATCTAAAACGTTATCAATGTTTGAATTTGTATTAAACCAATTTAGCGAATCAACTATTCTGCCCTCAAACATTTCTACTTCTGCAAGTATGTTGTATGCTTCTACTCTTAATCCATCATAGTTTTCACTTAGTTCGTTTTTTTCAGTTTCTAACTGTTCTGCAGTTCCTTCAATTGTTCTTTTTTCTTTTTCTACCTCTTTTAAGTTCGCTCCCAGATTTATTAGTTGTTCTTCTTTCTCGGTTATTTGTACTTTTAGAATTTCTATTTCTTTCTTTAAATTAGCTCTGCCACTGGAAAAAACGATTATTGTTCCTAATAGAACGATTACAAGAATAACTATTGTTGAAAGAGAGGATCTTTCATCCATTTGTCTTTTTGTAAGTTTATGAGTATAAAAAGATTTTGTAAACACTATTACGCAAACCTTTATATACGTTCTTTCTTACTTTTGTGCTTATGGAAAATGTTTTGATTTTGTGCGCACATCCCGACGATGAAGTGTTTGGTGTAGGTGGCACTATAGCCAAGTATGTTAACGATGGGAATAAGGTAACTAGTGTTATTTTTTCTTATGGTGAGAAGGCACTTCCTTGGTTAAAGCCTGAAGAAGTGGTTAAAATCCGGAAGAATGAAAGTTTAAGGGCGGCTAAAGTGATTGGTACTCATAACACGATTTTTTTAGGGTTGGCTGAAGGAAAAATTGGCGATGCTTCTAAAAAGATTCAAAATGAATTAAAAGTGATAATTAAAAAAATTGATCCTTCCAAAATTTTTACTCATTCTCTAGATGATCCTCATGCTGATCATCGTGCAGTTTATAAGTTGGTTATGGAAATTTTAAAAGAGATTAAATATGTGAATGATTTGTATGCGTTTGATGTTTGGAATCCAGTTCTTCTTAGAAAGAGAAATTCTCCAAAACTTTATGTTGACATAACTGATACGTTTAAGTTAAAACTTAGTGCTTTGAAGAAATTTAAAACACAAAATGTTCAGGGTAGGTGGCCTCTTATGCCTGCAGTTATTTCTAGAGCGTTTATTTATGGTATTATGAGTAAGCATCGTTTTGCAGAAAGGTTTGTTAAACTTAGTTTGTAGGCTCGACCGTTAGGGAGACCTACTTCGTTTGGCATTGGCGAAAGAATGCTGAGTGAGCATCGTTTTGCAGAAAGATTTGTTAAACTTAGTTTGTAGAAACATTTATTAAGTAATTTGCTAATTTTTTAGTATGAAATTAGGTCTTTATGTTTTCATGGTTATTATTTTTGTTTCTTTTGTATTTGCATTTGATTTGGATGACCTTCCTTTGGGTGATTTGCCAACTCCTAGTACTGGGGCGGATTCTGATTTAGATGATGCGTACGATTCTGCTTCTGCTGATGAGAGAGGTGACAATCTGCACTCTTCTACAACTTTTTATGATGATCCTCCTGAAAATTATAGTCCTCCGGCTCCAACTAATCCTGTTGTGCTAACTCAACCAAATACTATAAAAAATGCTTCTGAGCTGGTTGCTGATTTAAGAGCGGAGTTAAACTCTAAGTTTTTAACAGAATCTGAAATACAATCCTTAATCTCACAATACTCTCTTTCAGAGTCAGAAATCCTTGTTTTAATAGAAGAATATGTAAATGAAAAAAGATCCCCCTCTCATTATTTGACATATATTCTTTCTGGAGGAGTTATTTTTTTAGTTGTTTTAATCTTGATTATATTGTTTGTTACAAAGAAAAATTTAAAAGGTAAAGGTGTTAAGGTTGAAAGTAACGTTAATGAGTTGGTTGAATATATCAAAAAGAATTCGTCTTTTTCTTCTGTTCAGCTTAGATTGACATTAGCACAGGGTGGCTGGTCTGATAAGGACATAGCTCAAGCATTTAAGATTGTAGGGAGGAGTTAAAATGAAAAAAATTATGTTATCATTAATTGTTTGTGTTTGTTTGTTTTTGGTGGGTTGTAGTAATGATTTGCCTCCTGAACCTGGTGCGATTGGGGGTTCTGATGATCTTACTGTTGGTGGTGCGATTTCTTATGCTACTTCTAGTTTTGGTCCGCCTTATGATATTAATGAGGGGAATGAGAATATTTTTTCGTTAGCTTCTTATGTTATAACGTTAACTGCAGGTGATACTACTGCTGATGTTGATGTTAATGTTGATCATGATGATGGTTTTATTTACAAGTATGGTTATTACTATACTTTTGATGGTTGGGAACAGTTTACTTTTAGTGAAAGCACAGTGGGTAGTTCTAACTGGATTAGGGACTCTGCTAGTGTTGAATTAGATATTGATGTTGATGATTTAGATGAAGGGCAAAATTTTGTTGTTGCTTATTCTTGTAAACTTTATGGAGGTTCTTGGAAGTGTGGTTGTGATTCTGTTGCTTGTGGTCAGTGGATGATTCAAGAATTTGACCTTGCTAAATTCCAATTCCCTGATAGTCCAACAGATCCAGAAGATTTACCTCAATTTGAGGAAGATTCAGTGCTTATTAAAGCTAGTGGTAACAAATTAAATATTGGTGAAAGTATTGCGGATATTAGACCTAATGCTTTAGGTGACTCTGATTTGCCAAATCTTTTGCGTGATGGAGTTTTTGAAGATTCAGAAGGAGCAAACCGAGACGACTATTCTTACACGCAACATTTAGCTTTTACTGATGATACAGGAACCCTGGCTGTTGTACAAGATGATGATGACGCACCCGATGGTGGTTTATATCTCGTATTTGATAGAAGTCTGGATGATGTAATGTATGAATATGACCTACATTTTGATGATGCTGTTATTTATGATGCGTCTTCGTCAAACCTAGCTTGGATGGATTTGGTAAATCTGCCGTTAAATATTCAAGGAGAAGTTTATGGTGTTGTTTCAGTAATGTTAAAACAGGATGGTAGTGTAGATTCCTTGCGTTTATCAAACGCAGGGTTTGTTGCACAGTATGGTGGGACGGTGAAAATAGTTGCATTAAATGATAGTAAAGAAGTTGAAATTAATGGTATTAATATTGACGGTTCTGAAGTTGTTATTTATAGCACTCCTGGAGAGCTTGATAGTTTTATGATTAACTACGTTCCAGAAGATAAAATTTATCTTGCTCCGGGTGATGAATTTGTTGATCCTGTTTTAGGTAATTTTAAATTTGTTTTTGCTGGATTTGAACCGGTTAATTTTGATGAAATTCGTTTTGAAACTGTTGGTCAAAATGTGGAGCTGATTTATCCTGATGAGGCTGGGGTGGAACAAACGGTTGAATTTGTTTGTGAAGGAGACTGTGATGCAATTGAAGATGGGATAACTTATTCCGGACCAACAACTATAACTACTGATAGCGGAGCACAAATTGTGATTCAAGAAAGCCAAGCAGGTGTTTTTAATGTAGTAATTACTGAACCTTCAGGCGTGTCTGATGGTGAAGATTCTTCATCGCAAATTAATATTGGTCTTCAAATTGATACTGCCGACGAAGAATTACATCCAGTTTTTGGATCGGTAACTTCGACTTATCCTGAAGTTGATGTATCTGTTTCAGATAACATCAATAAGATTCTTTATACAGATTATGGAACGCGAATTGATTACAATTCAAATAATTTGGCAAGTACTGAACTAATAATTAATTTGCCTGAAGAAGAAATTAGTGCTAGAGTGTTTGTTACAGCGGGTCCGGGAGTGAGTATACCTTCTGAAGGGTCTGAGGCTTCTGCTGCAGTTGAACTTATTGCTGCGGACATTGGTGATTTTGTTTATGCTAGCTCTGTTGAATCAACTACCTGTGAGCTTGCTTTGGGAACTTGTGAGGGTTCTGAAACTGCGACTTATACGGGAGACTTTGGGGTTGCTGCTACGGTTATGTCTTTTGATGCTGAAGTTGGTGCTTCGCAGTTACGTTCTGCTTTGCCTAGTACAACTTATGTTGCGGGGGATGTTGTGGGTGATGAGAATGTTTATCTTGCTCAGACGAGTGCAGACTGGTGTTATGTTTGGGTGAATGGTGAAAATGTTGTTAGAGTTTGTGGTGAGTCAGATAATAGTCCGTTTTCTGTTGCTGAAACGTATCTTACTGCGATTAGTAGTGAGTTAAATGCGGCATCTGTGTCTACTAAAGACTGTACGCTAAGTAATGTTGACTTAGATGGTAGTGGGGTTGTTGATGATATTGATTTGGCAACTTTTTCACTTGCAAACTTTTTGGCATTTAGTGCTGCCAACGATTTTTATGTGGATGATAGTAATCAAATTGATTTTAAAGATACTATGGCTTATATTGATTGTTTTAATGAGCTTGTGACTGATGACTGGGCTAAGCCTCTTGTGGTGGATCGGATTATTAATGCTGTGCCGAGTGCAGAATTTGATTTTCAGATTGCTTTTAAGAACTTTAAGTTTAATAGTTTAAAAGAGCTGGCGTATTATGATAAGGCCATAGTTGCCCCGCATAATAAGTTTCAAATTAATCCGAATTTTTATCCTTCGGATGGTATGATTTATATTAATTTGAGGGATGCTTCATATTCTGGCGAGCAAACGATTGAGTTAGAAACGGATATTGGTGTAATGACTGTTTGTCTTCCTGATATGAGTATTTCTGGTGTGTCTAACTTTTTATTAGTTGGGGATGATGGTTCTACTTATTGGTTGAATGAAGCTAAAACGCCTGCAACAACGGTGGGGAGTACGTTTTGGTATCATCCTGATTTAAAGGATAGTTCTTTATTACTGCCTTTAAAACCAGGACAGCTTGCAAAAGAATGTGATTAATTTTTTTTATTTTCTTTTTTTAGAATTAAATCTTTAAACTGGTTATTTTACTTATTCCATGTTCGTTCATACTAACGCCGTATAGATTGTCTGCTTCTCCGATTACTGAGTCATTGTGTGATATTACTATATATTGTGCTCCGTTACAGTAACTTCTTACTAATTGAGCTAACTTTTCACTATTGTGTTTGTCTAGTGCTGCATCTACCTCATCTAGTATGTAGAATGAGCCTGGTTCGTGTTCTTGGATTGCGAAGATGAATGCTAATGCGGTCATTGTTTTCTCCCCGCCTGATAGTCCACGAATATCCATGAATTTCTTTCCAGATAACTTAACCTTTATTGCTACTCCTGCTTCAAAAGGATTTTCTTTATTTTCTAGTTCTAAGAATGCATCTCCTTTTGTGCTTAGTGCATGGAATTTGTTGATGAAGTTTTTATTTACAACCTCGAAGGTGTTCATGAAGAGTTCTTTTTTCTTGCCCTCTATTTCTTCCATCATGTTCATTACTTTTTCTTTTTCGTTCATCAATACATTTTTCTTATCAACAAGTTTGTGGAATTCTATTTCGACTTCAGTATAAATTTCTAGGGCTCGCATGTTTATTCCCCCCAAATTATCTTTCATTCTTTCGAAGTCATTGATTTCTTTTTTTAGTTCTTCTTCTGTTTTTGTTATTTTGACTTTCATTTCTTTGTATTGGTCAAAGTCTTCTATTAGTCCTGAATATTCTGCGTTGGTTCTTGCTTCTTCTAGCGAGATCGTGTTCATTTTGTGTTCTGCTTTTCTTCTGTTTTCATCTAATTTGTCAATACGTGATTCGTTTTTGGTTAGTTCTTCATTTGTTTGATTTCGTTTATTGAATAATGCCTTGAATTTTGAATAGAACTTCTTTTCTTTCTCTTCTTTTTCTTTAATCTCGCTATTTTGGCCTTTTATGACCTTGTTTAAACTTTCGATCTCTTCAGCAAACGAGCTAGTTTCTTTGTCATGTTGTTTTAGGATTTTAACGATGTTTTCTTTTTCTGGTTCAAATATGGAGCTCACCTGGGTATTTAGGCCTTTTATTTCTGAGTTAATTTCATTTATTGAGTCATTGAGTTGTTTTCTTTTTTCTTCTAACGTGTTTAATTCTGCTAGGACTGTTGGGTTTCTTAATTCAGATATTTTTGTTTTAAGGTTTTGTTTTTGTATTTTTAGTTGTGCTAATTCTCTGTTTTTTTCAGTTATTGTATCTTGTACTTTTTCTATTTCATTTTCTACCTCTTTTATTCTTGTGCCCATTTCTTTTTTAGAATTAAGACTGGATTCCATATCTGCGTCTTCTATGTGCAGACTTTTTTCCATTTTGATTATTTCTCCTTCTAGTTCTGCTTTTCTTGATCGTAATTTTTGAATTAGTTCTTCGTTTTCATCTCTTCGTCTCATGATGCCGCTAAGTTCAGCACGTAAATTCCCTACTTTTTCTTCTAGGGTAGTTATGTTTCTTCCGACCTCAACTTCATTAAAGCCTATTCCTTTTCTTTTGCCTCTAAAGCCTCCTTGCATTGCACCCGAGGTTTCAATTACATCTCCTTCAAGAGTTACCATTCTAGCTTTTCCAATTCCCACTCTTCTTCCAACCTCAACATCGTTTACGATTAGTGTATTGCCCAGAACGTATGAAAATGCTTTTTTGAATTTGTTATCAAAACTGACTAGGTTGATTGCAAGGTCAACAACGCCATTTGCTGATTTTAGTCGGTTTACTTCAGAATTTATCTCAACAGATTTTAGTTTGTTTAGTGGTAGGAATGTTGCTACGCCATGTTTTCTTTCTTTCAAAAACTTGATACATCGGGCAGCTACACTGTCATCTTCTACTATTAAACTGTTAATTCTTCCGCCTGCTGCAATTTCTAGTGCAGTTGAATATTTAGAGCTTACACTTCCTAATTGGGATACCGTACCGTAGACTTTTCCTAATTCTTTATTGTCTAGTATTCTTTGGACTGCGTGATTTTGCATTGAGACCTCTTTCAGTCCTGCTTGTCTTACGCTTAATTTTGATAATTCTTCTTCATAACCTGCTAGTTCACGTTTTATGTTTATTGAGGATGCTGCTAGAGTTGAGTCTTCATTTAATTTTTTATTTAGTTCTAGTGTTGAATGTTTGAATTCTTCTCTTTTTCTTTTTAGATCGTCAAGTTCTTTTTTGTGTTCTTTGTCTATTTCTTCTACTTTTTTTATTCTTTCGTCTACACTTCCACACATGAATTCGAGTTTGTCTTTTTCTCTGATGAGTTCTTGTTGTTTCTCTCTTAATTCATCAATTGATTTTTGTAGTTCTTCTGATCGAGAGTCAATTCCTTCAACTTCTTGGTCTACCTGTTCTAAATCTTTACCTAATTTGTTTTTTTGTTTGAATTTTTCAATGCTGCCATTGACCTGTTCTTTCTCTTTTTCTTTTGTGTTTATTTCTTGTTGTAGTCTTGATTTTTCTGTATCAAAATTTGTGATTTTTCCGTCAATTTCTTTATAACTTTCATCTAATTGATCTCTTCTTTGGGATATTCTTTCTATTTCATTTTTACATGAGTTGATTCTTTCTCGATTTTTTGCTATGTCTATTCTTAGTGTTTCGAGTTGTTTTGAGAGTTGAACTTGTTCTTTTTCACCTTTCTGTTCGATTTCGTGTGCAATCTCATCCAGGGTTCTTTTCTTTTCTTCATTCTCTTTTTTTAGTTTCTCAATTATGTTATTATGTTTTTCAAATTCAGTAGTTGCAATGTTCTTTCTTTCAGTTAGTTCTTCCTTTTCTGCTTCTTTTCTTTCAATTTGAATTTTAAGATATGATGCTTTATTGTGTCGTATTTTGTCATTTAGATCTTTGTATTTTAGTGCTTGATCCCTGTCTTTTTTTAGTTCACGTAAATGGGTTTGTTTTTCTTTTAGTATAATTTCAGCACCATTAAGTCTTTCTTCTACTCTGTCTAGTTCTCTTACTGCTTTTTGTTTTTTTTCTTCATAAACGCTTATGCCTGCAATTTCTTCTACTAATTTTCTTCTTTTTTCTGTTGACATCTCTGTGAATTTTATAATGTCTCCCTGGAGTACTATGTTGTATCCGTCTGGGTTGATCCTTGCTGCAGCTAGAAGATCTAACACCTGATTTCTTGTTCGAGTCTTATCGCTTATTTTGTAAACAGAATTTCCATTTTTCTTAATGATTCTAGTTATCTTAATTTCTTCTTCAGTTGAGGGAAAGATTTTATTTTTGTTATCAAAGTAGATGCTGACTTCTCCTTGGGATGAGGGTTGTTTTTTCTTTCCACCATTATAAATTAGGTTGGATGATTTTTCTGCTCTTAGTGCTTTTGCGCTTCCTTTTCCAAGTACGAAGCACAAACTATCTAGAACGTTGCTCTTCCCACTACCGTTTGGTCCAAGTATGCAATTAAACTCATTTCCGAATAGAATTTCTGTCTTTTGGTTAAATGATTTGAACCCCTTCATTACCATCCTATTTATCTTAGTCATCTGCATAATTTCAACAGCTAATTAATTTATAAACTTTTCTATGGTTTATACTCAGAACGACACATTGCTTGTGGAGTGAGGTTGTGTAAACTTTTCTATGGTTTATACTCAATGCAGATCGTTGAGTATTTCCAGAACGTTAGTGATGGTTTATACTCAATGCAGATCGTTGAGTATTTCCAGAACGTTAGTTAGGAGTTATATTGTTTTAATAAAATAATAAAAAGAAAAAATAAAATTTTATTTTTTATTGGCTTTTCTTTTGTATGCTGCATTCCTACTTGGTCGAAGTTTTTCCGCGCCTTTACCTTTATTTCGTAAGCCTCGGTTTTTTCTTCCAGCAGAAGTCAGTCCTCTTGATGCTCTTCCTTGCTTTAGAGAAATCCAATTTAATTTTTCATTAGCAATGGTTGCAGGATGAGTTCTGTCAACTAAGATTACTTCATACCACATGTTTTGTCCATCTTCTGCAACGTAATAAGAGTTTAATACTTCACAATTGATGTATTTTTTATTTGCTCTCATTTCTGCAATTTGTTGGAAATTCATGTTTAGAACTTTTCTATGCCTGTATGCTTTTGGTCTTCGTCCGCCAGCAACAGCAGGTCTCATTCTTCTCTTTCGTGAAACCTTTTGTCGTACAATAATTATTCCTTGTTTTGCTTTGTACCCTAAACTTCTTGCTCTATCTAGTCTTGTTGGTTTTGCAAGTCTAACTGTGACTGGTTCTTTTCTCCATTGAACTAGTCTTTCTTTCCATAAAGAATTTTCTTTTGGCTTTTTCCAAGCCTCTCTAATATATTTGTATGCTCCCATTTTTCTTAGCCTCCATTGTTATAATTTACTTTTTGTGATTCAGGCAAGCTACGCCCACATCTCACACTCTTTAGAACTGGTAACCGCTTTAAAAAGGTTATTATTTTATTCTAATAATCTTTAAATACTACCTTCACTTAATGATATTTATGGAAAAAGAAGAAATTAAACTTAAAATAAATTTGCCCTTTCTTAAGTTAGAATTAAAAGGAGACCCTGCTAAACATCTTGGCGAGATTAGAAAGATCATCATGGAATTAAATAAGTTCTCTCTTAATGAATTAGAAGCAGATGCATTAGAAGAGTTAATGCCTTCTTTTGGTCTGCCTGTTTGGAAATTGTCTAGCGAATTACAAAAGAATGAGCAGGTTATGAATAACATTACTGAACTTTCCCAAATTGAGGACGGTGTTTTAGTTAAGAAAACATCTTTGGATAATATTAATGAAATTACAGATACTAAGACTATTTCTAAACTTAATGTTAAAGAAATTTCTAGGTCTGTTTCAACGCTGTTTGATGACATTAATAAAACTCAGGTTAATTTTGCTATTGTTCATGCGATTGGTAATCTGCCAGCAGATAACTTTTCTATAATTTTTGATCAAGTAAAGAAACATCTTCCTAATACTAAGATTGAGGCTATTAAAACTAAAAAAGAAGTTCTTGGGAAAACAGTTATTGAGTGTGTTCTTTTTGGTAATTTTCCTAATGAAGAATAATTAGTTTGATTTTTTCTATTAAGCAAAAAATTCACTTAAGAATGTGTAACTGGAGTCAACATTCGATTTTATCTCCACGTGATCATTGTCTTCAAATGTTCTTCTGCCTAAGGAAACGGTTTCTGCTTTACCTGATACTGCCACCATCTTAACGTTTTGGTTTAATGTCACCGCACTTGCATATGCGTTTCTAGCAGGTTCATCATCAACTGCTCCTGGTCGTTCAAAGTTAAGGTCCATGACTAGGGCATCTGTTGGTGTTGATAATGCAGTTCTTAATTCATCAGCGTTTGTGCAACTAATAGGGTCATAGTCTAACATCTCCATCCTCACTTTCATGAGTTCTCTTAAGGAGGGATTGTGCATTGCTATTACTGCTCTTCTTTCTGTCATTTTATGTCTCTGTTCTTTTTGGTAATTTTCCTGAGGAAGAATAAAAATAAAAAAAGATTTAAGCTACTGCTTTCTTCATAGCCTTACTCAAATACTTATTCTTAAGTCCTAATTTCTTAGAGAACTCTTTGTATCTGTTCCGGATTGTTACTTCAGTTACATTACTTACCATTGCTACCTTTTCCTGGGTTCTTTTTTCTCCATTCATGATAGCTGCTAAGTAGATTGCTCCAGCTGCAATTGCTTTTGGAGATTTACCTGAGTTTAATCCATTTTTCTTGATACTATCAATTAACTTAAGAGCTTTTGTTTGAGTTATCGGACTTAATTCCAGGCGTGAAGCAAATCTATGTACGTAGTTTACTGGGTCTGCCGGCATTAATTTAATGTCCAATTTTCTCATTACGAATCTGTAATTTTTACCAAGAGTTTTTTTGTCAATTCCTGCTGCTCTGCATACATCATCCATTGTTAATGAGCTATCATTAATTCTAGAGGAGATATATACTGCGCCTGCAACAATTTGTTCTAATCCTCTTCCTTTTACCAGTCCTTTTTGAACTGCTAGGGTGTAGATTCTTGCAGATTCTTCTTCTACTGCTTTTGACAGGTTTAGAATTGAACTTATTCTTTTTAGTTCAGATAGGGCTAGTTGCAAATTTCTTTCAATTGCTGTGCTAACTCTTCTTTGCCATTTTCTTAGTCTGAAAAATTTATCTTTATTTCCTAACCTGTAAATGTCTGCAGAACTTCCAATTTCTGTTCCTAGACCTTGGTCGTGTTGAGTGTATGTTAGTGGAGCTCCTGCTCTTCTTTTTGATTGATCGTTTGTATCGTGTTCTGTCCATTCTGGTGAAAAATCAACCATTTTGTCTTCTAGAACTAGTCCACACTCTTTACAAACAACTTCTCCTTTATCTTTATGATGCGCTAGTTTTAAACTTCCGCATTCTGGGCATTTTTTCATTTTAGATTCTCCTGTTTAGTTTTTGCACCCGATTTTCACCCCCAACAAAGAGTAAAAACTCAGTTCCGTTTATAAAGCTTATGCTTTTCCCCCTTTTATTTTAAAAAGATTCCCGAATATCTTTATATAATGAATACATAAGTATTCTATGTTTAATTCTAAAAGTTTGTTTGAACATACAAAAATATTAAAACCCCAAAATCTAATGCTCCCTTATGGAAGAAGAGTTACTTAAAATCAAGGAAGCCCTAAACAAATCATACTCTATAGTATTAGGAACAAATTGTGAGATTACTTATTCTGGAAGAGCAGAGTCTTTCCTTCCAAAAGGGGACAGAATTATCTTAATCAAACAGGATGGAACGTTACTAGTTCATCAACCTACGGGTAATAATCCTATTAATTACATGAAGGAGGCTGAACACTCTCTTATTCTAGACAATAATGAACTTTGTCTTCAGTCTAAGAATATAAAAAATAAAGAATTTCTAGATATCAAAATTCATAAACTTCACTTCCATACCATTCATTCTTTAGAAGACGCTGAAAAGATCCAGATCCAGGGAACTGAAAAGGACATGGCAGATTTAATAATAAAACAGCCTGAATTAATCTCTAAAGACTTCAAGCCAGTCTCTCAAGAAGAACAAACTAAGTACGGATTTATTGATGTTCTTGGTCATGATAAAGATAATAATCTAATTGTAGTAGAATGTAAACGTTACAACGGGGATCTGGCTGCAGTAACTCAATTAAGAAGATATGTCGAAAAACTCCAAGAGTCAAAAGGGGTAAATGTAGTAAAAGGAATCCTGGCCTGTCCTAAAATGTCTTCTAACGCAAAGAAAATGTTAAAAGATTGGGGTTTTAAGCACGTTTCTGTTTCTCCCCCAAAATACCTGGAACGTTATGACAATAAACAAAAAAAACTTGGAGAATACTAAACCTCTTCTACCTCGAACCCTTCTTTTTTTCCAATTCTAAAACAAGATTGATTGCTTATTATTCGTTTAGCATCTAGATCAATAAAAATGAATTCCTTGAATCTGCCATTAAACTCTTCCCCCTCCAACAACTTAATAACCTCTCGCCAGTGCAGGAATGCATGTTTTATCTTTCCCTCTTTAACACATACGTTAATGAACGTCATCTGATTTTTGTCTTTTTTGTCTTAATAAGCTCTTGCTAAGATTTTTCGTAAATTTTTCAATATTTTCAGAAGATTTTCAATAGATTTTTAAACTAGGCTTTCAAAAGATTTAAGATGAATGTTTGGGGTTACGCAATTCTTAGTTCAGTTATAGTTAGTGTTATCTCACTAGTGGGCATATTTACACTTTCTTTAAAAATTAACCAACTTAAAAAAATTGTTTTTTATCTTATCAGTTTTTCAGCAGGAGCACTATTGGGGGATGCATTCCTTCATTTAATTCCTCATTCACTGGAGGGGGGATTTCATACATCAACTGCTTTTTTGATTTTATTTGGTGTATTGTTTATGTTTTTTATTGAAAAAATTATTCATTGGAGGCACTGTCATGAACCAACTTGTGAGTCTCATCCACACCCTTTCGCAATTATGAATATTGTGGGAGATGTAATTCATAATTTGATTGATGGTTTAATTATTGGGGCTTCATATCTTGTAAACATTCCTTTAGGTATAGCCACTACTTTAGCTGTTGTTTTTCACGAGGTGCCTCAAGAAATTGGGGACTTTGGAGTTTTAATCCATGGAGGATTTTCAAAAGGAAAGGCAATTTTCTATAATTTTCTTACTGCATTAACTGCCATTGTGGGGGTTGTATTGGCATTACTTATTGGTTCTAAAGTTGGCTCTTTAGCTCATCTGCTAATACCTTTCGCTGCAGGATCCTTCATATATATTGCTGCTTCAGATCTCATTCCTGAGATGCATAAAGAACAACGGTTTTGGCGAGGCCTGTTACAGTTAGGGTTGATCGTGTTAGGTATTTTAGTTATGTTTGGATTGTTATTGTTGGAGTAAATAATGGATGATTTGATAAAAAGAAAAGGACAATTTTTAACTCGCTTTTTACATAGTCTTTTAGCATCAATTATTTTAGTATCAATTATAGTAATTTATTTTAGTGTTTTTACGAATGAGATTAATGGATTAACACATTTGTCTGTTGCAGTTGTTGTTTTCGAGGCAGCCATTTTATTTATTTTTAAGGGAGATTGCCCATTTGTTTTCTTGCATCAACTTTTTGGAGATGAAAGAAGTTTTTTTAATTTGTTTATGCCTGAAAAGTTTGTTACTCCAGTAATCCTGGGCATAGGGTTAGTGGCTCTGGTGGGAATTGTTCTACTTGTATTTTAATAACTTCTTGACCAACAAAAAATATATAAACATAGTATGCCAAAAAAGAGCATGTCTGATATAAAAACTGATGTTGAGCAAAACTTTGTAACGTTTTTAAGAGAAGCTAAAAGTTTAGGACTTGACTTACCTTTGGAAGAATATGATTCTGTGGTTGTCGCAGGAATGGGTGGTTCAGGAATATCTGGAGACTTATTGAAAATCTTAATCCCAAATATCACAACAGTTCATGATTATTCTCTTCCTGATTGGGTTAATAATAAAACGTTAGTTATTGCATGTTCTTACTCAGGTAATACTGAGGAAATGATTGCATTGTATAATGATGCAAGAAAAAAGATTTGTCAAGTAGTAGTAATCTCTTCTGGGGGGAGATTGAGAGAAAAAGCACTAAAGGACAAACTTCCCTGCATTAGGATTCCTTTTGGGATTCAACCGCGTGCATCAATTCCTTATATGTTGCTTCCTTTAATGAATATTTTAAAGCAACCAATCCCTGATTTGACTAAACTGATTGAAGCACTTAAAAGTTCAAAAATAAGAAATAAGGCTAAAGAACTCGCAGTAAAACTTGTTGATAAAGTTCCAATAATTTATTCTTCACAACGAATTTATCCTGTTGCATACCGTTGGAAAACTCAGTTTAATGAGAATGCAAAGATTCATGCATTTTCAAATGCATTTTCTGAATTGAATCATAATGAGTTAGAGGGATTTGTTCATTTGAAGGCAGATTTTCATGTAGTTATTATTGTTGATGATGAAGACAATGCAAAGATAAAGAAAAGAATGGCAATAACAAAAAAATTAGTTCTGTCTAAAGGCGTATCGGTTACAGAAATCGCAATTACTGGGAAGAAATTGTTTAATCGAATTATCACGGAGTTATACCTGGGGGATCTTACCTCGGTTTATCTTGCTGAAAATTACAAAATTGATCCTACTGAAGTTCATCTTATTGAACAATTCAAGAAACAACTGAAATAAACAATGGACCTAAAACAAATAAAAGAATTAAATGAAATGACAAAGACTTTACAAAAACACGGTCTAGCTAATAATTCTGAGGAAGGAGTAAAACTTGCAGAAGGCATTTCGGATGCAGATGTTCCAGAAAAAGATGTTAAATCTTCAGTTTCAAAAGAGTATGTGGAAATCATGTTTGAACGAAATAATCGCAAAATTTCAGAATACGTTTCAAGTTTAAAGGATGAAATCACTACTCTAAAAAATAAGGTGGATCTTCTTGAACAAAGTATCCCTTCACATAAAAATTACACTTCCGAACCTGAAAAAATTGAAATAAAAGATGATGCAAAACCTGTTGTAGAAGAAGCTAAACCTGCAGTTCAAGAAACTCTGTCTAAAGATGATACGCGAGATAACAAAATTACTAAAGATGATGTTAAGAACGGGCGAGACCCTGATGAGTTGGATGGGGCTGATGTGTCTGTTGAGAATATTTTTTATTACGGGAATAAGTAACCTAGTACAACAATAATTATAAAGCAATTTTCTCATTAAGAATCATGCTAATTAAAACCCTAAAGCTCAACAACATAAGAACATATTTAGATGAAACTATAATTTTTCCAGATTCTTCAATAATGCTTTCAGGAGATATTGGGTGTGGAAAGTCATCTATTTTATTAGCAATAGAGTTTGCATTGTTTGGGATCTTACGAGGTGAACTGTCTGGAGAATCATTACTAAGAAAGGGTTCTACTGAGGGGAGTGTTGAACTAGAGTTTCAAATAAACGAGCTTCCTTTAACAATAAAACGAACTCTTAAACGCTCGCCAAAAGGCGTGCAACAATCGGCAGGTTTTTTTATAGAAAATGGAATCAAAACTGAGGCAACTGCAATAGAACTAAAAACAAAAATTCTAACTCTGTTAGGTTATCCACAATCATTACTCACAACATCTAAATCTTTAATTTACCGTTATACAGTTTACACGCCACAGGAAGAGATGAAACGAATAATTCAAGATGATGAGGAGTCTAGATTAAACATACTTAGAAAAGTTTTCAACATGGACAAGTATAAGCGAATAAAAGAGAATGCAAGTACATTTCTTCTAACTTTAAGGGATGAATTACTTATTGATGATACTAAATTACAATCACTTTTTGATAAACAGCGAGATCTTGCTGAAACGTCTTTGCAATTGAAACAAGTTGATGAACATCTTAAGTTGAGCTCTCCAAAGGAAGAAGTAATTGTTGCTGAGAAGAAACTTAAAATTCAAAAAATTAATGAAATTGAAACACATTTAGTGGAATTGAATAAGCTTAAGCAAACACTCTCAATTCAAGAAACTAACCTAAAAAATATTGAAATTAAAATATCTGCTAATATTAATAAGATTTTTGAGACTAAGAATAAAAAAGAAACTCTTGAGTTAGAACTTGCTCAAACAAAATTGGATGATGAAGAAGAATTAAAGTCTAAAATACTTGCTTTAACAACAGTACTAGCTAATTTAGAACAAAAAGAGCGTGATGTAATTGCAAAAACATTTTCATTTAAGGAAAAAATAAAAGAGGCTGAACAATTAAGTGAAAAGATAGCACAGTTAAAGAATTGCCCGCTATGTCTACAACCGGTTAATGATCTTCACAAAAAACTTGTCTCAGAAGAAGAACAAAAGAAGATTGCCGAATTTAAACAACAAATAGAATTATTAAATAAGGAACCCTCAAATGCTGAAGAAAAGAAGGTACAATTAGATGAATTTAAGAGATCTCTTAATAAAATCGAACTTATTAATTTCAAAAAGAAAACTCTTGACGAATACATTTTAACAATTAAGGAGTTGGAATCAGAGAACTTAGAGTCCAAGACAAAGATTGAATCCATAAACCAGGTTAAATCAGAATTGGTGTCTAAGATTGCAGGATTTGCACAATTAGAAGAACAGTATAAAAAGATTAAGCAACAATATCTTGAGGTTTTAGAATCTGAAAAATCTTTGCACGTTAAATTAGCAGAACTAAAAACAAAGAAAGAAGCCTATTTTATTACTACAAAAAAGCTTGAAACCGAAATTGACTATCTTCTTAAGCTTCAACAGGAAGTAAAGAAACGAAGAGCTTTACAGAATTGGATCAAGGAACACTTTCTTAAGGTTGTAGATCTTATTGAACGTCATGTAATGCTTAAAATTCAACAAGAGTTCAATGGCTTTTTTCAGGAGTGGTTTAATTTTATGTTGGAGGATGAAAACATTTCTGCAAGGTTAGATGAAAAGTTTTCTCCAATTGTAACACAGAATGGTTATGAGATCGCATTTGGAGATCTTTCTGGGGGGGAAAAGACTAGTGTTGCTCTCGCTTATCGGTTAGCGCTTAACAAAGTTATTAATGATCTTATCTCAACAGTAAATACTAAAGATATTATTGTTCTTGACGAGCCTACTGATGGATTCAGTTCTGAACAATTAGATAAACTCAAAGATGTTTTAGATCAACTAAATATGAATCAGGTAATTTTAGTGTCTCATGAATCTAAAGTAGAATCGTTTGTAGGTAGTGTTATTAGAATAACAAAAAATGCAGGTGTTAGTAAAGTTTTAGTTTAGAAAAGCTTATATATAAACTTATCATAAAAAATATATGGATTATCCTAATTTTAAAAAAAAGATAGACCCTGCTTTTAGAGCACAATTCTTTGATCATAGTGCCCATCATATGGAACATCATCTAAAAAAGATTATGGATCAATTAACTACTAAATACGATTCTTATGAGTTGGAATTTTGGGAGTGGATTGCTGAACATGTTCATTTAATGTATGATTTAAAAGATGCATTAGAATATTTAAACAGTAATTTTTCAGCTAAAGAATTATTAGATCAGTTTCGTACAGCAAGAACTTTGGGTAGGGTATTATATGCGGGATTTTACACTGATTATTTTAAAGGAAAGACCGGGCAAGAAATTTTGGCAGAAAACAATATGGATAATCATAAATATTATGAAAAGATTAAAGAAATTATAAAAGAGATAGAAAAATATAGGGATGAGATAAACCAAAACGGAAAAATCTTGAAGACCGAACGCCAGAGCATGGATTTTTATTACTTAGAACTATATCCTGCCCTAAAGAGAAATAAACAATTACGATTTTATCTTACCGCAAACCCCTTGCATCTAAGAGATTGCATATTTAGATTGTTAGAAGAACTTTTTAAAGTAGCGAATGAAGATCAAACTAGAATAGATTTTAAATTTTATGCGGGGGGAAAGGGGTATAGGAGAGATAGCATAGTTATTTATGGTCAAAAGAAAATTAAGAGCGTAATAAAAGACCTCCCCGATAATTGGTTTTTAGAGTCTCATCTTCCTTTTGGTAAAAAGATTGCTAGTGGGAGAACTATTACTAAAGATAAAGGTAAAGAGATAAACGAAAAAGTTCTGGATAGCCGTGCCGAAAATTCAAATGGTTCGGCGTTAACTCAAATACTTGCTGATGTTTTGTATGGGACCGTTAAACATAATGATAAAATGCCTGAAAAACCAGAAGCGCAGTTTAACATAATTCTTGATGTATGTTACAACCTTTTTATTAAAAGAGTAAAGATTCATGATGGATTGTAAAGTTTTAACTTAACTCAATACTTCTTCTCTATCATCAAAAGATTTATAAATTTCTGTGATTATTTCTCTTTTATCACAGTTGTGAGGGGATTATATGAAAAAATTACTGATTTACGCATTATTATTAACACTTTTAGTTACTTTTGTTTCTGCAACTGATTTTACTGTAAAGACCACGGCAATAAAGGAGGTAATTGATATTGAAGATGTTGCTTCTTTTGAGCTAGCAATAAAAAACTTTGGGGTTTCAGACTCTTTCAGAGTTTATTATAATGGTGTTGAATGGGATATTCCTGTAGTATCTTTAGATTTACAGCATAAAGAACAAAAAACAATCACGGTTAATGCTCGTCCATTATATGTTAATAATGGACAACATGCAATAACACTTAATGTTAAATCTGCTGAAGGGAATGAGGTTGAAAAAATCCCCCTAATTATTAATGTGCGAGAAAAAGATATATCCTCTTATCAACCTAGTGTGGGTGTTGTTATTCTCATGCCTGAAGAAACTTCACCAGATAGTGATCTTCCAATAACCCTAATTTTTAAGAATAAGAACCCTTTGGAATTGGACGATATTGAAGTTAGTGTTGAAAGTTCACAATTCTCTGAGACTAAATCAATCTCTTTAGAATCAACAACCTCAACTCAGGTTGGTGAAGCATCTTTTGATTTAGTATTGCCCTTGGAATCAACGCTTATTGCTGAACCCTTGCTTATTACGTTTACTTTATCACATCAAGATGAAATAATTTATCAAAATCAAAAAAGTGTTAATGTGGTGGGTTTTTCTCCTGATTTTGTAGTTGAGAAGAGGGTTGAGAAATCTTTTTTTAGAGTTACTGAAGATATTGCAGTAAAAAATTCAGGTAATCAGAATAAGAAACAAGTTTTTAAATTAAAAACCTCGGTTATTAAAGATCTTTTTTCATCTGAAACTCCTGATGCAAGCATTTTAAAAGAGGATGGCGCAAGATATCTTTTTTGGGAGTTGGATCTGGAACCGGGGGAAGAATTCGAACTTGTTGTTGTAAGAAACTATCGTCCGTTCTTGTTATTTTTGTTAATCCTCATTATTGTCATCACACTTTATTTCTCTCTTAGAAGTCCTCTTGCACTAAATAAAACTGCAGAAGTTTTTAAGAAGGACGAAGGTGGAATTTCAATGTTAAAGGTTAGGCTGAAATTGAAGAACATCTCTGAAAAAACCGTGAGTGATGTTAAAATTTACGATGCTATACCTCACCTTGCAGGTTATGTTCAAGAAGAGCATGTTGGAAGTTTGACTCCAATTAAGGTTTTAAAACATCAACATAAAGGAACCTTGATTAAATGGGAAATTCCTGTTTTGGAGGGTTTCGAAGAAAGAATAATTAGTTATAAAATTCAGGCCCAACTTAAGATTTTGGGAGGGTTGACCTTGCCTGCAGCTTCAGGGCGGTTTAAGACTTTAAAGGGTAAGGATCGTTTTTCTAAGTCTAATATTTTTAAGTTATTGCTTAAATCTAAAGATTCTGAAAAGAAACAGCAGTAAGATTTATAAACGCGTTATTTTTCTTTTTACTTATCCCCGTCTGGCTTAACTGGCTAGAGCACTTGGCTGTAGATGTTGTGTAGAGTTGTCTTTTAAAGACTGAGATGAAACACGACCAGCTGTTACCGAGGGATTCCTGGTTCGAAACGCACCGTAGGAGCGTTTCGCTCAGAACGAAGCCATTTCATGGCGTAGTGATGATGCGAAATTCATAATCTCTTACTATGCGAGAAAGTCCGGGGACGGGGATACACTATTTTATAAGGTTTCTAATATCATTGCTGTATAGTATATGCATAATATTTTTAAATAATCTTGCCGCCCAAAATGGTATGATTGACGACATAAAAGACGTTAAAAAGTGTCCAGATTGTTATGGTGATGAACTCATCTATAAGGATCAGGATGATCAAGTAGTTTGTAGAACCTGTGGGGGGATCTTTGAACCTTTAACGCCTAAAGAAGAAGAAGAAGAGTTTGAGAAAACTCACGACATAACTAGTTAGTTTTTTTATGAACTGGTTGTTAGAACTAAATATTTCTCTCTACTTCCAGGTTATTTCGATATCATCAGTTCGTTCATAGGGTCGTATTGTACTATCTGTTGTTCTTTTTCCAGATTCGTATTCTACTTTTCCTTGTACTGCAATCATAGCCGCATTGTCTACTAAGTACTGATTTTCTATAATGAAGAATTTACATCCTCTTGCTTCACACATCTGTTTGCACATTTCTTGAAGTCTGGTGTTACATGCGACTCCTCCTCCCAATAATAACTCTTTTTTCCCGGTGTGGGCGAGGGCTCTTTCTGCTACCTCTACCATCATTGAGAATACTGTTTCTTGAACAGAATAGCACAGGTCTTTTTTGTCAAATCCTTTTTTGAGTTTGTCTTTTAGGTTTGTCATTAGTCCACCAAACCCTACATCCATTCCTTTTACTGTGTAAGGAAGTTCAATGTAATTTTTGCTCTTTTCTGCGAGTGCAGCAACTTTTGGACCCCCTGGAAAGCCCAGTCCCATATTTCTTGCAAAGCTATCTAGAAAGTTTCCTATTCCCATATCTAGTGTTTCTCCAAATATTCTGTATTTGCCGCCTTCATATGCAATTACTTGGGTATTGGCTCCTGAGACGTATAACAAGACTGTATCTTTTGCTCCAGTTAATTCTTCACCAATTGTTAAGTGTGCAATACAGTGATTAACCCCTATCAGAGGGATGTCGTTTACAATACTTAGTGTTCTGGCGGTCATTGCACCTACTCTAAGTGTGTGTCCCATTCCAGGTCCTTGTGAGAAGGATATTAAATCAACATCTTTCATGTTAATTCCTGCAGTTTCTAGTGCGTTTTTGATAACTTCATCACAAACTTTTACGTGATGTTCTTGTGCTTTGAAAGGAATCATACCGCCCTCTTCAGTTGTATAACTATCTTTTACATTAGCTAAGACCTCTTTGTCTTTGATTATTCCTACCCCGAATGTGTGGGCCGTTGATTCTATTCCTAATACTATCATTTTATTCAAGTTCCTCTTAATTTTAGATATAGTTTGAAGGATTCAACAAGACCTAGATGTCTTGTTTTTCTTCTTACTTTTCCTTGTTTTATTGCGTTGATTACTGAACTAATGTTTTTTTCTGCATCAATTAGCGTGTAGTTCTCTCCTAATTGTTCTATAAAGTGTGTGTCTGAGTTTGCAACTATTGGTTTGTTTAATTTTTTAGCTACTCTTATTGCTTTTCTATTTAAATTTACAATTTTGTTATGCATAAAACAAAATTCTACCGCATCAAAAAGTTCAGCATACTTTTTTAGTTTTTTCCCTACACATGCTTTCGAAAGAAAAAAGGGGTGGGCAGCTATTACTAATTGTTTGTTGCCTTTTTGTTTTCTTAAATCCTCAAAATGTCTTATCTCTAATGCTTTTTTTTCATTAAAGTTGTATAATAATACGTGTGCTCGTTCTATGTTTCTTTCCATTCCTGGAATTAATAATATTCCTTTTTCTTCAGCATATGCTTTTATTTCGTGATAGAATGTCTTGTTGTGAAATGTGAAACTTAGTACATCAAAGTTTAGTTCTGCTGCTTTATCTATGATCTCTTTTGCAGTTACAGATACTTTGTCCTGTCCGTCTTCCGCTGCATGTATGTGTAGGTCTGCTTTTAATGTCATTTTGTTATTTTTGAGCTCATCTGAATAGTAAGTCTCATACTAAGAAAACTCGGATTTGATTTAAAAAACTATTGGTAAAAACTCTGTTTTTAATTATTTTTAATATTGAAAGAAGTTAGCTTCCCCTCTTTTTCTTCCATGACTGCTTCAGTTATTTTATTTTTAGAATTTAGTTTATTCAATATTAGCCATTCATCGGAGGGAATGACTTTTTCTAGTTTGTTTATGTCAAACCAGTCTGGCTTTCCATGTTCTGATTCCTTAAGTTCGTTAGTTTCAACGCTAACTTTTGTAAAAAATAATATGAAGCTGTGTTTTATGATCTCGTCTCCTTTGACTTGTTCGTGTAATATTGCGTTGGTTGATACAAATTGGCAATCCAGTCCTGTTTTTTCTTTTACTAATCTTTTACTTGCTTGTTCAAAGCTTTCTTCAATTAACATTTTTCCACCAACCAAAGACCAGTAGCCTTTGTAGGGGCGTCGTTTTCTTTTTATCAGTAATATTCTTTCATCCTTGATAACTGCAACTAAAACAACAGGTAATGGGCTCATTCCCTCTCCAGTTATGTGTGGAAGTATTGGCAAATATCTTTCTGCCTCTTTTGTTAAATAGTAGTACATCCCTTTTTTTTCTAACAACCCCTCTTCTTGCATTTTATCGAGATGATAAGAAACCATATTTGAACGTATTTCTAGTTTCTTTTCTATTTCATTAAACTTTAATTTATTATCTCCTAAGAACATTCTAAATATTTCTTCTCTTTCTTTTTTTACTAAACTGCCTGAATATCTCATCTTTACTCAAATGAAGTTGAGGGATTATTTAAAAATATTGGATTTGTGTTTATTTCTATTGGGGGTATTAAAATGGATGAATTTAAAGAAAAAGCGCATTATATTGCCGTGACAGGCATAATTAAGAAAGAGGGTAAGTATTTAATTTGTAAGAGAAGTCCTAATGAGAAGGCTTTTCCTGAAAAGTGGTGCGTTCCTGGGGGAAAACTTGAAGTTAAAGACTTTGTTAACACTCCTAAGGATACTGAGAACCATTGGCTTGGTGTTTTGGAGAAAACGCTTAAACGAGAGGTTAAGGAAGAGACTAATTTGGATATCAAAAATTTGGGTTATGTTTCTAATATTGCTTTTTTGAGAGGTAATGGTTTTTCTACTGTCATTCTTAGTCTGTCTGCGGATCATGCAGAAGGTGAAGTGAAGTTAAAGGAAGATGAATTAACTGAGCATGCCTGGGTTACTTTGGAAGAGGCTAAACAATATGATTTGATTGAGAATATTTACGAGCAGATTGCTAAGGTGGACTCATTAGGATCAAAAACTATTTAAACGCGCTTTTTATTCTTTCTTTTATGATTATTGGTGTTGTTGGAAAACCTTCGGTAGGAAAGTCGACTTTCTTTAAAGCTGCTACTTTGGCAGAGGTGGACATAGCAAATTATCCTTTTACAACAATTAAACCTAATGAGGGGGTTGGTTTTGTTAAGACTGAAGATGCTGCTGCTTTCTTTGATAAGGTCTCTAATCCACGAGAGGGTTATGTTATTGACAAAACAAGGTTTGTGCCTGTTCAGATGATTGATGTCGCAGGGCTTGTTCCTGGAGCTCATAAGGGAGAGGGTATGGGTAATCAGTTTTTAGATGATTTACGTCAAGCCGATGTTTTAATTCATGTTATTGATGTTTCTGGTTCAACAAATGAGAAAGGTGAGTCTATTGAGACCGGGTCTTATGATCCTTCTAATGATATTAAGTTTTTAGAAGAGGAACTTGATCAGTGGTATTTTGGTATTTTAAAGAAGGGTTGGGAACGCTTTGCTAGACAGGTACAACAAGAACACCTGGATATTAAAAAAGCTCTAGCGAAACAATTATCAGGGTTAAAAGTAGATTTGCCAATGATGGAAGATACTGTTAAGAAACTTGCACTTAATACTGAAAAGCCAATTGAGTGGACTGAAGAACAACTTTTTAGTTTAACTAGGGAGTTGCGAAAGTTAACAAAGCCTATGATTATTGCATGTAATAAGGCCGATGTTAATAATGGTAAAGAGAACTTTGAAAAGTTACAAAAAGATTTTCCTGATCATCTTCTTATTCCGTGTTCAGCAGAATCAGAGATTGCGTTGAAAGAGGCAGCTAAGCATGAATTGATTGATTACGTTCCGGGAGCTAATGATTTCACAATTAAGGGTGAATTAAATGATAAGCAAACGAGTGCGTTAGAATTCATAAAAACGCATGTTTTGAATACATTCAATTCTACTGGAGTTCAACCAGTATTAGATCAAGCAGTTTTCAGTTTACTAAAGTACATCACCATATTCCCTGGCGGAGTTAATAAGTTAGAAGATAAAAACGGTAATGTGTTGCCAGATTGTTTTTTGATGCCTCCTAATACTACTGCGCTGGACTTTGCTTACAAACTACATACCGACTTTGGAAAGAATTTTATTCGAGCTATTGATGTTAAGACTAAGCAAACTATTGGTAAAGAACATTTGCTTAAGTCTGGCGATGTTGTAGAAATTATTAGTGGTAAGTAATCTTTTTAAACATAATTTCCTTCTTTTCTTATTATGACTACAAAATTAGTTGATATTGAATTACATGCCCACCTGCACTTTGATCATTATAGTTTGTATGATGTAATTGAGGTAATGGAAGATAACATGTTGGATGTGCTTGTTCCATTACATTTTGGTTTTGGGTGTTTTGATGAGGTGGCAATGGCTGCTAAAGATCTTCCTGAAGGGTTTTTTAAGGTGGAAAGGGATGAGTTAATGTTGAGAGTTGAACATGAGGGAATGTTCTCTTATTTCTTACGAGGAGTAGAATTTTCAACTCAAGAAGCTAATTGTGATGTTGCCCACATGATTATGGTGGGGCATGATCAGTATGAAGAGAGGCAACCAATGGATGTTATGATTGATAGAGCATTAGATAAAGATGCACTAGTTATTCTGGATCATCCTTTTGTTGATGCTAAAAATTTGATGAAGGCAATAACTCCTGAGATTGGTCTGGCTTTATTTGAGAGATGTAAAAGATATTCTGGTCGGGTAGCTTTGGAATATAATGGTTATTGTATCCCTTGGGTTAGAGCCCTTTTGGGTGGTAAAGATGTTAATCAGTCTGTTCAGGATTTATCTTTGGCTTTGGAACTTGATGGGTCTAATGTTCCTGTTGTTTCAGGTACTGATCTCCATGCAAGAACTAGAAGGTCATTAAATGCTTTAGGTACTGCTAGAACTTCTATGGATGTGGATACTTCTTCTGGGAGAGCTATGGTGGATTCGTTAAAACAGCAGATCTTTGATGGGTCACATACCAATAGATATCAAACAGTTCCTTTTTTTACTCATCTCGCACCTTGTTGGGCTATTCCTCATATGTATAGAAAGGTTATGGGTTGAACATTATTTTTTAATAAACGTTCTTATCATATTTGCTTTTTCTTTTCTTCCTGTTTTTTCATAACATTCTGCCTCTGTTTTAAGGTCAAAAACGTTTACCTCAACTTCTGCACATTTGATTCTTTTTGTTTCATCTAATTTTCTGGAATAAATGCTAGTTTCGTAGTCGGCACAAATTTGTACTTCTACATCTTTGATATGCACATTAAATTCTTCACATTCTTCAGAACTGTTTTTTTTGATTTCTGTGGTTTTGTAGTCTTTAAATGCACGTTTTACTTTTTGTATGTCTTTGTTTTTTATGAGAATGTCTAAATCTTTTGGTTTTGTGTTTATTCCTTGAAGTGCCAAGGAAGTGCTGCCTATTATTGCCCATTTAATGCTTAATCTATTAAGTATTGATGCAACGTTTTTTATTACTTCAGATTTCATTTCTTAATAAATTCTTTAAATGTATTCGGTAAATCAATCATGTATTTACCTTCAGAAAGTTTTACTATTAATGGTTGTTTTTTAAACAAGCTAACCAGATCTAGTTCATACTTTCCTGGTTGCAATACGCGAACACTCTCAAAGTCTAGTATTACTGGGTCGTCTTTGTTCCAGTCCTGTCCTACTAAGTCAAAAACATCTTTTTCTAGTTCTGTTTTTTGTTCTTCGGATAACTTTTCAGCAAATTCTTGTTTTTTTAACTTTTCTAATTTTTCTTTTTTAATATAGAAGAATAATTTTCCACCGCAACTACATCCAGTTAGTATTGCTTTATCTCCGTCATCGTAGAAATTATTACACCGTACACATTGATGGGGCATTTTATCGCTTTTTCCTCTTTTTGGTATCTTTTGTTAATAATTCGATTTTGTCAGGATTTTGTTTTATTTCTTTTACTACTGATGCTGGTCCGATTATCGTTAGTCCAGTTCTATTTTTCCAGATTGCATTCATCATACTCATTCTTAGTTTGGTTAATAGTGCTGCATCTTTTGATTCTGGATTGATTACTGCTAGTTCGATTCCTTTGAATTTTTTACTAATCTCTTCCATTGTTATCGCAATTAGATCTTTTTCTTCTTCTTTTTTTAGACGTCCTTCTAATAATACGATTTTGTTTTGTTTAACAATGTCAATTAGTTTTTTTACCCTCATTGCAGATCCCATATCGGAGATCTGAGTGTGTGGTACAAATTGTAGTGTTAGTCCGGCCATTTTTATTTTACTAGATCAAACAAGCTGTCGTAAAACTTATTCTTGTTCTTTCCATATTTCGCACTTATTCCCACAATTCCATATTGGGGAAATGCGCTTTCTATCTTTTTTATATTTGATCTTTTTAAATCTATCTTATTTGCGACTATTAGGACGGGTATGTCTCGGGCCTGTAGATTTCCAATGATTGTTATGTTTACTTGAGAATATGGGTCTTCGGTTGAGTCTAGAACAACAATTACTGCGTCCATGTTATCTAACCATTTGATTGAGTCTATTACTCCTTTTGTTGCCTCTTTTGCTCTTTTTTTAGCTTCTTCTTTCTTCATTCCTTTTTTAATAAAGTCTTCATAATCGATTTTTGTTGCAATTCCTGGGGTGTCAACAAGATTAAATGTTAGTTCTTTTCCATTTCTTTCTATGTTGATTTGTTCTTTTATGTGGACCTCTCTTGTTTCGTGTGCAACATTGGAGACTGATCCCATTTCTTCTCCTAGCCAATCTTTACATATCTGGTTTGCTAGAGTTGTTTTTCCGCCGTTTGGGGGTCCATAAAGTCCTAGTTTAACGTGCTTTTTCTTCTTAAATACATTCTTCAGAAATTTGTTTACAAACCTTTTTACGAGCCCCATATTGATCCCCTTTTCTTCATTTTTTTATGCTGGATTGGTGCTTTATATACTTTTCTATTTTCTAATCCCATTAACAAGTTACCACTCACGAGTAGCACAAAAACAAAACATTTATATATGAGTTATACGTTCTTACATCATATTAAATTTAAATAATAAAAAGAGGTTAAAAAAATGGGACAAGCATGGAATGATTTTAAATTTGGATGCGCTTATCACCTTGGTGATTTGGGCATAGGACATTTTGCTACAGTTCTTGCTATTGCAGCAGCTGTTGGTGGATGTGCAAAGATTAGACCCGATAAACATGCAATGAATGCACTTACTGCTTTATGGCCTGAATCTGAGATAGTTCAATCTATGCCTGCAGAACCTGCAGAACCCGCTTTACCTAATGATCATTACGCTAACGAGTTAAGAAGTGCTTATAATTCTGCAATGACTTCCTTAGAAGGTAGAAAAGCAGAGATTATTCGTGCAACTGGTGCACAATCTAGTGAAGGAGGAATGTTAGCAAGTGTTTTGGGTATGGGAATTGATGCAAGACGTGCTCATGTTAATGAAAGAAATTCTCGTTCAAGACGTAGTTCAAGACGTAAGTTTGATCATAAAAATTGGGATCGTGCTGCAAATCACGCTGTTGAAGGTGCTGATATTTACTTTTCAGTTCCAGAAATTGAGGCAGATGTTGCTGCTTTAAGCCGAGAGTACGATCGGATTCTTGCTGATGGAGAAGTTACTAGAGCAGAAGCATCACGTTTCAGACCTAAACTGGATCTAGCAGTTGCAAGAAGTGGTTATGGTAAACGTAGACGTTCTACTAGAGGAATTTTTTAATTTTTTTAAATTATTGTTTCTTTATAATTATCAGTAACCCACTTTAGTAAGGTAGTTATTTGATCGTCAGTTAATGTTGATGCCTTTGTGCTTAGTTGATTTTTAATACCTTTAACTTCTTCACTTGTTAGTTTACAAGTTAGTTGAAATGGACTAAATTGCATTGCATTATTGTTGGGTTGTGTTACCTTGATATTTGCTCTTTGGGCCTGTTTTAAATCATAATTGTAATCTGCTTTTAGAGTAGTACCTAACCTTCCTCCATGTTGACGTTGACTTCTTTCAAAAAACTCTTTTACAACTTCAAATAAGTTATCTCGTTTTTCTTTATTCTCTTGATCTATCTTTTGTGTACTTTCTAGTGCTTTTTTAATTGCTTCTTCTACTTGTTTCTCTCTTTGTTCGGCAGTTCTTAGGTTTCCTGCAACTTCTTTGTGTAGTGCATTTATTGCTGCGGGTTTAGCATTTACAACTAGTTTTCTTACCTTGAATTTTGTACTTGCTATTAGTGCTTCAAAAAATTGAGCAAAACTTTTTCTGGTATTTTGTAACTTGCTAATTTGTGAGTTAAATCTGGTTATTTGTGTTGGATCAAAATCATTTGCTGCAAGGGTATTTTGTATCGTTGTAATCATTTGATCAATATTTTGTATTTCTGCAATGTTATCTTCATTTTGTTTAAATTCTGTTTGTATATCGCTTAATTTGTGTTCGGCATTTTCTAAGACTTGTTTTCCTTCGGTACTTGTTCCGAATAGGTTTTGTATTGCTTTAAAGTTTGGGTGTGAAACATCAAATCGAGGTATGTTTCGTATTACTGTTGTTAATGCTTTTGTGTAAGCGCTTAGATTTGGTCTAATGTTGTGTGCATTTAGGTCATGTATTTTAGATGCCCCTTCTGTTAACATTCCTGAAGGGTCATCGTTTAGAAATGCGTTGTCTCGTAAGTTTTTAACTGAAGCATTTATTGTATTTCTTGCACTGTCCATTAACTCTAGCCCTTCTGCTTCCATGGTCATTATCGCACCCCTGTTTTTCGCCCAGACGCCTTTTAGTGCGAGTAACATTAGTACTACCACTACGACGATTGCAAATAACCCTACAATGGCCGTCATTCCAAAGAAGAATGCAACTAATCCTGCAATCATTTCTATTACTGGTGCCGCAAAGATTGATGTTAATGTTAACCCTATTGCTAGTCCTTTATGAACAGACTCTGTATCTCCAAGTACTCTTTCTAAGAATTTTTTTGATAGTCCGAAAAATATAAAGTATAATCCAATACCCACGCCAATTGCTAACCAAATAAGAACTTTTTCACGTCCATAGTTTGCTGGGTGGGGTATTACTATCTCAAATGTTGCCACTTCATCTAACATGTCTAAAGATGGCTTTAACGGTGTTCTTCTTTCTACATCGTCTACAGCAAATACAGAAACTGTGGATATTAAAACTAAGGTTAGAACAATCATCCACAGTAATATTTTTTTGTTCATTCTCTATCTCCTTGAATTTGGACTATTTAAACCTTGCGATTTTTCTTTAATGATTTCTTCAACTTCGTTATGTGTTGCAAAGTTTATTGGATTCCAGGCATCTAAGTATTTTCTTAAAGTATCTACTTCTTCTCTTCGTGCAAAGTTTTTTAGATCTGCAGCCATTTCTACTATTCTTCTTTTTATTAGTCCTATTTCTTTTTCTAATTCCATCATTTTTGAATTGATGGTTTTGAGTTCGACGTTTTGTCTTTTATTTATGCTTAGAATGTTGTTTTCAATTAGTTCAGTTTTTCTATCTAAATTTGATAAGCGTTCTTCAATTACTTTTACTGCACGTAGTGCTCTTCCTTCTGTGGGAGAAAATGTTGGGGCTTTTTTTGGCGTTTCTTTCTTCTTGCCAAAGGATATTACCTTCTTACCATCTTTTTCTTCTATCATTTTTCATAATAAAAACTTTTAAATACCCATTGATTCAATACTATATTAATGTTTTGTAAAAAGAGGTGTATTGATGCCTGAGGATAAGGAATATAGTTACGAGGTAGTGCGCGAAGGTTCTGATGTAATTCTTAAAGTGAACTATGAGAATGTACTGAGTCCGCCCTCTATAGAGGAGGATCCGGTTTGTATGTCTCGTACTATTAATATGCTTTTAGAAGCGGGTAAAGTTACAAAACTTATCTTTCAACAGAAACGTGATTTTGAGTATGATTTTGATCAGGTTCAAATTATTCAAGAGATCGCTTCATTATATAACAAGTTTGTTAAAAATCGAGATTTGATGACGTTTCTACTTGCAAAAGATAATCCTGCTTCAAAATCTAGACAGGCACTTTTACAAAAGTTTGTTTATAGTATAATGAAAAAGGATCCTTTGGGTGCTTATGTTTTAATTAGAAGGGAGAGAAGAGAACAGGAACACATTCTTGAATCTGACCCAAATAATCTTGATAAAGAAACTATTCAAGAGTTTGCTAGAGTTTTGGATCATATGCTTGATGAGTTTGAAGCAACAGCATTAATTAAACTTGCTCAACCTTATGTTATGGGATATAAGTTGGGTGATCGTTCAATTTATAAGAAACTTTTCCATCCTACAATTAAACCTGATTTTATGTTTACTAAGCTTATGGCTTCATATCCTCAGGAAGGGGAGGTTTTAGCTAATTATTCAATTGCTAATACGGATGTTACTATTTTTGAACTTCCTGGTTCTGTTAATTACTTGTATCATATTGTTCCTCCTGAGTTTAAACTTACTGAAGCAAAGTATGATTTATTAGACACTGCTAGATCTATAATGGCAGAACACAAACCTACTCGTTCCGAGTTTGTTAATCCTGCATTGATGCGTGAAGTTTTCTATAATGTTGGTCATGACTTAATTGAGGAGTTAGCAAACAAGCAGGATGTAAGACTTAGATTAAAAGAGATCGATGAACTGGCAGAAATCTTAGTTCGATACACTGTCGGTTTTGGGTTAATAGAAATCTTACTTAATGATCCTCAAATTCAAGATATCTCTATCAATTCTCCAATGGGTAATATTTCAATGTTTATTGTTCATGGCGAGTTTGGAGATTGTAAAACTAATATTATTCCTACTGCTTCTGATGGAGAGTCCTGGGCTACTAAACTGAGATTGATGTCTGGTCGTCCTTTAGATGAAGCTAACCCTATTCTTGATACTGAACTCGAACTACCAACAGTTAGGGCGAGAATTGCAGTTATTTCTCCACCGTTAAACCCGTCAGGGTTAGCGTACTCTTGGCGTCGTCACAGAATTAAACCCTGGACGTTACCATTATTTATAAAATATAAAATGATGAATCCCTTGGCAGCAGGTTTGATGTCTTTTATTGTTGATGGTGCACGAACTATTCTTGTTGCCGGAACACGTTCCGCTGGTAAGACCTCTTTGTTGGGAAGTTTGATGGTAGAACTTATGAGGCGGACTAGAATTATTACTGTTGAGGATACTTTAGAACTTCCTTCAGATGCATTAAGAAAGTTTGGTTATAATATTCAACCCTTAAAAGTTGCTGCAGCTCTTTCTAAGGGGTCTAGTGAAGTTCCTGCAGATGAAGGAATTCGGTCTACTTTAAGGTTAGGCGATTCGGCTTTGTTTGTTGGTGAAGTTCGTTCCACTGAGGCCAAGGCTTTGTACGAAGCTATGAGGGTTGGAGCACTAGCAAATGTTGTTGCAGGTACAATTCACGCAGACTCACCGTATGGTATTTATGATAGGGTTGTTAATGATTTAGGCGTTCCTAAAACCTCTTTTAAAGCTACTGATATTGCACTTGTTGCTAATCCAATTAGAAGTCCGGATGGAATTCATCGTTGGAGAAGGGTCACACAAATTACTGAAGTTAGAAAATTCTGGGAAGAGGATCCTTTGAGAGAAAACGGATTTGCTGATTTAATGAAGTATGACGCAACAACTGACGAATTACAAGAATCTGAGGTTTTAATTAATGGTGAATCTGAAATTCTTAAGGCAATTGCAGGTAATGTTAAGGAATGGGCAGGTAATTGGGATGCAGTGTGGGATAATGTTTTGTTAAGAACTAAGATTAAAGAAAGAGTTGTCAAGGCCGCTGCACAAACGGGAGATGACAACTTATTAGAAGCGGGTTTTGTTATTGTTGCAAATGATGAATTTCATAAGATTTCAGAAAGGGTTCGTGAGGAGGTTGGAGCTCTGGATTCAGATCGAATTTATTTTGAGTGGGAGTCTTGGTTAAAAACTGCGTTAACTAAAAAGAAATTTTTATAAAATGAATGGAAGTATAAAGGAGTTAAAAAAGAGGTATAGAGATGAGCTTGAGAAAAAGCTAACCGTTTCTTCTGATGATTTAAAACCTATTAAGACTAAAGAGTATGTTCAGTTTAAAAAAGAGTTAAAACCCAAGTCTGTTGACTGGTATGAAAAATTATGTAACTCTTTTGAACACATTTTCAAATTTACTCCCTCTCCTAAAGCTAGACAAAAATTATTAGAACAAATTAACATAGCTCATATGAATGTTACGCCCGAGGGAGTTTACACCCTTTCATATTTACTTCCTCTCTCTTTACTTTTGCTTTCTGTTGTTGGTTTTGCGCTTGTTCCAATGTTGATTGGGGGCAATATTTCCATGTTTTTCTTGGGGATGGCCATGATTGTTAGTTTATTATTGATCGTGCCTTTGCAAAAATATCCTTCTTATTTGGCCACGGCTTGGCGGTTGAAATCTTCTAATCAGATGGTTTTGTGTGTGTTTTATCTTGTTACTTATATGCGTCAATCCTCTAATCTTGAACGAGCAATAGAGTTTGCAGGCGATCATTTGGATCCTCCTCTTTCTTTGGATCTTAAAAAAATATTGTGGAACGTTGAAAACAGAACATTTAGCTCTATGACTGATGCTCTGGATGAGTATCTAATAAGTTGGAAGCGATTTAGTGATGAATTCATTGATGCTATTCATTTAATTCAGTCCTCTTTATTGGAGGGGAATGAGAGTAGACGGTTGGCACTTCTTGACAAGTCTTTAGATGTTATTCTTGAAGGCACTTATGAAAAAATGTTGCATTATGCTCAAAATCTTAAGAACCCAATTACAACCTTGCACATGTTGGGTGTTATTCTACCTGTTTTAGGTCTAGTTATCCTGCCTTTGGCGGTTAGTTTTATGGAGGGTTTGCAGTGGTATCATCTTGCAGTATTTTATAATTTTTTATTGCCAATTGTTGTATTCTTTCTTTCTAAGAGTATTCTTTCGACGCGTCCTGCTGGTTATGGTGATTCAGATATTAGTGAGCACATTAAGGGTTTGAAGAAATATAAGAAAGTGGGTATTTTTGGTAAGAAGATTAGAATGTCTCCTGCATTAATTGGGGGCATGATTTTTGTTGTTCTTCTTTTAATTGGTTTAATTCCAATATTTGTTTTTCCTGCAGGTGTTGAAGATACGTGTTGGGATTTCAAAAATGAAGGCTTCTTTTGTAATGATATTGAGGAAGAGGCCTGTCGTATTACTTATTGTGCTTGGCAGTATAAGCTAGTTGAAGGGCAATTTTCTCAGTTAATTCTTAATCCTAATTCTTTTGATGTTCGTGATAAGTTAGATCGTGGTGCGGACGTTATTGGACCTTTTGGGGTCATTGCAGCACTGATGAGTTTACTAATTCCAATTGGTGCAGGTGTTGGTTTGGGTTATTATTATAAGATGCGTTCCACTCGTGTTCTAAAAGTTAGAAAAGAAACAAAGATGATGGAGAAAGAGTTCTCTACTGCACTATTTCAGTTAGGTAATCGGTTGGGTGATGGTCTGCCTGCAGAACTCGCAATTCCTCGGGTTGCTACAATTATGGAGGGTAGTATCTCTGGTAATTTTTTCTCTCAAGTAAGTATGAACATGCAGAAGTTGGGAATGGGTTTGGCACCTGCTATTTTTGATAAAGAACATGGTGCAATTAATTATTTCCCTTCTAAAATTATTGAATCCGCTATGAAAGTTTTGGTAGAGTCGGTTAAGAAAGGTCCTTTGGTGGCTGCTCAGGCAGTTAATAACATTGCACGGTATATTAAAGAGATACATCGTGTTAATGAACGTTTAAAGGATTTGCTTGCAGATATTATCTCCTCTATGCGTCAGCAAATTAATTTCCTTGCACCTATGATTTCAGGTGTTGTTGTGGGTATCACTTCTATGATTACGTTTATTCTTGGTAGGTTAAAGACTCAGGCTGCTGGTTTTGATGTTGGTGATGCTTCCTCTTTCCTTACTATGATGGGTGAAGGAATTCCTACGTATTTCTTTCAGTTAGTTGTTGGTTTGTATGTTGTTGAGATAGTTTTCATCTTGTCTATTATGGCAAATTCTATTGAGAATGGTAATGATAAGTTGGGTGAACGTGCCACTCTTGGTAAGAACTTACTTAAGTCCACTATGTTATATGCAACTATTGCTTTCTTTGTAATGATGGCCTTCCAGTTAATGGCTGGTGAGATAATTAGTAAAACTGGTTTGATTTAATTCTTTTTAGAAAATAAGGTGGGGCAACCGGGATTTATGTCATCACTTCGTTCTGGACAAATCCCTATTGTTTGTAAACCAATTTAGGATAAGAAATGGGGCAACCGGGATTTGAACCCGGGACACCTGCGTCTTCAGCGCAGCGCTCTCCCAGTCTGAGCTATTGTTCTGGTTTCAAAAGCCGTAACTTCCAAAATCCCCAGTAAAACCCAGACAAGGTTAGGATTTATCATATATTTAAATGCTTTTCGTTTTTTTTCACTGGACATTTTTGTGCTGCACTGGACAAACGCTGCCCCAAAGTTTATAAAAAAACTTGATTCTGTTTTAAAAGAGCCTCGCGCAAAACTCTTTACAAAAACTTTTCCCTCAAAGAGGTCGGAACTGGTGTTCCTAAAAGTTTTTTGTGAGTTTCGCTGGTTGAGTCTCTTTTTTTGCCAAATCCAAAGTTTTGTGTAGTGAAAACTTTGGAGGTTAAGAAAATGAATAAAAAACCACTTTTAGTATTTGATGATGTATTAAGAACATACAAGTCTGAATATCACGGAAGAAAAGCATTTGAGAGTTACATGTCTTGGTTTCCGTTAATAGTTTCCCCTTGTCTTGCGGGAATTGTTGCAGATTTAATGTGTGATGGACATTTACAAGGTAAAAAATGGAGGTTTGATTACACTTCCAATTCTATTGAAGAGTTAGAGAGATTCAACAGAACGATTCATTCTTTATTCAAAGTTAAAGGTAAAGTAAGAAAGTGTACAACCAATAAATATGAAACTTTTAATCTAGGTGTAAATAACAGTCCTTTAGCAAGAGTGTTGAAACTTCTAGAAGTCCCTGCAGGAGCCAAGGTTTTATCTAGTTTTTCCATTCCTGATTGGATTCTTGCTGATAAGACTCTGTTTGGTAGATTCATAAATCGTTTAGTTAGTTGTGAAGGGTCTGTTGATGTAAAAAATAAATGTATTGACATTAGAATGTCAAAGTCTGAAGACTTGATTGTTGACGGTTTGTCATTCTTCAAAGATATTCAAAATTACTTGTGGAATTATTTTGAGATTAAAACAACAAACCCTTTTTTAGATCGAAGTTTCAATTTAAGAAAAGATGGGATAAAAACAAAGACGATCCGACTAAAAATAAAAAGGAAAGAATCTCTTATAACTTTCAACAAATTCATAGGTATTGATGATAAAATTAAGAATAAAAAATTAAAAAGAATAATTGGTTAATTATTCTACAACTTCTTCTTCAACTGAACTTTCAGGTGTTTCTTCAGCTTCATCAGGTGATTCAGTTGGTGCAGCTTCTGTTGCGGGTGTATCTCCACTTACAACTTCTAACTTACCAAACTTACCTGTGGATAATTGTAATTCGCCTTGCCATTCTCCAACCCAGCCGTTCTCAATATGGATTTTGTCTCCAACGTTTACTTTGTCTACGTCTTCATTCCATAGTGTGAGTGTTACTGTTCCTGTTGAGTCTTTTACTGTTGCATTACATACTTTGCCTGATTTTCCGAACTTTTCGAACTCTCTTGCTTCTGCTTTTTCTGCAACTTCTACTACTACATCTACATTTCCTGTTTTTGCTTTTAGATCTTTTATTTCCATTTTAAATACCTCATTGATAAAAAGAAATTAATTAGATCTTTATAAAAGTTTTTGTTGTAGATAATTTTTCAGCTCATCTATTTTTACTCTTTCTTGTTCGGTTGAATCTCGATCACGAACAGTCACACAGCCATCTTCTTCAAAGTCTACAGTTACACAAAAAGGAGTTCCTTCTTCATCTGCTCGTGCGTATCTCCTTCCAATTGAACCTGAAGAGTCAAACTTGCATATGAATTCGTTTCGTAATTCTTCAAACACTTCACGAGCTTCTTCTTTTAATTTATTTACTAGTGGGAATATCATTACTTTTGTTGGTGCTAGTTTATTATTGAAATGCAATACAATGTTTCCTCTTTTTTTGTCATCTTCATATGCTTCGTACATCAACACCAAAAAGCTTCTTTCAACTCCTAGTGAGGGTTCTGCTACTACTGCGGGAATCACTTTTTCTTTTTTCTCTTCATCGTATAAGCTAAGATCTTTACCTGATTGTTCTATGTGATTTTTTAAATCAAATTGTCCTCTGTCTGCAATTCCTTGTAATTCTTTCCATCCGAAGGGAAATTTGTATTCTAAGTCCCAACAATCTGTTGAATAGTGTGCTTTTTCATCTTTTTCGTGTTGTCTTATTCTAAAATTAGTGCCATTACATCCTAGTTCTAAGAAGAATCTTAATTCGGTTCCTAGCCAGTATGCGTGCCAGGGACTTTTTATGATGTTTTTTCCCAATGCGTCTTTTAGTTTCATTGGTTCCATTTTTTCGTTTTTTTCTTGCATTTCTGCTGAGTAAACGTTTATCTTAACATCTTCTACCTCTTTTACAAAGGGGCAGTCATTGATTGAATCTGGATGTATGAAATATTCAATTTCCATTTGTTCGAATTCTCTATCTCGGAATATGAAGTTTCTTGGACTGATTTCATTTCTGAATGCTCTTCCTATTTGTGCTATTCCAAATGGTAACTTCATCCTGGCATTTTCAGCTACTAGTTTGAAATCTACAAACATTAGTTGTGCTGTTTCGGGTCGTAGATAGCTTTCTACTCCTTTTCCTGGGCCAACAGCTGTTTTGAACATTAGGTTAAAGTCACCTTCAACAGCATAATCTCCCCCACATTCACATTTCACTTTTCCAACTTCTGATTTGTCGAGTTTATTTTCTTTTTTACATTTTTTACAGACTACGTAAACGTCTGTGAAACAATCAACATGTCCAGAAGCTTTCCATACTTTTGGGTGTGTAATGATGGAACCATCTATTCCTACAATGTCTTCTCTGGATTGTACGTGGTATTTCCACCAGGCATCTTTTAAATTCTTCTTCAACTCACTTCCTAATGGTCCGAAGTCAAAGAATCCTGCCATTCCGCCGTAAATTTCAGAGTTTGGATAGACAAAACCTTTTTTCTTACAAAAGCTTGCCATTTCATCTATTGATAATGTCATGTTGGTTGAGAAAGATGTTGTGTTTATAAAATTTGTGTAGAAAAAAATAAAAAAATAATGGAATTACTTCCATATCCACCCAAATAGTCCTTTAGATTTCTTTTCTTTTGTTGCAACGTTGTTTAGTCTTGTTTGTTCTTGTTCCATCGCTGTTATTTGTTCTTCCATGATTGCTTTTTCTTCTTCTGTTGCTTCTTCTGTTAGAACTTTTAGTTGTTCGATTTTCTCTTTGTTTGACTTAACTTTTTCTTCGATTTCTTTTGCTGCTTCTTCATCGCCACCGGCAAACATTCTTTTGAATTTACTTCTTTTTGCAATTTTTTCTTCTGAGTTTGTTGTGGCTTTAAGTGAGTTGTTAAAGTCTTTTGCGATTGCACTTACTTGTTTGCCAATTCCGCCCTCTCTGTTTTCCATTGTTAGTAATGATTTTACTGCATCTCTAACTCTATTTTGGCTTTGTACTTCTGATCGTACTTGTTTTTGTACTTGCTTATTTTCTGTTGAATCTGTTTTATCTTCGTCATCATCCATTAGGTCATCATCTTCGTTATCTAAATTATCATCCATTCCCTGTCCACTTCCTGCTGCCTTTAGTTCAGGATTTTCAATTCCGGTTCCTGGTTCATGTACTCCCTCTCCTTGTCTTGCCATTGCTACACTTGCTAGCAATAGTGTAATACATAGTATTAATAATATTTTTTTCATTTTTGTTCCTCCTTTGCAAATATTTTTGTAAAACTATATAGTAATCGTAAAACGGTTTCAATAACGATGATCATTATTAAATAATATATTATTGTGCTTGTTAATGAAAAGCTTTGTTTTAACACCGTAATAGAACTTGATATGGTTATTAGATTGAAGTCAATAATAAAAACACCTAGTAGTGCTAAAGGTAACATTTTTGCCAAATCTTTTGCCAGGTCTTCACTTAGGTAGGCGGTTATTCTTATTGCTGCTAATATCGCGATTGAGATTAGTAGTATGTGATTTATTGTTTGATTTTGTGTTAATAAGGATAATAGTCCAACTAATATTGCGAACCAGATGAATGCAAATATTGGGAATAGTATTATGTATTCTACAATGTAAAGAAGGATTCTTACTGTTTTTTCTAGTGTTGGGTGTTGAGCAGTGTTGTATTTTTTTAAGTTTAATTCAAATATGTTTTTTGCTGATATTCGTTTATATAAGACAAAAACAAGTACTGCATATATTACAATTCCAATTATAAAATAGAACGTTGGTTGTAGAACGGTTATTCCTTCAGCTATGCTTAAGTTTGAAATCATGAATTTAAATTAGAAAACTACTATTTAAATGTTAAGAAAAAGAATTATTATTTTCTAAGCCAGGTTATTTCTTCTTCTGATAGGTCAAACTCTCTGAATTCTTTTCCCTTTTTTATCATGGTTTGAACATAAGGTAGTACGTCTGAAATAACTCTTTTAGCAGAAGTATGAGTTTTTTCAGCTATCTTTCTAGCTATTTCTTTTCGCTTTTGATATTTCATGTTTGCCATCCATATTTTAAGGATGCGCGAGGTTGGTTTGTATGTTATCATTTCTTTGTATTTTTCTTTTTTCGATAGTGCAACTCCTGCACTCATTAACGTACCTGCATATACTAAGAATCTCCAGTGTTGCCATCTTCTTATTCTTCCCATGTAAACACTTGCTTTTGATAAGCAATCAAATGCATTAGCTATATCTTTTCCTTTATATTCTCTTGGAATGTTCTCTTCTAGCCATAACATTTGTTTGTCAATGTCTTCATTTACATTCCAAAATGCAGAATTTGCAACGTTGGCATCTGTTGTTTTAAACACTTTTAGTAATGCATTTAGCATGTTTTCTGTTTTGTCTCTAAATCCAATTAGTTCTAAATTGTCAAGTTTTCCCTCACCGGTTAACATTTGTAAATCGTTTATTGCTGCTCTTAAATCTCCCCCACTTCTTCTTGCTAAATCAGATAGTAATTCTTCTTTATATTCGATTCCTTCGTTTTCACAAATATGTTTTAGTTTGTTTAAGATTGCTTCATGGTCGAGTGTGTTGAATTCAAGTAGGGTGCATTTTTTTCTTAATCCTGAGAATTTTTTGTCAAAGGGATCATTTGCTGTGATGATCATTGGGAATGGTGAATCAATGATTAGTTTTACTAATGCTGTTACTCCTCCGCGATCTTTTTGTCCAGATATGCCATCTACTTCATCTATTAATACTATTTTGCCCTTGTTAAATGAGAATAGGGATTGTTGTTGGGTTGCACTTCCTACTATGTCTTCTATTTGGCTTTTATTACGTGCATCTGATGCGTTTACCTCGAATACTTCCATTTCGCTTTCTGCAGCTATGGCATATATTGCGGATGTTTTTCCACATCCTACTGGTCCGTATACAAATGCTGCTTTTCCTTTTTTGAAGTTGCTAACAAATTCTTTTAACCCTTTCAAATCCTGGCCTACTACTTCAGCAGAAGTTTTTGGCAGGTATTTATCTGTGTAGTTCATTAAGAATTATTAACTTTTAATCATATATAACTATTATTGTTTCTTACTTTGTCTTTCTATGTTTCGACATTTGGGGTATGCATCGCATGCTAGGAAGTGTCCATATACTGATTTTCTTAACACCATTTTTCCTTTTTTACATTTGGGACATTTTTTGCCCTCGTTTTTTGCCTCTATTTTTTTAGAAGGGCAGTCTGTGTTTATGCAGACTTCTTGTGGTCGTTTTCCTCTTTTTATCATTGTGATCATTATTGAGTTGCATTCTTCACATATTTTTTCTGATTTTTTTACCATGCCATTTGAAGGTATGGAAAAAGTTGTCTTACAATCAGGGTATTTGTCACATGCTATGAATTGGCCAAATCTGCCTCTTCTTATTCTTAGTACTCCCTCTTTGCAGTTGGGACATTTTCCCATTGTTTCTATTTGGTCTCGAGTTTCAGTGAAGGTTTTTCTTAGTTCTCCGCCTACTTTTGCTTCTTTTAGTCCGAAGTCTTTTATTATTTCAATTATGATTTTTTTTGCTTCTGCTAATACTGATTCTGGTTTTTTCTTTTCTTTTCTTATCTTTTCCATTTCTTCTTCGAAATGTCTTGTCATCTCTTCATCAGTTATTTTTGGTACGTATTTTGCTAGAATTTTATCAACTTTAAGTCCTAATTCTGTAACCTCTAATTTTTTCCCATCAAGATAATGTCTTTGGAATAATGTATCGATGATAGAAGCACGGGTAGCTTTGGTTCCTAAATTTCTTTTTTCTAATTCTTTAATTATTGAGGCTTCTGTAAATCTTTTTGGGGGTTGAGTTTCTTTGTCTAATTTTTTTATTTTCTTGCTTTTTACTTCTTCACCGGTGGTTGTTTTTGGTAGTTCTTCTTCTTTTTGTTTTCCAAATGTTCCGTAATATTCCAGCCACCCTTTTTCTTTTGTTACTGTTCCTTTTGTTACGAATATTTCTTCATTACAGTCTATATTGTATGTTACTGTTTCTTTTAGTGCTGGTTCTCCGAATGTTGCTAGGAATCTTCTTACAATTAGTTCGTATAATTTTCCTTTTCTACTGTCTAGTTTCTTTGGTGAGTCGCCTGTAGGATATATTGCGGGGTGGGCTTCGTCTTTTTTCTTTCCATTATTGGGTTTTAGACTTTTGCCCATTAATTCTGTTGCATGTTTTTCAAATTCTGCTTGATTGGCTAATTTTTTCAAAATTTTCTTGTACCCAATACTTTCGGGTAATTGTTGGGAAGAAGTTCTTGGATAAGAAATTGCTCCGGAAGTATACAGCTCTTGTGCTATTGATAGGGTTTCTTTTGGTGGAATTTTTATTTTTCCATATGCTTCAATTTGTAGTGAGGTTAAGTCAAAGGGGTGTGGGGGTTGTTGTTTAAACTCCCTACTTTTTATGTCTTTGATGTTGGCTTTTTTACCTTTTGTTTTTTCAAGAATGTCTAAAACCTCTTTTTCTTTTTCGAACTTTCCATTTTTGTGTGATGCGATTACTTCACCATTTTCTAATTTACCTGTTAGTTCAATTTCCCAGAAGGGTGTTGGTTTGAATTTTTTTATCTCTCTTTCACGATCTGCTAATAATTTCAAAGCAGGTCCCTGAACTCTTCCTGTAGATAATAATTTGTATGTGCCTGCACTTGATATTGCTTTTGTTAGTGCTCTTGATATGTTGATGCCGTAGAACCAATCTAGTTTGTGTCTTGTCTCTCCTGCATTTGCTTGTCCCCAATCGAGATGCGATTCTTTTTTCTCGTAAGAACTAACTAGTTCGTCTTTAGTTAAAGTAGAGAACTTCATTCGGTTTGCATCTTTTTTCTTTGCAACATATCTTACAATGTTTAGACCTATGACTTCTCCCTCAATATCAAAGTCTGTTGCAACGGTGAATGTGTCACATTGTTTTGCTAATCTTTTCAAAGTATTCAAATATTTTTTTGAGAAGTCTGCTTGTTTTCTTAGTTCGGATGAGGGTACCCAGTCAATATCAAATAGGGGGAATCCTTTACCTTTTGCTTTTAATCCATATAAGTGACCAACTGCACATCCTACAATTATATCGTTATTTTTATATTTTAGTTTGTAAAATGGTACTTTGTTGTCGCTTTCTTTTGTTGCTTTACCGTCGGAAAGAGCGTCTGCAATTCTTTTGGCTGCATTTGGTTTTTCTGAAATGATTAATTCCATGAATTTAATGGTAACTAAAGAATCTTATAAAAAAGTATCTATTTAGTGTAAAAATTCGGTTGTAAATGCATTATTTACATCCATTCCTTCTGAAACTATTCCCTCTTCTACTAGTCGATCATATGTTTCTTTGAACATTTCATAATCCATATGTCCGTCAACACTAGTAACTGAATTATCAATAATTAATCTTTTCATTTCTGTTTCTGCATTAAGTTTTGCATTTCTTTTCACTGTTGATTTAACTCCGTCTTCTGGATTTTCAACAACATAGTTCACTCCTTTTAATGTTGCCCTCACAAATCGTTGTACTGTTTCTGGATGTTCTTTAATCATTTCTTCTGTCGCAAATAAGGTAAGTCCGTGTGTATTAATTCCATAATTTGCAGGAGATATGATATTAAGTCAAAACAAAATGCTGAACGGTATAGAAAGTTCTTTCACTCGGTTTGGTCTAGGCAATCATCTTAACAAAAACTAGTATTAATGCAAGATTGATTCCTACTGCTGTTAGTCTAAACATCTTTTCTATTTTTTGTATTTTGTGAGCGTTTAATCTTTTAATGTATGCATCATACTCTTTTACTTTTGCAGAATAGAAATCTTCAGCATCATTGAAGTCATGGTAAACTCCATTTTTTCTTTTATTTTTTTCTAATTCTAAATGTGCTACATACTTGTAAGTGTGTGCTAGATGTAATCGGTTTTCAATCTCCCCCAGTTTCATGCTTTTTTATAGAATCTTAACTATATAAATTTTGTGTCATTAGATCAGGGAGCTTCCATTCGTGCTTTAAGATCTCTAAATGTGGTTTTTAGTCCATATGGGAGTCGATCTTGTAAGTTAAGATCTTTGCTGTGCCCTTTTGCTCCTCTTTCAATTTCTTTTCTTGCAGAGTCTGGACATCGGTCTTCCAGTTTTGCTATTATTTGTTGGCCGACTTCTCGCGATCTTCCTGAAGAACATAGGGGTTGGTAGGGACAGCGTAACGTATTGCAGATGTGGTCTGAAGTTTTAACAATCTCTATTCGGGTCATATCTCGAACTGAGACTGAGAATGCCAACAACCTATCATAAAAAGGACCGTATGCATGAATAAATATTGCACGGTTTTTTTCTCGCTGTCTCTGGGTTATGGTCTGAGCAGCAATTATGAATGTGATGTGGTGGGGTTTTAACCTTATGTAATCCATGGTCGAGGGAGGGGTTGTGATTATTTAAAGATTGAGGAATTATCGGTTTTAATGTTAGAAAAAGTTAAAAACATTCCGTTTAGAAGAGGATCATGGATCAAATAATCGATGAACTCTTACAATCTTTGAGTGAGACTATTAACAAACCCAGCACTAAAGCATTGTTTCAGGGCAAAGACTATCATGAAATTCCTTTTAATCAGTCTAACTTCAATCCAATAACTCCAATAAAGGGTAAGTTGGCATTTGTTGACGGGGGTAATGCAGAAATACTTTCAGCCGTTAACTTCTCTTTACAATTCTTCAGAATATACTATTGTATTTATGAAAATAACAAACTACTAAAACAAGATAAGAAAGAGTTCTTTGCTTTAATTAATTCTATTCCAAAAAATAATAAAATCTTTTTTCAAACTAAACTATTTCAATCAGACCTAGAAATCCCCTTAATACAATCTACTGAAGTTGAATCACTAGCATCAGTTGCAGACCTAATCAGAAGAGCAGCAGAAATAGAAATCACAAAAGAAATAAATTCAGAATATGTTATTCTTGATGGTAATCTAAAAGCAGATGCAGAGTTCATTAGGGAATTGCTAAAAAACAAAACATTATACGCGTTATCAAAAACTAACGAATTATACACTGATTCAGGAAACTCATTAACCGTTGAACTTTCTACCCTTTCCCCGTTCGATTCTTGGCAGTACACCAACTTAGTTAAGATATCTTCAAAAATGCACAACGCAGATATTGTAATAACCAAACTTCATCCATTATCAAAATACATTTTCAAACTCGAAACTCCTAAAGATACTGATTTAAACATAATTCCTGTTCTGGCTTCTAATTCAACAGATCCAGTATTTCTTGGTTATCCGTACGGGCTTGTACAAGCAGATAAACATGCAAGGGTCTCAAATCAAGAAAAAGAATATTTTAAGGTGAAACTTCTCACTTCCTCTAAAAATAAGGAGAAATTATCACAATATTTAAATACTATTAACGCGCATAATATTTTAGATAGCATATTATAGAAAGTAAAATGGTTAAAAAAAGGGGTGTAAAGAAAAGAGGCAGTACTAAGAAGTCTTCTGTTAAGTCTCGTTCTAAAAAAGCACCTAAACGTTCTAAAAAACAGAAAATAATCTTAGATATTGGAAAAGGAGGTTTTGTTTTCGGTATTATTCTTGCGATTGTTGTAGGTATTTTGTTAGGCACTTCTAATGTCAAACTTGGTTTAGGCGTGGGTATTACATATTCAATTATTTTTCTATTGGGTTTAATTGTCGGTATTTTGAATATTACGGTTGATGAAATTAATGAGTTTTTAATTGCAGCCATTACTTTTTTAGTTGCTGCTGGCGTTAACGTTTTTGTTATTAAGATGACCTTGCCTTTATTTGGGGGAGTTATTGAACAAATTTCTGTTGCGATTGGAGTTTTCGTTGCTCCTGCTGCAACCATTGTTGCGATCAAAGCAATGTATGAATTAGCAAAGAAAAAGTAAAGTTTATAAAGGAATTCTCACTACTTTATCATATGGATGCGAAATCAATTATAGGAATGCATCATTAACAACCCTTCTCATAGTTTTTACTTTGGTGACCATAGTGTAGCCTGGTAGCATTGAAGCCTGTGGAGCTTTAGGGGCGGGTTCAAATCCCGCTGGCCACCCTCTTTTTAATTTCTTAAATAAGGAGTAGTAGAGTCATATCTATACTTCTTGGAGGACTAAAATGAAACAAAAAACAGAACAGATTAGGGAGGCTAAGGCACAGGGTGCTGGTTGTATTCACTGTTAGGCCGTATGATTGCAAGGACCTAAATAGTGTGATATCTATTTATCAAGCAGTATTTGCTGAACCGCCCTGGAATGAAAGTTGGACAAGAGAGGAAGTAATTGAAGACCTGAGAAGTGCATTAAGACAACCGCAAACAACCCGGCTTGTTGCAGAATCTGAGAAGCAAGTACTCGGATTTACTTGGGGATATCAATTGCCATCTGAAATGTTTGGTTTGTTGCCAAACTTAACTAAATTTAGTTACATGGATGAGATGGCTGTTCGCAAGGGAATAAGAAAGAGAGGAATTGGAACACTTCTTGGAGAGGCGTATATAGAAAATGTTAAAAACCAGGGATTGCCTGGAGTTGTGTTAAGAACCGATCAAAGAAATGATGCATCCATGGCATTGTTTAAACGGTTGGGTTTTTCTTCGGATTTTAATGGAAGAAAAATTTATGACCCAAAATATCCTGACAGAGTTTATCTGTGGAGGACGACATGAACGCAACAGAATTAACAAAGGAATTATTAAAAATTCCTTCCCCTTCTGGGGAGGAAAAAGAAATAGGTAACTACTTAGTTAATAGATTGAAAACTAATTTTGAGGTAACAACTCAAAAGGTTGATAATAATTTCAATATTTTTGCAATTAAGGGTAACCCAAAACTTGTTCTACAAACGCACATAGATACTGTTCCCAAACAATTGGAGTTAAAAGAGGATGTAGGATTTGTTTATGGTAGGGGTGCCTGTGATACTAAAGGAATTATTGCATGTATGGTTCTTGCTGCTGAAGAAGCTGTCAAGGTAGGGAAAACTAATTTTGGATTGGTTTTTACAGTATGTGAAGAGACTAATTTTGCAGGAATTAAGCAAGCAGTAACGCAGTTGGATCCTGAATTGGTGATTGTTGGCGAACCAACTGATTTTAAGGTTGTTTATGGACAAAAAGGAATATTTTCTTTTAAGATTGAGTGTAAGGGTAAATCTGCTCACAGCGCAATGCCAGAAAAAGGAGACTCTGCAATAATCAAATTGTTGGATGAGTTAGATAGAATAAGAAAAATTAAACTTCCAGAGAACGAATTAGGTAAGACTACCTTGAACATTGGGACAATCAAGGGTGGAACAGTAAACAATGTCATTCCTGATTATGCAGAAGCAGATATTTCAGTTCGAACTACTGTGAGTGCAGAAGAGATAAAAGAATTGTTGGGAATTAAAGAAGCAGTTAGTTTAGATCCCACCATAATAACTGACCAAGAATTACTCGACAAGTTTTCATATGATAAAATAACTGTTCCTTATTTTACGGAAATGTATTTTTGGAAGAAAGCAATTGTGTTTGGTCCAGGCAAAATAGAATTTGCACACAGTGATGATGAAAAAATCAGTAAGACTGATTTGGAAAGGGGAAAAGAAGAGTATTTGCAAATTATTAATTTATTGTCCTGAACAAGCCTGGCGTAATTTTTCATCAAAAATATTCCCCATTTTTATGTAGTGGTTGCCCTCTTCTTCAGGTAGTGGAATTTCCATAATTAAATAATTAAGGGCATCAATTCCTGATCTAATTGCTGCTTGGACATCCCTAGTTCTTCCCTGTCTTTGATAATATGCTGCCTTATCCATTGCTCTTTCTACTGTGGCAGCTAAGAACTCATGTAAAAAACTCTCTTCTATTTCACCTCCCTCTGTTATCACGTAATCAGCATATCTTTCGGCAGCCTCAACTTTTTCTTCCATTGTTTTGTAGAATGGAACAAACCCGAGTATGTGAGCTGCTTCTGCAGCATATGTTGCGAGTCCTTTATCGGCAGTATCTAAAAACATAATTCCTCCCTCTTCTAATGCCATTAGGTTGTCTGTGTGTGGGTCACGACTAACACATCTTCTTCCTTGTTCTATTGTATTGGCTAGTGTATCTGTGTGTTCAACAAGGCGTGCATCAAATTCTGCTGCATGTTTTCTTGCTTTTGTTAGATAATCATAGGGTGTAAAACTTTCTCTGGGAGTGTGTACGTTGGCTTTTGCTAGCTCTCTTAATGCATTGTCATATGTGTCTTCACTTAAGGCATTAGCTTTTATTAATTCAGTTAGCACTTCTCCTTCTGCAAATTCCATAACATAATATTGTCTATTTCCTGTTGTTAGTAAAATTATTTCTTGTGGGACTCTTACTATTCCTTCACTTATTCTTCTTACCTGGAGTTCTCGTTCAAATCCCTCTTCACTCTCTTTAACGGCGAGGGTTCCAACCTCTCCCTGTCCCACTGTGCTTATTTTTGACATTGCGATTCGGTAGGTTGTGAATTGTCTTAGAAAAACCCCTTTTCTTATCATTTTTTCAACCATTGATTGGAGTAGTGGTTGAGTGATATCGTTTCCAAGTTCTAATGTTCTGTAAATTCCAAGTAATGCTTGGAATGCCATCCAGTCTTCATTAGTTTCGTCTTCTGTCATAGCAACTAATCTTTTTATCATGCTTCTATCCTCTCTTAGAAAATAGTTTGTGTAGAGGAGTGCAGCATTTATTTTTCCCTGATTTATGGCCTCGTCTAATGTTCTTTCAGCTTTTCTGGGATCTGTTTCAAAATAGTGCAGTGCTAGTGCTTGGTATGTTTCTGGCCTGGCTTCGCCCTGTTCTTTTAGTCTTTCTAATACTTCTAGTGCCATTTCTTTGCTAAAACCTTCATCATCGTCATCGTACATTGTTAGTCGTAATTGTGCAGGAAATTCCATTCCTCTATCTCCCAATAGGATTAGGTGATCAAGATCGTGTATTATTTCTTCACGTGTTGCGGAACCTCTTTCGATTTGTTCTTGTAATTCTGTAACTTTTTGTAGGCCTTCTTTATTATGTTGTCGCATTCGAGATATTTCTCTTGCTGTTTCAGAATCAATTGGACTTTCATTCATGCATTTGGTTAATTTCCTGGTTATTATAAAAATTTGTATATACTTTAATGAATTTCACCACTCAAAGGTAACACATAACCAAAAACTTTAAATACTAATTATGCTTTACTGGTCTATAATATGAGACAAATGCTTGCTAAATACAGTGGTGCACTAAGAGATTCTTTTAATTATGCTAGACGTACTTCTGTTTCTGATGCTGGTAAAGACCTTAGTTCTTATGTTGGTCGTGTTGCAGGTGATGCTAGATCTTATGTTTCTGATGCACGGGATTCTATTGGTGAATTTTCTAATGGATTTTTTTCTAATGGATTTGTTAGCTCGATGAGACGTTTAAGTGGTAATCCTATGCAATCTTTGGCTTTTGCTGGTGGTTATGCTCAACGTATGCCTGAAGATAGACAACAAGAACTTGCTGGTCGTGGTTATGATGCTTTAAGAGCTCAACACGGTAAAGGTGCGGGTAAAGCACTTGAAAAACTTCAATCTCAACATAAAGATTTCACACTTATAGAATTACTTGTAGTAATTGCAATTATAGCAATTCTTGCAGGTATGTTACTTCCTGCTTTGGCTGGTGCTAGAGAAAAAGCAAGATCTTCACAATGTATTAATAATTTGAAACAGCAAGGACTTGCTGCAACAATGTATGCTCAAGATTATGAAGGAATGTTCCCACAAGCTTCTGGAGCAGACCCTTATGTTACGCCTACAATTAGATTGCGAGCGGGTGCTACAGCAATTATGGGGGCTGGAAGACTTATTGATGGAAATTATGGTGTTGGGCCAGAACAATTTGAATGCCCTTCTAATTCTAATAAGTGGTTTAGGGGAGGAAAAGTGGTAAGTAATTGGGGGAGTTTAGCAACTGTTGATAATGCTTACATGTGGACTGGTATGCGAAATATCCGAAGGGATAGATCTCCAACTAGTTCTGTTTTGGCTTTTGATGCCAACGTTCTTGGTGGCGGAAGTGCAAGTAATGGTCATCCTGGTGGGGTTAATTTAGTTCGTGCAGATGGTGGAGCACAACGTGAGAACGATACTGCGGGAATTTCTCGTCCATTGACTAGTTCTAGTACTAATATGGCTGATGCTTCAGATCGTTTACAAACCCAATTTGGTCAATAGTTGGCTTTCTAAATAAAAACATTTAAATAGTTCTTTTCTGATACGTTAAACATATTAACCTAATTTAACAGGTTAAACTTGTTTAACTATGAAGTCAAATAAACTAATTAAAAATCTTGATGAACAAACCTGGAATAAGTTTGTTGCTTTCTGTAAGCTAAAGAATGTTAAGGTAGCTCCTGAACTCGAAATCATAATAAATACGCATTTAGATAAGAATCTAAAACAATTGTTCAATAAAAAATGAAAAATAGAATACTTGCATCACTAACCTTGGTTTTTGCACTTTTCGCAGTGTTTGCATTTTATAATCAGGGGATTACGGGGTTTGTTGTTAATGTGGGGGCATGTAATTTTAATGCAGATAGTGTGGGAGAAACATACACTTTATCAGGAAACCTGGGAACTTGCTCTGGGGAAAATGCAATTAATGTTTTAGCTAATAACATTATTGTTGATTGCAATGGTAATGAGATCATTGGAAATGGGGTGGCGGGGAGCGCAATGGGTATAAATGTGGGTGCTAGTCTGACGGGAATCACCCTCAAGAATTGCATAATTAAAGATTTTCTTTTTGGTATTTCAACTGCGGGTTCGGGGGTTTCTATTGAAAACGTTCAGATTTATGATGATGATATGAGCTCTTGTTATACTGGAGGAAATCCCACTGAAGTTGGAGATCTTAATTACTGCGGTGCCGAAGCTGATCTGCCGGTAACAGACAATGCTCCAACTATAACATCTTTAGATTTTCCTCCTGATGATGAAACTATTATTAATGTTCCTGTTGATTTTAATTTTACTGTTTGGGATGATTTTAATGTTTCTACCTGTGACTTGTGGTCGAACTTTAGCGGTACGTGGGAATTAAACTCTTCCATTGCTCCTGAGAATAATCACTCTGAAACGTTTAATTTTACCCTATCGCCTTTGGATGGCGAATATATTTGGAATGTTAATTGTACTGATAATGCAACAACTCCTAATTCTGTTTGGTATGCTGCAGGTAATTATTCAGTAACTATCAACACAACTGATCCTCCTCCAACCATTACAGAATTAACTCATCCCTCTTCAACGTTTAGTGCGATTGCCGAACCTTTGGATTTTAATTTCACTGTTCATGATAATTGGAATGTTTCAAATTGTTCTTTGTGGACAAATATTTCAACTGTTTGGGCTGAAACTGCGTTTAGAACTATTGGTACTAATGTTTCTGCCACATATAATATTTCGTTGGTTGTTGGTGTGGGAGACTATATTTGGAATGTTAATTGTACTGATAATGCTTCTAATTCTTCGTGGTATGTGTCTAATGCTTCAGTTGTTATTTCTGATCCTGCTCCAACATTAAGCTTATATTCTCCAAGTTCTGCTTCAACAGTTTCTGCAGTTCCTATGAATTTTACGTTTAATGTTTCTGATAATTATAATGTTTCGAGTTGTTCTTTATTTGCTAATTTTAGTGGAGCTTGGAGTCAGAATGATTCTTTGGAAATTCAAAATAACACTCAAGGTATTTACAACTTGACTCTTTCCCCGACTGATGGAATTTATTTGTGGGGTGTTAATTGTTCAGACAATGCATCTCAAACAACTTGGTCTGATAATTATACTGTTACTGTCAATGCAGTGGATGATTATCCTACGGTGACTCTGGCTTCGCCAAGTAATGCAGCATCAATTACTGCATCGTCAACTACTTTGCAAATTACAACTTTGGATGATTATAATGTTACGGCTTGTACTTTGTGGACTAATTTTAATGGTTCTTGGGCAGCTAATGAAACCCTGAATGTTAGTGTTCCTGCTTCCACAACAACGTCATTTACTGTCTCTCCAGCATATGGTACTTATACTTGGAATGCTAATTGTACTGATAATGCTTCTCAGTCTTCTTGGGCAGCAGATAATTTCACATTTGCTTTACAACAAGCTACAACAACTAGTAATACTGGGGGAAGTAGTGGGGGGGGAAGCGATGACGATGATGAGGAAGAGGTTACTCCTGCTCTTGTCATTCCTGCTGTAGTTCCTGTTGAAGAAGAGGAAGAAGAAGTTGAAGAAGTCATTGAGGAAGTTGTTGAAGAAGAATTGTTTGCTCCGCCTGTTGAGGAAGAGGAAGCAGAAAAACAAGAATCAATATCAAATGCAAAAAGGTCAAAATCAGAGATAGTTGAGGTAGAGTGTGATCCTGCAGAGAGTAATTGTGATGAATGGTTTGATAACTTAATAACAAAGATGGATCGTACTTTGGATAAGGTTGATTTGACAAAGAATGTGACTTTTGATAACGAAACTAATACTACTAAAGTCGCGATTAGTATTGTTCCTGAAGAGGATCTTGAAGATTTCAGGTATTATCAAAGTATTCCGAAGTGTATGGCAATTTATGTTCACTTAGTTAAGTTTAAGAATACTGATTTCGAGGTATTAAAAGACGATCCTTTGATTGTTTGGAGTTTTGCAAATGTTCAAAAAGGTGAAGAATTAGATCTTGGTTTTGAGGTTATGGGTGACATTCCAGAGAATTGTTATGAATTCATTTCCGAACTTCTTTATGAAGAACAAGAAAAGTTTTCTGGTAAGCATATGTTTGGGTTGATCACTGGTTTGTCAGTTCTTGGTTTGGTTGCTTTGGGTATTACGTATTCTTCTAAGTATTCACACCATTTAGTTGCTGCTAAGAATGTTGGAACTAAGTTCTTTAAGAAATCATCTAAGTCTGAGATAAAAGTACCTGCTAAGGTTGATAAAAAGATCGATATCATCAAAGAAAGGATGAAACAATTATAAGCCCTTGAAGAGATTTGAACTCTCGATCTTCTGCTTACGAGGCAGATGCATTAGCCGCTATGCTACAAGGGCACTAACTGTTCTACTTTCATAAACTATAAAAAGATTTCCTCCTAGACTTAAGTATGGCTTCTATTGGATTGTGGAAAAAGGCGGCAAACATTGAGGGGGTGGGTTTACTTTCAACTACTGGTGTTTATTCCAAGATTAAAGGGATGGGTTTGAAAACAGTTCAATGGATTAAGTTTTCGCCAAGTTCTAAAAAAGATATTCTAAATATGAAAAAGCGGTGTTCAGAATTCATAACTAAACATACCCCCTGTTTGTTTATTTGGGAGCCAAGACACACTGGTGAGAAAGGTTATATTATTGATGTGAATGAAATAAGTCAAGTTGTTGAGTCATTAGCTAGTTTGCCTGTTTTGGCTTATTCTTATTTGATCACTACACAAATATCTAATCCTAAAAAGGGATTCATTGGAAGTGTAATCTCTGATGGTAAAGGGAAGTTGTATTGCGAAACTTATCATGAACCAGGAATTTGTAGTCATCGTGTGTTAAGTCAGTCAAAAATAGATGAGAATAAATCAAGTTTTTTTGGTAGATTCTCAACAGTAAATTTCGACCTATTTAATTTGGAAGGAAGTGTTTTATCTTCTGCTAATGTGAGAACTATATTGAATAATTATTCTGGTATGAAGGGCTATTTTGAGTTTGTTTACGGTGTCCATCTGGGAAATTGGGAGTTGTGTACAACTGGTTTTGAGAATTTGGGTTTTATCACCTTTCCCGAACACGTTGTAAGCGCAGCTTTAAGTAGTACAGGAAACCGTTGGCGTGCTGAAACATTAAGACATTATTCTGATTTCTGACAAGGTGAACGTTAGAGAGCTTTTTCAGAAATCTCTGATTTCTGACAGAGTGAACAAATAGCTTTTCCTTTAACAATCGTACCTTTGATTTTATTTAAGAATGTTTTTTCTATTTTTTTATTACATTTACTGCATTTCATATTCTGTATAAATCTGGTTTGATATATAAAACTTACTCATAACAAAAACAATATTTTTGAACTTATCTGCAATAAGTACCAAAAAATATATAAGGCAATTAATCCATTTTTTACTTATGCCCGATCCAGACGTAGTTGCAGATATAAAAGTAGTTTATCAAGATCCTTTTCATTTTAAGAATTTGTACAAGCTTATTTTCCGTTTCTTATTGGATCATGGTTATTTGGATAAAAAGGTTTCTCCTGACACTAAAATGGAAATTTTGTATTCTGAACAGGTAAGATCTGGCGATGTGAAAGAGTATCATATTTGGTGGAGAACTAAGAAACAACCTAAAAATAGTTATTTTTTGTATAAGATTGATATTGATTATCTTGGATTGGGTGTTAAGAATACTGAGGTTTTACAAGGGGATAAAAAGCATAAAATGCAAATTGGCGAGATTACTATTCTGCTTAAGGGCACTTTAATGTTAGAAGCAAATGATTCTAAAGGTAAGTGGGAAACTGGTTTTTTAAGGTATTTTCGTAATTGGTTTAGAAATAAGTGGTATCATGCTAAGATTGAACAACATGAAGATGAATTGTATGAAGATGTTTACAAATTACAATCTTTTATTAAGGAATATCTTGAACTTAAACAGTTTGGTGTTTCTCCTGAGATTTTCTTTAAGAGAAAGGGTTTCGAATAATAACTTTTATAAAGTAATTATCTCTCCCCGTTATTGTGCCCCCGTAGCATAGTAGCTATTGCGTTTGACTTGTACGTTTTCAAGGATATCAAAAGGTCGTGAGTGCAACTCTCACCGGGGGCCTTATTATAACTTGTTTTCAAGTTATGATATTCAAAAATCAGAGATTTTTGTTTTATTATCATGAAACCTTTTTGTTTAGCGCCAATGGCGGGAATTAATTCAACGGCTTTTAGACTTCTTTGTAAAGAGAACGGTGCAGATATAATCTATACTCAAATGTATGATGTTAACTTATTATGCACTAAGACAAAAGAAGAAGTTAAAAAATTGCTTAATATTAAAAAGGAAGAACATCCTGTTGTGATCCAATTAATTGGATCTAACCTGAAAAAGTTTCGACAAACAATTCCGTTGGTGGAAGGTCTTGCAGAAGAGATTAATATTAATGTGGGCTGTATAGAAAAAAGGTATTTAGAACACGATTGTGGTGCAGCTTTGTTAAAAGATCCTGAAGAGTTGGGATATCTTGTTAAAAGAATTGTTGCATGTACTAAAAAACCAATCAGCGTAAAAATCAGAATTGGGTGGGATGGACAATCTCTTAATGCAGTAAAAGTTTGTAATATTCTTGAAGATAATGGGGTTAAAAAGATCATTATTCATGGAAGAACGGCAATGCAGAAGTATGCGGGAAAATCTAATTGGACTATTATGAAACAGGTTAAAGAAAAATCATCCATTCCAATTATCGCTAATGGTGATGTTAAATCTTACCAGGATGGTCTGGACCTGTTAGAACGTACTGGTTGTGATGAGGTTATGGTGGGACGAGAAGCTAAATATGCGCCCTGGATTTTTAGTAACAAGCAACTAACAAAAGATGACATTATTAAACAAATCCTGAGATATATTGAACTTTACGAAACGTATGAAAATAGATGTTCCGTTAGTGAAGTTTACGATCAAGTTTTCAGAATGACGAGAGATATTGAAACTACAATAAATAAAAGGGATGTTAAAGAATGCGCTTCCATTGCCGAGATCAAACAGTTTATTTCGGGGCTGAATTCTTAGTGAAAAACAGAAAACAATTTAAATGGTTTAGTTATTGTTGGTTAAATGAACAAACAAGCGATTATGGCATGGGTTGTAGCACTTATCTTTATTTCTAGTGCATTTGGTATGGTTGCTAGTAATATGACTTCCTCAAAAATAAGATACAACGATCACGTTATTAATGTTGGAGAAGATCGATATTTCTATGAAGTTGATGATGTAGAAGTTTCTTTTTATTCTTCGCCAGGTTCTGTTGAAAATGTGGTTCTTCCTGAAGACTTTGTTGGAGTTTTAAGAAATACTAAGATGATTTATATGACTGCTGAACTTAATGATACTTTGATTGAACCTATCAGTGTTTTAATTTTTGATGTTAGTAAGTATGTTTTTGATACTGATTCAGTGTATGTTCAACCCGCTTTTACTACAAATGAGACTGAACTTCCTAAAATAACTTGTGAAGATGCGTCTTCTTCGGTTCCAGTAGTATACCTAAAGAAGGGATTAACGAGATCTGCAAGTTTTGTAGATAATTGTTTGAATATTACGGTTGCATCTGCTTATGATGTTGCATCATATCGTGATAGATTATTATATGGTTTTTATGGGGTAATTTAAGATGGAAGAACACGAAGTTAAAGATGTGGAAGAGCAAGAACTTGATAAAAGAAGCCAACGAAATATGATCTTTGTTATTGTTATTATTGCACTAGTGGTTATTGGCTTTATTGCGTTTAAAGCATTTCACGAACCTGCACCTCAAACGGTTGATGATGTTTTTCAACAAGCTCTTGATGGCAAATTGGATGAGGATGTTGCATATAGTTACAATGGCTATGTTTTTGTTAACATTATGGGTTCTTGGATGACGCGTATTCAGGTAGGAAATGAGATGATTGAAATTCCTTTACATTTCGGTCCAAGAGATTTAGAAAATAATATTAGTATTATGGGTTCAGTTGATAACCGGTTTACTAGTAATCCTAACTTGTTTATTACTTTTGATCCTAACTCTACACAAATGAAGTATATTGCGTTGTCTGCTGCTGAACTGAGTTTAAGTCTGGCTAAAGGTATTAAGGTTAATCCTGTTGCGGCTTGTACCTCCAATGAAACAGCTTGTGAGGGTCGTCCAATTGTTACTTGTGATTCAACTAACGCGCCAGTAATTTATATCAAGAAGGATAGTGATGCTATGATCGTTCAATCAGGTAATTGTGTTATTCTTTCAGGTAATGAGTGGGACCTGGTTAGAGTTGTTGATAGATTCTTATTGGCTTGGTATGGGATCATGCCTTAAACTTCTTTTATTTTATTTTCTTCTGTTGTTACAATTCGCATACCTACTCCTAATTTTAACACTGCACTGATTATTGCCATGTGTTCAGTTCCAGTTCCAGAAATTAAATTGACTGCGACCTCTTCAAAGCTTAATTTATTTTTTAAACTAGCGTGGATCTGATCTCTCATCTCGTTAACATTGCCTTTCACAACTATTAGCTCTGCTTTTTCATGTGTGAATTTTTCTTTTCCGAAATCATTTGTAATTAAGAATACTTTTTCCCATGGTTCTGAGTCTATCAGTTTGATTACTTCTGTCCAGGTTCCTTTACCGGTTGATAAGCAGGCGATTAGTTTGGTCATTATATAATTAATCTTCTTTTGTTTTTAACTTTTTTGCTCCAAAAAATTTATATACTCAAAACCTTAGGTATTTTTATGCCTATTCAACAACCTGTTCAACCGGTTCAACAGCCAGTACAACAACCTGTTCAGCCTGTTCAACCTCCGGTTCAACCAGGTTATCAAACCGTTCAGGCAATACAACCTGTTCAACAACCTGTTCAACAAGGGGTAGTTCAACAACCCTTGTTTAAAAGTCCTAAACAAATGGCTATTGAGTTTTTTGTTGGCTTTTTTGCTATGTGGGGAATTATGATTCTTCAGGCCTGGGCTACTCGTTCTCAGTTTGGGGGCATGATTAGTGATACGCGGACTGCATTGACTGCTTCATTAGGTCTTTCTGTTCTGCTTTTGGTTGTTTATATTGGTTTAGTTATTTTTCTGATTTTTAAGTTGAAAAAGTCCCTTGTTGTGATCGGGTCTTTGATAGGTTTTCCTATCATTTACTTGTTGAGTGAGGGCGTTCGTGAGGGCTTTCAGATATTTTTCGCGTTTCTTTAAAAAGAAAACAATTAAATACTCCCTTCTTTAAAATAAACCTATGGATGGTAAGGTAAGGTTTGCTGAAGTGGTTTTAGTAATCTTAATTGTCTTAAATATTCTTGATTTTTTTAAATTTCTTCCAGAGGACCTTGATTTTGTTAAGAAGATTATTTCTTGGACAATTCTTGCAGTTTTATTTTATAAGATTGGTTTTGTTTGGATCTTTCTTGGTAAAGATAAATGTGAAAAATGTGGGATTTTGCCTACGAGAGCCCTTGATGGATTTATTTTAGTTTTTTATCTTCTTTTTTTAGTGAAAAACTTGCTTGCTATTACTGTGGGTACAGAGTCTAATTGGTTTCATAGTTTGTTTTTATTATTTGCCACGTATGGTGCCCAAATTGAACTGGTTTCTTTTTATGTTGGGGGGATAGGTTTGTTGGTGATTTCATTTTATTTAGCATTCTGTAAGATTAACGAACCGAGTTTACTAGGAAATTTACATCTAACTGACAAACCATGGTTAGTAAAGTTTATTGCTATTTTTCTTGTTCTAACCTCTTTCTTGATCCTTGTTTTCGATCTAGTTTTAGAATGGTTGGGAATTGCAGTTGATAGTTTGATTATTATTGTTGCATTAATAATTTATTTTGTTTTTATTGTAAAGAATCATCAAAGGTTCATGCCAGGAAATTTGTTATATAGAATTGGTAATTTTGGAGAAACTTTTTACGAAAGAGTAATTAGATTTTTCCACGATAAAGAAAAAATATTCTTAGGAGTTACGGGCTTACTTATACTTCATTTGTTAACTGAAGTGGGTAATTTCTTATTACCTTATGTGTTTAATTTAACAAATTCTTTATACTTTCATAAGTTGGGTCATCAACCAATTTATTCTTTATTATCCCAAGATGTTGCTAATTTTGGTTTTTATGCTTACTTCTCTTATATCTTCAATGTTTTTGCTATTTTTGCTTTGGTAATTCTTGCAGGATTTATCTGGTTTGAAATTTACAAGAATCAACGTCGAGGGATTCCTGGTTGGGTATTGGCATTGTTCTTTGCGTCTCTTCCAAGTTTTTTATTGACGCCTTTATTTAAATTGAAAGCACTAGTTTCTGGAGAATTAGTGGGAGTAAATCTTGTTTCACAAAATATTTTCGGAAACATTCAATTAATAGTCTTAGTGTCCATAGCGTTTGGAATTATTATTTTCTTACTTTCGTTTTCTCCATTGATTAAGAAGATGTTATATCACTTAACTATTGCATCTAGTTTAGCATTCTTGTTTTATTATTTGTTCTTATTCTATTCTAGTACTGCTGCATATTATAATGGTTCTTTAAAGTTGTTATTGGGGTCAGGAATGTTTTTAGTTTCATTTTATTTCTTAATCTTCTATCTAATTAAGATATTATTTCTTGTTTTTGCGGTTTTTAAATTGTTAATTCAGATGATAAGGGATCATTTGCTTTAGAAAAGTTTATAACCCGTTTTTATGCTCAGAACTGAATGAAATAATGTTATGCGGTAGAAACCTTTTTATAAGACTTATTTAACATCCTTTTAATGAAGTATTCCAAATTACAAGCTAAATATTCTCTTCCTGATATTGACATTCTTGACTATGAGTTTGAAATAGAAAAAGACAAGCCGTTTATTCTTAGAGAAATAAGGAGGAGAGTAAGTGATAAGTTAAATATTTATTGTGACTTGTTGCATGGCATATTACAACCTGACACCTCTTCTATCGAGCAAATGTATGAAGTTACACACTTTGATGAGAAAGCCAAAGCAGGTATCTTTAATTTGTACAAAAAATTAATGAGATTACATAGGTATTCTGTAGAGGCTGCTTTGGATGGTGAGGAATTAGAGGCCAAATTCATTAATGATGTGTTTAAAGAATGGAAAAGTATAAAAGAAAAGTTAAGAGTTATTGTTAATAAGATGAAGTTGAGTTGGGATAGCGCGGATGCAAAAGAAGAAGACTTGAGGTATTTAGGATGATGATGAAATGTAATGAATTAATCTCAGAAGGGAGTGGAGCGTACTGATGATGAAAACTGTAATTTTTATTGGAGCACCCGGTGTGGGAAAGGGAACTTACACCTCAAAGATTGTTGATAAGTATGGATGGTTTCATGTTTCACCAGGAGAACTATTAAGAGAGAATGTTCGTGAAAAAACCGAATTAGGTAACAAAATTGCTGCAGTTATGCAATCTGGAGACCTAATTGATGATGATTTAGTTATTGGTGTTATCAAAAACGCAATTGAGGGAAAAGATAGTGTGCTTTTTGATGGTTTTCCCAGAACAGTTTACCAAGCTGAAAAACTTGATGATTTTGCTAAGCCTAGTTTGATTATTAACTTTGTTGCGGATGAAGAAAAAATTGTTGAAAGACTTTCTGGTAGAAGAGTCTGTCCTGAATGTGAAGCAATATTTCATGTTAAAAACATTCCGTCCAAAGTTGAGGGAGTTTGTGATAAGTGTAGTGGAGCACTAGTTCAAAGAAAGGATGATCTTCCAGAGGCAATTAAAGAACGATTAAGAGTTTTTCATGAGTTAACACAGCCAGTTGTTGAGTTTTATCGTGAACGTGAAGAATTTAAAGTGGTTGATGCTAATTCTGATGATGTGGATAGTATTGTTGAAAATACTATGAACATTATAAACGTTGATCAATAAAATATTTAAACTCCGACCAATTATTTAAGCACATGATTCCTGAAAAGCTTAAACAAGGTGATGAAATTAGAATTATTGCTCCTTCTAGAAGTTTAGCTTTGCTTTCACAAGAAAATAAGGATTTGGCAACTAAAAAACTTGAAGAGCTTGGTTTTAAGGTTACTTTTGGTTTTAATGTTGATGAAAAAGATGAGTTTATTTCTTCTTCTATTGAATCGAGAGTTAAAGACATTCATGATGCTTTTAGTGATAAGAACGTTAAAGCAATACTCACTGTTATTGGTGGTTTTAATTGCAATCAATTACTGTCTTACCTAGATTATGATTTAATAAAAAATAATCCAAAAATATTTTGTGGGTATTCAGATATTACTGCTTTGCAGAATACTTTTTTGAAAAAATCTGATCTTGTTACTTATTCCGGACCTCATTTTTCAACTTTCGCGATGAAGAACGGGTTTGAGTTTACTTTGGATTCTTTTAAAAAATGTTTGATGAGTTCAGAACCTGTTGAAATAATTGCTTCTGAGAACTGGAGTGATGATTCTTGGTGGGAAAATCAAGAAGATCGAAATTTCATTCAGAATAACGGTTTTCTTAATATTAACTCTGGTGAGGCTGAAGGAACTCTTGTGGGGGGTAACATTTGTACTTTGAATTTGTTACAAGGAACTGAGTTCATGCCTTCATTAGAAAACTCCATCTTATTTATTGAGGATGATGAAGAGTCAAAGGCAGTTAATTTTGATAGGGATTTACAATCTTTGATACATCTTCCTGAGTTCAAGGGTGTTAAAGGAATAGTTATTGGTAGGTTTCAGAAAGCATCTAAAGTAACTGATGATTTGTTAATTAAAATCATTAAGACAAAGAAAGAGTTATCTAACATTCCAGTAATTGCAAATGTTGATTTTGGTCATACTATGCCCCTTATTACTTTCCCTATTGGTGGAAAGGTTAGAATCTCGGATGGTAAGTTGCTGCTTTTGGAGCATTAATTAATTGATCAATAAATACTGTTGCATAACTTCCTTTTGGTAAGAAAAATTTGAGTTTAATTCCTTCTTTTACTTTTTCTATCTCTAAATCTTTTACTTCACACCATACTTTTCTTATATCTCCTTCTGAACTGATTTCTGGGATTTGTCTAATTATGAAATCTCTTGGTTTTATCTCTTCACTTTTTGTTATTTGGTTTTGAAAATGGTTCCCAAACCCAATTAGTTCTACTTCCTCTTTGCTATTGTCCAGGTTTATGCTTTCATTCCATATCCAGGACTGATACGCGTGTATGTAAAGTGTTAACACTTTTTTATTTAAACCTCTTAATGATAGTACTGCATTAGAATCGTCTAGTTCTAGTAGGTTACATGCTTTTTTGAAGTCTTTTTTTACTATTGCTCTTCCAACTTCTGCATTGTTGCCCCCAAATCTTTGGGGACCGTAATAATTTACAAACTTAGTTATCTTTTCTGGAACTTCTTCAACGTCATATATGATTATTTCAAAGTTGTTTCCATCGAGGTCTCCAAGTGATACTGGTTTGTCGCCTTTGCCAAGATATGTTAATTTGATTCCTTCTAATTTGGTTCTTTCTAGTTTATCCTTTCCGATGAATTTTACTGAACATACCTGGGATGTGATTGCTTTTTTGTCTTTGTTTCCTGCAAATCCTATGTTGCGAAATTGTGTATGTAGTGCTTTTGCTACTGCTTCTAGTGCTCTTACTGTATTGTAATTTTCTTTTTCCATTAAGAAATAGGTGTAGTCTCCTTTTTCTCCAATTACCACATTACTTTTCTCTTTTACAATAAAGTCTGATGGTGTTTGTTTTAGTTTCATATTAAACAATAAATAAGAATTAGTTAAAAAGGTTGTCCTCTGTTTGTTTTACACTGTTGGAGATTTCGCCCTGTCTCTGCCCAGAAGATTAGAAAGCATTATAAAATAATTCTTATTCGTTAATTCATGCGCCTGTAGCTCAGCCTGGATACCGGAAAATCTTGATTTTACTGGATTGACCCGGTAGGGTAAATAGAGTGGCACCCTCCTAAGGTGAAGGTCCGGGGTTCAAATCCTCGCAGGCGCGTAACGGAGTGAAGCAACTGCGTAGGTGTTGGGAACGTAAGTGACCACATCTCGCAGGCGCGTATTTTAAAATGAATGTTTTAGTAACTGGCGGGGCAGGCTTTATTGGTAGTGCCTGTGTAAGAGAATTAGTAAAGAGTCATAGTGTAATAGTAGTTGACAATCTTTCCAAAGGAAGAAAAGAATTAGTGGATTCTAAAGCTAAACTTTATGAAGTTGATTTAACAAATCAATCTGCACTAGAATCCGTTTTTGCTGAAAACAAAATTGATGCAATAATCCACTTTGCAGCTTACAAAGCTGTTGATGAATCAATGGAAGATGCAGTTAAGTATTCTGATAATGTTAATGGAACTATTAATTTACTAAACGCAATGGTAAAACATAATGTAAAACAAATAATCTTTTCTTCTACTGCTGCCGTTTATGGCATGCCTGATAAGGACGTTATTGATGAAGACACTGAAACTAAACCAATGAGTTTTTATGGCTTTACTAAACTTAATATTGAACAACTTCTCAAATGGTATCACGAGATACATAACATCAACTACATTGCTTTAAGATACTTTAATGTTGCAGGGGATGCGGGTTTACATTATGTTGATCCTGCTGCTAAAAACATTTTCCCAATCATTATGGAAGTTATTGAGGGCAAAAGAGATAAACTTACAGTTTTTGGTACTGATTATCCTACTCGAGATGGGACTGCAATAAGGGATTATATTGATGTTAACGATTTAGTTGATGCTCACATTCTTGCTCTCACTACAAAGTATGTGGGAATTATTAATTTGGGTACTGGTGAAGGGTATTCTGTTAAAGAGTTAGTTGTAGCTTTCAAAGAGGTAACTGGAAAAGAGTTTATTGTTGAATATGGTGATCGTAGGCCAGGGGATCCTGCTACTGTTCTTGCTTCTAACACGCGTGCTAAAGAAATTCTAAACTGGGCCCCTAAGCGTGATGTTAAAGAGATGATTAAGTCAACTTATGAAGCCTATAACAGTTAGTTTTTTAAATGGATGTTAAGTTCTCGTAATTATGTCAGCAGGAAGATTTAATCAAAGATGCGCTACATGTAATCCACGAAATGGTACTGCACGCTATAGACCTACTGAAGAAACTTTGAGAGGATTAATAGCAGGCAGATCTGCTGTTGATCCAACACCCACATTCTATGCGGGGTGTTCAGCTCATATGCGAGAACGTGGATGGACTGTGGGAAAGGCGGCTAAAGAATTAGCACCGGGTTTTGATTTGGCAAAAAACACTTCTGAGTATCTTGTTGAACGAGCTAGGAATGGTAAAATTTTTGTTCCTTGTATTTTAGAATCACGTTTTGATCCTGAAATTCCTTATATTAGTTTTGTTTCAGCTTTTTTCAGGTTATGTGAGGCAACTCCTGATCTTTTACATGAGTGGGGAAAAATCTTGCCTGCTTCTTCAGGGGAAGGGTATGTACAACCTGTTACTTTTAAGGAAGTTTTGAGAGAATTATAATAATTTCTTTAGAATTTCCATTGCTTTTTTCCCGTCTACTTGTCCTTTGAATTTTGCCATTACCAACCCCATATAAGCTCCCGGATTCAAGCCAGGTTTTTCTTTTATGATTTCTGAAATTCCTTTTTCAAGATCTGCACTATCTGCTTTTTTAAATTTAGAATAGTCTACTTTTTTTCCTTCGCATTTCATTACTAGAACATCTTCTATTGCATCTTTTGATATTTCGTCTTTATCCAACTTTTCAAGTACTTCCATGAAGTCAGTTTCGTTTAGTTTTGAACTATCAATTCCTAATCTGGATTTGATATCTTTTGGAACATTGATTATGATATTTGCTATAACGTCTGCTTTTAGTTTGAATTTTTTAACATACTTGCTTAAGTCAATTTTTTGTTTTAATACTTCTTTAGCCATAACATCTGAAATTCCAAATTCTTTTTCTAATTTCAAACTTTTTTCTGTTAGTAATTCAGGTAGTTTAATTTTTTCAATGTCATCTTTAGTAATTCGTATGGGTAATATGTCTGTTTCTGGGTATAGTCTTGCCCCGCCCGGCATGGGCCTCATGAATGTTGTACTAAAGTCAGGATTTGCTTTTCTTACCTCTTTTTTAACCTCTTTATCTTCAGAAACTAGCTTTTGTTGTCGTTCTATTTCTTTTGCTATTACTTTGGGTATGCTTTTTAGATCTTGAAATCCTTTTACTTCTACTCTATCTCCCTTTTTTATTGATACGTTAACGTCTTGTCTGATTGTTCCTATTCCTCTTTTTACTCTTTCTGTACTTCTTAGGATCATTCCTATTGCTGTTGCGGTTTCTTTTACGTGTTCTGGATCTTTTAGTGATGCATCCGTTGTTATTTCAAGTAAAGCAATTCCCAACCTATCTAATTTGTATTTTACTGTGGCATCTGGACTCTTGAGTTTTTGGGCAGCCTCTTCTTCTAAAAATATTGTTGGTATGCCCACTTTTCCTTTTGATGTTTCAATCCATCCATTTTTTCCAATCAGCATTGTTCGTTGAAATCCTCCCACGTTTGAACCATCAACTACTGTTTTTCGCATTACCTGCAGTTCATCTACTACGTCTGCGTTTAATAGTTTACACACCATTATTGCGGTATGTAGGTGATGTTCATTTGCATTGCGAGGGGGTTCTTCATCATAGTCTATTGCACAAGTATCTTCAGAATTTGAAACATAAACAAATCTTTTTTCTTTTGCCATTTCGTGTGCTGCTGCGACATCTACCTCGCCAGTTTCTCCGACTACTGCTCTTAGTTGCCGTTCTGCTTTTAGGTCTGGTTTTTTGTCAGAATTGATTGCTGGACAGTTGCAGAATAGTTTTAATCCCTCTAATTGTTGATGAATTTCAATTCCTGCTTTGAATCCTATCTTGTTATAATCCATGTTAATTATTAACTTTGTTTGTTTAATAAATGTTTTTAAAAAAAGAAAAATAAAAAATTATTCAGAATTTTCAGTTGCTTCTTCTTCCTTGATTTCTTCTTCTACTTCTTCAAGGATTTCTTCAGCTTTCTCAAGATCATTGTCTTGAGCTGGTTCTTCACTTGCTTCTTCTGTTGGTGATTCTTCAACTGCTACTTCTTCTGCAACAGGTTCTTCAGCTACCTCTTCTGTTGGTGATTCTTCAATTGCTACTTCTTCTGCAACAGGTTCTTCAGTTGTTTCTTCTACTGGTGATTCTTCAACTGTAACTTCTTCAGGAGTAGGTACTTCTGGTTCTTCAGTTGCCCCTTCTTCTGTCACTTCTACCACCGCATCTCCTGTTGGGAATTCATCTTCAACGGCTTCAGCGGTTTCTATTGGGTCGGTTACTTCTTTTGTAATTTCTTCAGCAGGAGCTTCTGCAACAGGTTCTTCTTCAGTTTGTTCTTTTACTTCTTCTGTAACTTCTTCAGCAGGTTCTTCTTCAGTTTGTTCTTTTACTTCTTCTGCAACCTCTTCAGCTGCTTCTTCGGCCTCAGTTACTTCTTCACTTGCGTCTTCAGCAGCTTCTTCATCTCCGCTTGGTATTTCTACTGCATCTGCAGCTTTTTCTTCTTCAGGAGCTTTATCTGGTGCATTTTCCATGTCTTGGATAGTTTGATCTCTTTGTTTTTTTAGATCTTCTAATTGTGCTAGTTTGCTGGGGTTGATCTGATCTCTCATCTTATCCCATTCTAGTACTACAATTTTTTTGTCTAATTCTTCTAATTGGGTTTTTAATTCTTGTTTTGTTTCCATGATTATCACCTGTATTTATTATAAAAAACGTCTGTGCGTATTTAAAGTTTAAGGTTATTCGGCATCTGCTTTGGTGCTTAGTAGTGCAAATATTGTAAACAGTACTGCAAACTCACAGTATACTGATGCAAATAATATGTTTAAAGAAGGGAGTATTACTAAAAACACAAGTGCTGGAACTAAACCAACTATTATGCCCGTTAGCAAATATTTTTCTATTTTTTTCTTTTTCTTATTTTTTTCTTTTGGGAGTCTCTGGATAAGTAAAAAAATAGTATACGCAATAAATGCAAAGTACTGAGCAAAATAGATTCCCACTAACCAGGTTTGGTTTGAAAGTATTGTGCTAATTTTGACAAACATTCTTGTGCAGGTAGCAAACACTACAAATCCTGGATTTAACAGGGCATACAAAGAAAATAGGACGGGGGGAGTATACACTAATATTTGGCTGTGTCGTTTACGCAAGTAACGTAAAACAAAATGTAATCCTATTGCAGGTAGAAAAGTATATGTGATAAATCCTGCTCTTGCCCATATGTGGGGAGTTCCAGTAGTGCATATAAGAAATTCAAATAATTGATACAAACCTAGTACGTATAGTAGTATTCCAAATCCAAGATTAGCCACACTTTTTTTTCTGAAGAATATAAGATAAGAAGCAACAACAAATTCGATTATGAATGTGGTTAATGAAATTATTGGTGTAAAACACATGTTATCAGCCTATTCGGTTTACGCATTTTTTTCCTGCAAAACATTTTAAGTTATTAATTGTGGTATCTAATATTCTTATTATTGCTTCTTTGGAATTGAATGCGTTGTGTGGTGTTATTATTACATTTTTTTGTTCGGTTAAAATATGTTCTTCTAGTATTAACTTAATATCTTTTTCTTGTGTTTCTAGGTATTTTTGTGAAAGTAATACTGATTCTTCGGGAATAAAGGTTTCATTTTCTAATACATCTAGTGCTACGCCTGATAAAATATTCTTTTTCAAACCGGATAATAATGCGGATGTTTCGATCACTTTTCCTCTGGATGTGTTAATAATGTAGCTTCCCTTCTTCATATATTTAATATTACTGATATTAATTAAGTGATGGGTGTGTTCGTTTAGAGGAACATGAAATGTTAGTATGTCTGCATTTCGTAAGATGTGATCAAAGCTTTTGTAAGTTACTCCAAACTTTTTTGCAAATTTCTTATCTTGATGCAAATCAAATGCGATTATGTTCATCTCAAACCCGTATGCGATTCGTGCTACGTGTTTTCCAATGTTTCCCAACCCAATTATTCCTATGGTTTTGTCTTTTAGGTCAAATCCTCTTATTCCTTCTAGGTCAAAGTGTCCCATTCTAACCTTATTAACTGATTTGGGTATTTTACGAGAAAGTGCCAAAAGTAAAGCAAACGTGTGTTCTGCTACCGTGTTCTCACCATATGTTGGAACGTTTAGTACAGGAATGTTTCTTTTTTTACATTCTGCTACATCAATATGGTCATAGCCTGTTGATCGTGTTGAAATAACTTTTAGTTTTGGTAACAGGTCTAGTAGTTCTTTTCGTACTTTTGAATATACAAATACGCTTAGGCCTTCATAATTTTTTATTTTCTTTGCTGCGTTAGTGGTTAAATGTCCTGAAAAGAACTTTAAAGTGTGTTTTTTCATTTCTTTTTTCAAATACTCTTTTTCCCAGGGTTCCACATCAAAGAATGCTATTTTCATCTTAATATGCTTTAACAAAAAACTAGTATTTATATATTTCCTTTTTATTCATGAAACTATGAAGATTACTATTGCTGGAACTCCTGGAAGTGGTAAGTCTACCGTGGGCAAACTACTCGCTAAACAACTTAATTATAGTTATTATGATGTTGGCGGGTTAAGAAGGGAGATTGCTAGGAAAAGAGGAATTACTATTGAACAACTGAATGTTATTGGTGAAACTGAGTCCTGGACTGATACTGAGGTTGATAATTCTATCAAAGAAATGGGCAAGAAACAGGATGATATTGTTGTGGTGGGTAGGACTGCGTTTCATTTTATTCCTGATTCATTAAAAGTTTTTTTAGAGTGTGATTTAGAGGCTGGTGCAAAAAGAATTTTCAAAGGAAAGAAACGTGCTACTGAGAATTATTACTCATTACAATCAGCAATTAAAAAGTTGAAAGAAAGAATAGATTCTGATAAGGCACGTTATAAAAAATATTACAATTTAGATCCTTATAATAAAACAAATTTTGATCTCATGATTGATTCTACTAATCTAACTATTAAAGAAGTGATGAATAAGATTCTTGATTTCATTGAGTAAAAAAAGAAAAAAATAATGTTTTTTTTATTTTGCGTGGAATAGATAAGATTGAGCGGTCTCATGTTCTCGAGGCAAGATTTCCGTTGTAACCCTTTTAATCTCACGAGCCATTGCAGCATGTATTGCTTCTACTGCTTCTACTTCTTCATCGCCTAACGAGTCCTTATTCGTTCTTGCATATTTAAGTGTCTGATCACTTACTGTTTGCAGCATTCTCCAACCTGCCGCTTCTGCTCGAAGGGTATCTTCTATTTCTTTAACGCCGTCTTTTATTCCGTCTTTCGAAATAGTTTTTCTCATAATTTTTGTAAGTAATCGCATTTTTAAGCTATTTCTTCTGGTTTTTAAGTCTTCTATTGTTTCATAAACTTTACTTAGCCAGTGTCTGATATTTTTGTATTCTTCAGCTTTTGCCGCTGCACTTTTTTTAATTTCAAGAGGTTCACTTTGGACTGGGACTTCTTTTCTGGTTCCATTCATTACTGGTTTATAGTCTTTAGCAGTTGCTTTTGCTCCCCCTAATACACTTAATAACAGTGCAGCAATTCCAATTTGTAATGCACGATTGTGAGATTTAGAAACACGTTTAAGTTCATCTTTTACTTTTCTTGCAATTCTTTTAAAATTCATTTGATTTTCCTCCAAGTAATGTATGTTTGTTTTTTGGTGTTAACATATTTAAATACTTCGTTTTTAAAAATTGTATTTCTGGATTAGTAAACTTTATACAACGTCACTCTGTTCCGAGCATAAAGTTTTCTTTGAAAAACTTTATAAAAGACCCTATTTCTACAATTATCATGACACATAAATTTATTGAAGTGGAATATACGGGTAAACTTACTGATGGTACGGTGTTTGACACTACTGATGAAAAGACGGCTAAAGAGAATAATCTTCATGATCCTAAACTTTCTTATGGTCCTCTAACTATTTGCATGGGTGAGGGACATCTTATCAAGGGTTTAGAAGAACAAATCAGGGATAAGGGAACTGGATCTTACACAATAGAACTTGAATCAGAAAAAGCTTTTGGAAAACGTGATGCTAAACTTATTCAACTTGTTCCGTTAAAGAAGTTTACAGAACAAAATATTAAACCCTTTCCTGGATTACAATTAAACGTGGATAATGCTATGGCAACTGTTAAGACTGTTTCTGGTGGACGGTGTATGGTTGATTTTAATCATCCTTTGGCAGGTAAAGACATCGTTTATGACATAAAGATAAACAAAGAAGTGACTGATGATCTCGAAAAAGTTAAAGGCTTATTAGAAGTTGAGATGAGAGCAAAGCCTAAAGTGGATCTTAAAGAGGACACAATAACAATCAAAGGCATAAAGAAAGAGGCTCAAGAACTTGTTAAAAAGAGGCTTTCTGAATTTGTAGACAAGAAAATAGTGTTTGAAGAAGATAAAAGTTCTTAAATAAACTATCCGAGTATTTACTAGGAGAGAAATTAAATGGATCAAGAAGAACCGGTTATTCAATCAGAACAAGAACAACCTGAGCAGCAGCCCGAGGAGGGTGTTGAAAATTTTGCTGAAGTAGCAGAACAGTATTCTTCTAATAGATTAGATGAAGAACTAGAAAAAGTTTTAGCTACTCATAAAGCTACCATTAAAGTTATTGGTTCTGGTGGTGGTGGAAACAACACTATTAATAGACTTACAGAAGTAGGTATTACTGGTTGTGAAACTATTGCTATTAACACTGATGCTCAAGATTTACTTTATACTAGTGCTGATAAGAAAATTCTTATTGGACGTGAAACCACTAAAGGTCTTGGTGCAGGTTCTATGCCTAAATTAGGTGAAGAAGCTGCAAAAGAATCTGAACATGAAATAAGAAAAGCATTAGATGGTGCAGATCTTGTTTTTGTTACTTGCGGAATGGGTGGTGGAACAGGTACTGGGTCCGTTCCTGTTGTTGCAGACATCGCTAAAAAGATGAAAGCATTAACCGTTGCAATTGTTACCATGCCTTTCACAATGGAAGGTCAAAAAAGGTATGAAAACGCAATTCAGGGATTAGAACGTCTTGAGGGTATTGTCGATACTCTTATTGTAATTCCGAATGATAAACTTATTGAATTAGCTCCTGATCTTCCTTTACATACTGCTTTCAAAGTTTCTGATGAAATTTTAACCAATTCAGTTAAGGGAATTGCAGAGCTTGTTACGAGAGCAGGATTAGTAAACTTAGATTTTGCTGATATTCGTACTGTTATGGGTGATGGTGGAGTTGCTTTAATTGGGGTTGGTGAGGCGGATTCTGATAATCGTGCTCAGGAAGCTGTTGAGAAAGCTATTAATAATCCTTTGTTAGATGTTGATGTTTCTGGTGCAACTGGTGCATTAATTAATGTTTCTGGGGGTCAATCTATGACTTTGGAAGAAGCACGTCAAGTTATTGCTACTGTTTCTGATCGTTTGGATCAGGATGCAAGAGTTATTTGGGGCGCGCAAATTTCTGAAGATCTTAAGAACACACTTAGAGTTTTATTAATCATTACTGGAGTTAAGTCTTCGCAAATATTTGGTTCTGAAAGAACTCGTACGCAGGTAAATCAGGATGAAATAGAGGGCGATTTAGGCATCGATTTTATTTAAAAAACCGCAACCTTTTTAAGTTAACTCTTTCTTTTTATTTAAATATGGATCATCAATATAAGCGTAGTTTATGGACTAAAATCAAAAGCTTTTTAATTGAAAGTAAAAGAGTCCTTAAAATTACAAAGAAGCCTTCCCAAGAAGAGTTTAAAACCATTGTTAAAATGTCTGGTTTAGGGATTTTAATTATTGGGGTGATTGGTTTCGTTATTCAAATCATTGCGACGTTAATAAAATGAAAAAAATAAACACTAAAATATTTGCTTTAAGAACTACTGCAAGTAGAGAGGATCAGGTACTAGATTTTGTTTCTGCTAAAGCTGAAAAGGAAAAGTTAGCAGTTTATTCAGTTATTAGACCGCATGGTATGAAAGGTTATATTTTTATGGAAGCTGAAGATAGACAAGCTGCTGAACATGCTGCTTTTAATGTTAGTTATGCTAAGGGAATTCTTCCTAACGAAGTTGATTATAACGAAATTGAACACATGCTTGCCCAAGTTAAAAGAGAGTATAATATCAAACAAGGGGATGTTTGTGAGATTGTTTCTGGTCCGTTTAAGAGAGAACAGGCTAAAATTACTAGAGTTGATGCTGTTAAAGAAGAGGTTGTTGTAGAATTATTAGAGTCTGCAGTTCCAATTCCAATAACTGTAAAGATGGATGCAGTTAAGGTTGTTCGTAGAGATAAGGATGATGAATAATAACATCTATTGGAAATCAGTTTGTTTTCTTTATTCTGAGCATAAATTTTCTTAGAAAACTTTATAAACGCTCTATAAATTCTTATAATTATGGGAACTGAAACTATAGAACAACTTGTACAGGGTGGTAAAGCTACTGCTGCACCGCCGCTAGGTCCTGCTTTAGGTCCAATGGGTGTTAATATAGGTGAAGTTATAGCTAAAATAAATGAGAAAACTGCTTCCTTCAATGGTATGCAAGTTCCTGTTTCTATTATTGTTGATACTGATACTAAAGCTTTTGAGATTGAGGTGGGAACACCGCCTGCGTCTGCATTAATTAAATCTGAAGCTAAAATTAGTAAGGGTTCTAGTAGTTCTGCTTCTGATAAGGTTGCTGATTTAAAGATTGAACAGACGATTAAAATTGCTAAAATGAAAGAGTCGGGTCTTTTAGGTAAAACTTTGAAAGAGAAAGTTAAAGAGATTATTGGTACGTGTGTTTCTATGGGTGTTATGGTTGAGGGTGTTGATGCAAAGGATGCTATTGCCCTAGTTAATGAGGGTAAATTTGATCAAGAAATCAAAGATGAAAAAACTGAATTGTCTGCTGAAGAGTTAAAAGAGCAAGAAGCGGAAAGACAAAAATTACAAGCCGAAATTAAAGAAAGACATGCTGAGTTTGAAGCAAGAGTTAAAGCGATTGTTGCAGAAATGCCAGGTCAAACCGCTTCTGAGATCAAGAAAAGAATGCAGGAAGAAGAGATTCCTGAAGAAATCTTCAAAGAATTCTTACCTAAAGAGGAAGCTGCTGCAGAAGGCGCTGAGGGTGCTAAAGAAGGAGAAGCACCTAAAGAAGAAGAGAAGAAATAGTAACTACCACATACTTTTTGATTTTTTATATTTTATATTCATTTCATCTAATAAATTAACAATGCGTTCTTTTTCTTGTCCTAACCCTTTCCAGTCTAGTGCCACTAGTGATGGTTTTGGAATTGTTTTTTCTATTGCCTGAGTAATCATTTCTGAATCCAGATTTGCTAGAGCATATTTTGGACAGATGTGTCCAACTGCATATTCTGTTCTTTCCATTATTTTATTTGCTGCACTATTATAATGTCCACCACCCAACAACACACAACTCTTTCCGGATAATTTTTTTACAAATACTTTTTTAATGCAGTCTGCGATTATTTTTCCGTATCGTTTATCTGTCCACTCTTTTTCGCTGCTTCCTATTTCTACAAACATGCAGGCATTTCCAACGCTTGGTCCGTGATGTGTTACTTCTAAGGTTACATCACCCTCAAACTCTTCTGAATATTTTTTTAACTCTAAATAGAACTCTTTCAAGTATAATGCGGGTGCAATTCCCAACTCTCCTTCTTTCCCCCCTAATTCTGCTCTTCCCCAGTTTCCTTGGGTGTGGCAGGTTAACGAGGCCTGTCTAGACTCACTTTGGTGACGCGTAGCAAACACAATCAAATCTGCTTCTACCTCTTCATCAATATTTTCACACTCTATGCTATCTTTATCTACTTCATGTAAGAACATATTTGAAGGTAATTCTGTAAGAAACTCTTTAATATTCTGTGATGCTTTCTTATTAGTTATTATTATTGCTACTTTCATTTTGTTTATTTAATTTGGTTGTGTTTAAATAACTTTTCTGTTTCTGTTGTATGTCTCACTACTACACACTTTCTTATACTTGCTTAATCAGTTTAGTTTTATGAAACATGTTATTGAATCTCAACAGTTTGACAAAGAGACTCTTATTGAAATATTCAACAAAGCCGAAGAATTAAGAACTGCTTCTTCTAATATTTTAACTGGAAAAGTTTTAGCAACTCTTTTTTACGAACCCAGTACGCGGACTAGACTTAGTTTTGAGTCTGCAATGTTGAAATTAGGGGGTGATGTTATTGGAACAGAGAACGCAAGTGAGTTTTCTTCTGCTGTCAAAGGAGAGTCATTACAGGACACAATTCGAATTGTTTCTTCTTATGTTGATGTGATTGTTTTAAGACATTTTGAGACAGGTTCGGCCAAGGTTGCTTCTGAAGTTAGTTCAGTTCCAGTTATTAATGCGGGGGATGGTTCTGGGCAACATCCCACTCAAGCAATATTGGATTTGTACACTATTTGGAGAGAGCAAGGTGGATTGGATAATTTAACTATATTAATGGTTGGAGACTTGAAGTATGGCAGAACAGTTAGCTCTCTTTGCTATTTATTAGGTAAATTCAAAGATAACAAGATCATTTTTATCTCCCCTTCAAACTTAAAAATAAAGTCTGGAATAAAAGAGTACTTGGAAAAACACGATACTAATTTTGAAGAAAGTTCTGAATTAAACCCTCATTTACAAATTGCAGATGTTATTTACTTGACAAGAATTCAAAAAGAAAGAATGTCTGAAGAAGAATACAATAATGCAAAAGGATTGTATGGTATTAACCAAGACAATTTCCATTTATTGAAAGAGAGCGCGAGATTAATGCACCCTCTTCCTCATATTGAAGAAATATGTCTTCCATTGGCTGTTGAGGGTTCTGATAAGCGAGTAGCGTATTTTAGGCAAGCAGAGAATGGTTTGTATGTACGAATGGCTTTGTTGTTGCGTTTGTTAAGTTCTAGTTGAACTATTTACAGAAATATCTTATGCCTGCGTAAGTTAAAACCGCTGTCGTTCCTAAGAGGACAGTTATGCCTAATGTATGATCTGAAATAAAGTTCTGTACTGTTTCAACCAAAGTGGGTTCTTGAAAGGGTATGGTTGACGTTCTTCGAGTATTCAAGGTTGTTGTTGGTCTGTCCTCAGCTATATCCTTGCTGTTCTCTCTTTCGTCATCATCTTCAAATACTGGGTCACAGGGCGCACTTGGAACGTATCCTGTTGGGCCTCCTCCTCCTGGTGATGCGTAGGGTTCTCCTTTGTCTGTATATTTTAAGTGTGCCATTTTGTTAAAGTTTGTTTTTATGATTATAAACCCTTGTTGCTGAACTCACTACAACACGTTTTTATAAAATGCCCCGTCCCTTCTAAATATAAGTATTTTTATAAGCATTTTAACTAATAAATAAACCAATCAAAACATTTATATACAACGTAGTATTTAAGTAATTAAAAAGGTAAGTATAATATGACGACAACAATTAAACGAAAACTATATCGGCGTGGTAGCTCATTTGAGACCACTATTCCCATGCCACTTCTATTTGCTCTAGATAAAAAAAAGAAACACGATGTAATCTTCACTTTTGATCCTAAGAATAATCGGTGGTACATAGACTTCAAGAAATCATAGTTTTTGGCGAAACTCGGTGTTTGGAAGGGGGAAAGGTCTTCGGATCTTCCCTTCCAACTTTTAATCAAGATGTAGGCTCGACTGAAAGGAGACCTACTTCGCTTGGCATTGGCGAAAGAATGCGGGGGAAAGGTCTTCGGATCTTCCCTTCCAACTTTTACATTCATAAAATTTATATATGAAAAAATAAAAAGTTTGGTGAGGTACATTAAAATGGCATTAGGAAGATTTAAACCAATTATTTATGCAACAATAATTATTTCTGCAATGGGTGTTGCGGGATTAAGAGTTGCCGATTTTAAAGCGATTAAAAAAGCATATGGACGAACTAGTGAAATAGGTCAGGTTGCGGATGCATTCTTTAGATCTAAAGACCTAACTAAGGTAAACTTCAGCAGTTCTGTTAAACAAGCTGTTGAGAGTAGAAGTTTGGGTGTTAGATTGGTTAGAAAATTGGCTCTTGTTGATAGGGGTGTGAGAAAAGACTTACTGCATTATTCTAATAACATGTTTAAAGCGCAAGAACAATTAATCAAAATTAAGATTAAATTAATGAATGGCCAACCAGTTACTACACAAGAATTGATTGATGCATTAAAACAGTATAGGAAGTATCGTACACGTGCAGATGATGATCTGGGCGATGCAGCAGATGGACTGCCAGGTAATGTATTGACAGCACCTTTAGCAAACACAATCCGTGATGCTGAAACTGCAGCCTTTCACACGATTCATGATGTGCGAACCGTTGCTGGACAAATGACGCAGATGAAGCCTGCAGCGTTAGAAGCACACATTGATAGCTTGTTATGTAATGAAGCAAGATTTAGACCTGTTGAAACTTTGAAAAAAGGGGGCAGGGGACTATATGCTCTTACAATTGGTAATGTGGTTAAGTTAGTTACAAAATAATTTTTTTTATTTTTTTTAAATATTTTTTAGGATGGTGAAGAAATGGACAGTAAACTTAAAGGAGTTTGGATAAATGCAGTTTGTAAAAAGTGCGGTAATAATGAACAAAAGAAGTATTATGTTAAGACTCTAAGTTGTTTTAATAAATTCTTTGATGTTAGTTGTTCTTGTGGCAACTCTGAAACCGAACACTTTGGTATTCAGGATATTGCTTTCTCTGAGGGTAAACGTCTTTAAACTATATTCTATTAAAAACAAAAGTTTTTAAACGAGCAGTTCAACCCAATTTCATGAGAAAAATTTGTATTATTAACCAAAAAGGCGGTGTTGGTAAGACTACCACTACCATAAATCTTGGTGCGGGCCTTTCCCGAAAAAATAAAAAGGTATTAATTATTGATTTGGATGCGCAAGGAAATATTGATTCTTCTTTGAATTTAGAAAGTTACAAAGATGTTTATGATTTTCTATTTGAGAATGCAGAACTTAATGAGTGTATTGCTCACGTGGGAAAGAATTTAGATATTATGAGAAGTAAGGAAACTCTTACTAAATCTGAAATCTTTCTTGCAGCAGAAGAAGAGGAACGTGAATTTCTTTTAAAGCGTAAGTTGGAAGAGTTAGATTCTTATGATTATGTTTTGGTTGATTGTCCACCCTCATTAGGATTGTTAAATCAGAATGCTATGTTATTTGCTGATGAAGCAATCATTCCGGTTTCTACAGATTTTCTTGGTATGGATGCATTGAGAAAGATGGCTATTGCTATAAAAGATTTGAATCAACATTTCGACCATACGCTCAAAATTTCAAAGGTGGTTCCAACAATGTTTGATAAACGAACTAAACTTTCTCACAAGATCATGTCTGAGATTCAAAATGAGTTTTATAATATTGTGACTGATCCAATTAGGGTTGATTCCAAATTAAAAGAGTGTCCTTTAGAAAAAAAATCTATTTTTGCACATGCAAAGAGTTCTAAGGCAGCAAAGGATTATATGAAGTTAGTTACCTCTCTTTTAAGAGATGAAAAGAAGAAGTAATTAGTTGCCCCATTCTGTTAGTAAATTTGGATGATTTTTTTGCATATATTCTCTTCCTGTTTGTAAACAAGTTCTATAACGAAACTTTTTTTCTTTCCATAATGTTGTTTGCACCCTATCAACATCCTCAAAGTCAACATACATTCTTCCCTCTCTAACTAATCTGTTCTCATAATCTGATTTTGCTGATGCCTCAATTAGGTCAAACACCAGTTCCGAAAGTTGGAGTCCTTCTTGTGTAACAGGAAGCAATTCAGCAACATATCCTGCAAACGGGTTCACATATTGGAAGGTGAGTTCGCGACAGTGCATTATTTGCTCTCTTAGTGTTTCAACCTCCTCTTCCTCAACCCCTCCTGTTTTCTGTCGCATTTCTGCTCGATATGCTAATAATTCTTTTGACACGTTAGTTTCAAATACTCTCCCTGAACCATAACTAATGTCTGGAAGTAATCGTTGGAACACTTTTGTAAATCCTATTCTGTCATTAACACTAAAGCCCCTTCTTCCAATAACGTGAAGTGTTGTCAATATAACTAAATCAGATTCTTTCCAAATCCCTGATTCTTCATAATAACTAATTACTTCGTCAAAATCCATATCTAATTTAAGGTAGCATTTTTAATAAGTTTTAAGAAGTAAAGTTTGAACAATTTTCAATTAATAAACGACTATTTCCATCTTTCATGAATAAGTTTCAATAATTTGTTTATTTTTTGAAACTTTTTCGGGTTTTCTAAATTCAACCTAACCTTTATATACTCTAATCTATCTATTTAATTTATGGAAAAAATTGTAAAAGAAATCATTCGAGAAATTAAGAAAAACAAAATCACAACCCAAATTCAGTTGAGTAAGTTGAAATTAAAGATTGCTCGAAAGTATCATTTGAAGAAGGTTCCAAATAATGTTGAGCTCTCTAATCATGCTTCTGATTCAGATAGAGAAAAATTAAAACATCTATTAACAATAAAGCCTATTCGAACTCTTGCAGGAGTTGCGCCTGTTGCTTTAATGACTCCACCTCATGAATGTCCTCATGGTAAGTGTGATTACTGTCCGGGTGGGCCTAATTCGGAGTTTGGTTCTGTTCCACAATCTTATACTGGAAAGGAGCCTGCTACTAGGCGAGCAATAAGAAACAAATATGATCCTTACTTGCAGGTGTTTAATCGTTTAGAGCAATATGTTGTAATGAATAAAGTTCCGGATAAGGCTGAAGTTATTGTTATGGGAGGTACTTTCCCCTCTTTGCCAGTTCGAACCCAGGATCATTTTATTAAGTTTATTTTCAAAGCCCTAAATGACTTTTCAAAAATCTTTTATAAGAATAAAAAACTTAACATAAAAAAGTTTAATACTTTTTTTGAGATTAAAAAAGACATAAATGACCTTGCTAGGATTGATAGAATTCAGGCAAGAATATTAAAAGAAAAAAAGAAAAACAAAGTAACGCTTAAAGGAGAGCAACTAAAGAATGAGTCTTCTAAAATAAGGTGTGTCGCGTTAACAATTGAAACGCGTCCAGATTATTGTAATCAACAACATGTTAATCAACTTCTTAAGTTGGGTTGTACTAAGGTTGAATTGGGAGTTCAAACTACTAAAAATTCTGTTCTTAAGTCAATTAAACGAGGCCATACTGTTGAGGATGCGATTACCGCAACTAAACTTCTTAAGGATGCTTGTTTTAAAGTTACATATCATATCATGCCCGGTCTTCCAGGTGTAAATGCTAAACAAGATTTAAACAATTTCAAGGAACTGTTTTTAAACCCGGATTTTAAACCAGACATGCTAAAGATCTATCCTTGTATGGTTTTGAAAGGCACTAATTTGTTTAAGTTATACAAGCAGCATAAGTTCAAGCCATTAACTACAAAAAAAGCAACTAGTTTAATTTCAGAAATGAAGTCATTCATTCCCCGGTATGTTCGTGTTATGCGTGTTCAAAGAGATATTCCTTCTTACATGGTTGAGGCAGGTGTTGATAGAACTAATTTAAGACAGTATATTGATACTTTTATGAAGAAAAAGAATTGGAGTTGTAATTGTATTAGATGTAATGAAATTGGTAGAAAACCTGCAAAGGGCAAGGTAAGTTTTGATTATATTACGTATTCTGCTTCTGACGGAATTGAATTTTTTATCTATGCAGAAATTAAGGATTCTTTAGTTGGTTTTGCGCGCCTTAGGTTTCCTTCTGATTCTTTTAGAAAAGAAATAACGCAGAATGCTGCACTTTTAAGAGAGTTACATGTTTATGGTATGCCTGTTCCAATTGGAGAAAAGTCTAGTGAAACTCAACACAAGGGTGTTGGTAAAAATCTTTTGCACATTGCAGAAAAAATTGCAAAAACTTATTATAAAGATAAAATGGTGGTTATTTCAGGTATTGGTGTTAGACCTTATTATAAAAACAAGTTGGGTTATAAACAACAAGGCCCATATGTGGTGAAACAATTATGAAGCATAAACTTGTACCTTTCAAAAACAAGGATGATATAGAGTTCAAACCTGCTTTTATTGAACATTACTCAAAACTTACTGATTGGAATACGTTTAGCACTTACTGTCTTTCTTTTCTAAGAAGATCACTTAGGGTTAACACTCTTAAGATCACTATTCCAAAATTAAAAAAGCGGTTAGAAGCGCAGGGTTGGATTCTTGAACCCGTGCCCTGGTGTAAAGAGGGCTTTTTCCTTACGCATGAAACTGGTAGAAGGGATGCAGGGAATACTCTGGAACACCAACTTGGTTATTTTTATATTCAGGAAGCAGCTTCCATGATCCCGCCTTTAGCACTTGATCCAAAACCTGGAGATTTGGTATTGGATGTTGCAGCCTCTCCCGGTTCTAAAACAACTCAGATGGCTCAGATGATGAAAAATAAGGGAACAATAATTGCTAATGATGTTGTTGGTATTAGGATGATGCCGTTATGTGTTAATTTAACAAGATTGGGGGTTACTAATACTGTAACAACTCTTATGAATGGACAACAATTTACTAAATTCACAAATTATTTTGATAAAGTTCTTGTTGACGCTCCCTGTTCAGGTACAGGAACTATAAGAAAATCTGTAAAAACTATTCGTATGTGGAATCCTAAAGTTCTTAAGTCAATTTCAAATGTTCAGAAACAATTATTACAAGCAGCATTTAATGCTACAAAACCCGGCGGAACTGTTGTTTACTCTACTTGTTCTTTAGAACCTGAAGAAAATGAGGGTGTTGTTTCCGAGTTTCTTAATAATAACAAGAATGCTAAGTTGGAAAAGATCGCTCTTCCTGGTTTGATTTCTTCCAAACCAGTTACAGAATTTAATAATATTAAGTATAATCCAGAGGTTAAGAAAACCTCCCGGTTATGGCCTCAAGATAATGATACTGAAGGATTCTTTATAACAAAAATTATAAAGGATAAAGAGTAGAATAAAAAAATGAACGAAGAAAGATGTCTGCTAAACACTGATAAAGGGGATATGACTCTTATTATGAGACAGAAGCACTGGGGAAGTCGTAAGGTTTGGTCTTTGGTTATTGATAAAACAGAAGTTTTGGTAGATGCGGTTTTCACACCTAGAAGAATGATTTTTGCATCTAGTATAAAACGCGCTTCTCAGTTTAAAGCTAATGATGTTTTTTATGGTAAAGGTCCAGATAAATTCAAAAAAGAGTATAATAAAGCAAACTCGGTTGCTCTAAAATCAATATTTCTTAGACCCATTTCAAAAGTAGCTGTTAAATCAGTAAGTAGTGCGGTTAAATCTAAAGTCTAACGCCCATAATGTCTATCAAAATCTGATTGTGAGGGTACTCTTGAGACCATTCTTCGCACTCCTCCTTTTTTCTTTATGAGATAATACCCAAATGCTAGTCCTACTGCTAGTCCAACTAGGTGTGCATAGTGTGCTATTCCTGTGTTAACTGGGACTAATAATCCGAATACTTCTATTGCTGCAAATATTATTCCCGCAGTTCTCATTGACATTGGGATGGCAAAGAAGAATAATATTCGCAAATCAGGGAATAACATTATTACTATTCCAAGGATTCCCATTATTGCTCCGCTAGCTCCAAGTGCTGCAGAGTATTGGGGCAGTAGTGCAGCTAATATTCCTGCAAGGAAATAAACTGCTAAGAACTTTTTAGTTCCAATGCTTCGTTCAACTAATGTTCCAAATAAGTATAATGCGTACATGTTAAAAAATAAGTGTGCAAGTCCACCATGTAAAAACATGGATGTTATGATTATCCAAGGTCTTGTCCAGATATCTGCAGAAACTAACATAAAACTTTCAGTAAATCCTCTGAATGATATTTGCACAATAAATAGAATTACGTTAATTAGTACTAATGTTGTTACTGCGTTTCTTCTCATCTTTCGAACTTATCTTTATTTGTTTATAAACCTTATTTTTTTATTGGCCAAACTTTTATAAATTAGAGGTTAACTCTGTTTACTGGAATGAACGACTTAGATGATGAATTACCTGGACGACCTGTTTTTTCGCAGTATAACATTCTTACGCCAGTTCATGTTTTTGAGGGCAGAGTACAAAAGCCAGATTATGGTTTTCATCTTTCTATTTATTATGCTACTTGTTATTGTACTTTTGCTAATGTTATCCCTTTGATGGTCTGTCTCGATGAGGTTGCAGGCCAAACAAAGTTTCTTGATTGGTACTCTTTTTGTGATAATGGCGAACTAATTGCTCATAGGGGGGGCGAGGCAGAGGTTAATAAACAAGTTATGTTAGGGAACGCTGACACTGATCTTTCTTCTTTAGTGGCGCGTTTAAAAACAGTGCAAGAGTTGTTAGAACTAGGGGGAGTAAATTCTTATTTGAGAACGCATGAAGCAATTAAACGAATCAGAACCGGGTCTTTCTAAATGCATAACCTTTAAATAAACACAGGGAATTTTTGGTAATGGTGATAACATGTCAGTTAAAGAAGGAGATGTAGTAAAAGTTCATTATACAGGAAAAACAGAGGGAGAAGTATTTGATTCTTCAGAAGGTAAAGAGCCGTTAATATTTAAAGTTGGAGATCATAAGGTTATTAAGGGTTTTGAAGATGCAGTTATGGGAATGAAAGCTGGTGATAAAAAAACAGTTACTCTTCCTTCTGATGAAGCTTATGGAAATAGAGATGAAAAACTAGTTTCTGAAGTTCCTAAAGACCAATTGGGAAAACTTCCAGACAATGTTACTTTAGAAAAAGGGATGTCATTTCAACTTAAAGATCAAACAGGTAATGGTTGTATTGCAACTATTTCTGAAGTTAAAGAAACTTCTGTAATGCTTGATTTAAATCATCCGCTTGCAGGTAAAGAACTAACTTTTGATGTGGAACTTGTTGAAATTATGAAACCTAAAGAATAATTTTTATTTTTCGACTTTAGTCGTGCCAGAAATCTTGTATTTCTGAGCATTTCTTAATTTTTTTCTAACAATAAACTTTAAAAAACCCCACTTTCATGTTAAGTTCATAACTGATGGTTGTGGAGGGATAAAATGGAAAAATTTGTTTACGCTTTTGAAGAAGGAAATAAAGATATGGTGGAAGTTCTTGGTGGTAAGGGTGCTAATCTTGCAGAAATGACTGTTTTAGGTGTGCCGGTTCCGCCTGGGTTTACGATTACTACTGCTGCTTGTGATGTTTTTTACAAGGATGGTAAAAAGTTAAATGATTCTATTTTGGCCGAAATTGATGAACGCTTAGTGAAGTTAGAGTCTGTTATGGGTCAAAAGTTAGGTGATGATTCTGATCCGCTTTTGGTTTCTGTGAGATCTGGTGCGGCCGCATCTATGCCAGGTATGATGGATACTGTTTTGAATTTGGGTCTTAATGATATTTCCGTAGAGGGATTGGCTAAAAAAACAGGTAATGAAAGATTTGCTTGGGATTCTTATCGAAGATTTATTCAAATGTTTGGTGATGTTGTTATGGGTGTTCCTCATCATGATTTCGAAGAGGCACTAGAATCTGTTAAGAACACAAAAGGTGTTGAGTTTGATACTGATCTTGATGTGAATGATTTGAAGGAAGTAGTTTCTAAGTATAAAGATGCGATTCAGTCTGCTAAGGGAACCTCTTTTCCGCAAAATCCAAAAGAACAATTAATCATGTCTGTTGAGGCAGTGTTTGGTAGTTGGAATAATGATCGTGCAATAATTTATAGGCGAATAAATAATATTTCTAGTTTGGTTGGTACTGCAGTTAATATTCAAACAATGGTTTTTGGTAATATGGGCGAAACTTCAGGAACGGGTGTTTGTTTTTCCAGAAATCCATCTACTGGTGAGAATAAGTTTTATGGTGAGTACTTAATGAATGCTCAGGGTGAAGATGTTGTTGCGGGTATTAGAACTCCTAAGTCTATTGAGACTTTAGAAGAACAGAATGCTGAAGTTTACAAACAAATTGTTGAAATTAAAGATAACTTAGAAAAACATTACAAAGATATGCAGGACATGGAATTCACAATTCAAGAAGGTAAACTGTATTTCTTACAAACTCGGGCAGGTAAACGAACAGGCCCGGCAGCGGTTAAGATGGCTGTTGATATGGTTGATGAAACCCTTATCTCAAAAGAAGAAGCAGTTTTAAGAGTGGATCCTGAAGCTCTGAATCAACTTCTTCATAAACAGTTAGACCCTGTTGCTAAGACTGAGCATGATGCTTTAACTAAAGGTCTTCCTGCCTCTCCCGGTGCAGCAGTTGGTGAAATTGTTTTTAATGCAATTGAGGCTAGAGACCAAGTTCAAGAAGGTAAAACCGTTATTCTAGTTCGTACTGAAACCTCTCCAGAGGATATTGAGGGAATGAATGCCGCAGTAGGTATTTTGACTAGTCGAGGGGGTATGACCTCTCATGCAGCTGTTGTTGCTCGTGGTATGGGTAAGTGTTGTGTTGCTGGATGTGGTGATGCTAAAATTAATGAGAAAGAAAAGTCTTTAGTTATTGGGGATAATTCTTTTACAGAGGGTGATTTTATAACTCTTGATGGAGCAACAGGTGAAGTTTTTGAGGGTAAAATTCCTGTTGTTGAACCTACATTATCTGGTGATTTTGGTAGGTTGATGGAGTGGGCTGATGAGTTTAGAACAATGAAGATACGAACTAATGCTGACACCCCGCATGATGCAGAAACTGCAATTAAATTTGGTGCTGAAGGTATTGGTCTTTGTAGAACAGAACACATGTTTTTTGAAGGTGAAAGAATTAAAGCAATTAGAGAGATGATTTTGTCTAAGAATGTTGAAGAAAGAAAACTTGCTCTAAACAAATTATTGCCTTTTCAAAAAGCTGATTTTGTTGGCTTGTTCAACGTAATGAAAGGGAAACCGGTAACCATAAGGTTGTTAGATCCTCCTTTACATGAATTTTTACCTAAAGAAGAAGAGGAGATAAAGGAAATTTCCACCACCTTAAATGTTTCAGTTGAAGAGTTAAATAAAAAGATTGAAGATTTACATGAGGTAAATCCTATGCTTGGTCATCGAGGGTGTAGGCTGGGCTTAACCTATCCTGAAATTACTGAGATGCAATCTCGGGCCATCTTTGAAGCAGCTAAAGAAACTGGAGCAGTTCCAGAAATAATGGTTCCTTTAGTGGGCGATGTTGAGGAGTTCAAAAACCAAAAGGCGATTATTGTGGGTGTTGCTAAAGAGTTGGGTGTTGAGGCATATAAAATTGGAACCATGATTGAAGTTCCACGTGGCGCTTTGACTGCTGACACAATTGCTAAAGAAGCAGAATTCTTTAGTTTTGGTACTAATGATCTTACCCAAATGACTCTTGGATTTAGTCGGGATGATGTTGGTAAATTCATTCCTGAATATGTTGAGAAGGGAGTTTATGAACGAGATCCTTTTCAGGCTTTAGATCAGGAAGGTGTTGGTCAGCTTATTTTTATTGCGGTAGAAAAAGGCAGACAGACTCGGCCTGATATTAAGTTGGGTATTTGTGGTGAGCATGGTGGTGAACCCTCCTCTGTTGAGTTTTGTAATAAGGTTGGTTTGAATTATGTGAGTTGTTCTCCATTTAGAGTTCCGATTGCAAAACTTGCTGCGGCACAGGCAGCTCTTAAACAGAAATAATTCGGCTTTAGTCGTACCAAAAATGCTTGTTTGCATTTTTTTTATTTTCTTTTAATATATTTCTTCCATATTCATTGTTAGATAGGGTCCACAAATATTGTAGATTGCAACCACTAAATTAAGTGAGTGATGTGCTAGTTTGCCCTCTAACCGTTTGCCGGTTTGAATTAACTTTTTTCTTTGATTATAAAACTCTTTGAATCTTTCTTTATCGTATTTGTAAAATAATTCATAAAACATAACAAAGAAATCATTTACCAAAGAAAAGTATTCTTTTTCTTCTGTGCTAATTTTGTATCCTTCTAAGACCTCATCTATGACATATTTGTAAATATCACATATTGCTTCTATCTCTCTAGTTATGACATATAGGAAGGTTGTCTTGTGGGCAGGGGTGTAACCATTTTTATTAAGTAGTCTTAAGCAAAATCCCGATAATTTGTTATTTTCTAATTCTAACTTTCTTATTTCAGCTAACTCTACTTTTTCACCGTTAAAATAATCGACAAGGGACTTTGACATTTCTTTTGTTAACAAAAAGCACTTTCTTAACATATTGTCAAACTCACTTTCTAATCCAACTGAAACGCTTTTGATTATGCAAAAATCTTTTTCTTCTTCTACAATTTCATACTCTCTAAGTTGTTCTTTTTTTATTTCCTTAAGAACATCCGCGTCTTTGAAGTTAATTCGTACTTCGTCATAGCCTCTTATGTACAAATCTCCTAAATATCTTTTATCAAATATTCTGCCTTTTGTATCTAAGATTATCTTATTTTGAGGTTTTTCTCCACTACGCACAATTAGCTTATCCCCTTTATTTATTACTTCTACTTCACTTCCTTTAGAAATATTGTTTTTCTCAACCCATTCAGAAGGTAAAGAAACTACAAGCGTACTTACAGAAAGTTGTATGACTTTTCTTTTCATTAGAGAAACGAACGTATTTGTAGATATAAATATTGCCTAAATATAAGCTAATTGAAAAAGTATAAGCTAGGTTTGAAATACTTTCAAGATAGTTATAATATTTACAATGAACTCGAAAAAAGAATTGGTTTTATTAAGTAAGTTGCGTAATAACTCCCGACAGAGACTCACCACTTTAAGTAAAGAAACCCGTATTCCGGTCTCAACAATTTTTGAAATGTTGAAACGAACGAATAAAATAGTTAAGAATACTTGTTTGTTGAATTTTACTGAGTTGGGGTATTCTATCCGTGCAACCATTACCTTGAAAGTAGATGCTCAACAGAAGAACCAGGTGTCTGAGTTTTTACTCAAGATTCCAAATCTTAATTCATTATATAAAATAAATAATGGTTATGATTTTATGTTGGAGGTGGTGCATAAAGAAATGAGGGATCTAGAATTGTTTCTTGAACTATTAGATTCAAAATTCATCATTAAAGAGAAGAACGTTTATTATGTGATTGACGAACTTCTGCGGGAGTCTTTTTTAGTTGAGGAATCAAATATTGATCTGTTTAAGCTTTGATAAAAGTTTGAATACTCAGAACGAAGTGAGGTTGTGTTTAAACTTTGATTGTTTTATGCACAAATAATGCTTTTAGTTTGTCTTTGAATAAGAAAATTGATAAGATTACACTTCCAGCAAATGCGAATACAATTAGTGCTAGGTTAAATACTGGGTTAGTGAATGAATCACCTAATGCCGCTGCAATGAATACTGTTGGCAAGGCCCCAATTAGCATGATGAGGAAGAATTCCTTTAATTTTAGTTTTGCTAGTGCTGCAGAGATTACTATTAGTTCATTAGGAAAGATGGGGATTAACCGTGCTACATATATTGCATACACTGCATCTTTTTTCATCAGTTTGTTGAGGTATTTCAAATCATTAAGTTTGCCTTTTTCTTTTACAAATTTGTTATTGAACTTTTTTACTATCATAAATAGCAGTAGTGAACCTATTAGCAATCCGGTCAAACTATAAAATGCCCCTTTTAGCGTTCCAAATAAAAATCCTGAAAGTATCATTAATAAAAATGTTGGAATAAATTCAAAAAAGGTAAATAATAAAAATATGCCTAAAAAGAGTAATATTGCATATGCTCCTGTTGATCCAATTAGATCTCGTAACGCATCAATAGAAATTATTCTTTCTATATCATTTTTTATTATGATGAATATTATGAATATTAGTAGTGCTGCGTATAACGGTGCAGACATTTGTTTAATTATTTTTATTAATTTTTTCTTATGCATACTCCAAAATATAGATTATGCGTATTTAAACTTTGCGATTTATTAATTCTAAGACTGGGGGCTAATTGACTGAACTTGTAAGTTCTATGCTTATTGCGTCTTCTTTTATTTTTATTTTCATGGGGCATTTCTTATATTCTAATTGATTGTCTTCACAATACTTAATTATTTTTTCTTCATCACCTTTTACTAGAATGTTCAATCCGTCTCCTTGTAGGATGTCAAATTCTTTCAAATCTTTACTTACTTGTGTTTTTAGTTTTTTTAGCTTTTCTAGTCTTTTATCTATCTCTTTTACTTTTTCTTCTAACTCTTTTGCATCTCCCTTAAAATCACTTTCATAATTCATTTCTATGTTGGTTGCAATCATTCCTCCCTGCCCTAATTCTATCACTTTGTGGTTTCCAAAACTGCATACTACTATGTCTGCTTTACATTTTCTTGTTCCTATACTGCCGGTTACATCTCCAATATAAAACACGTTTTTATTTCTTTCAGTATTTTGTAAAAATGCATATGCTGGCATATCGTTAAAGATTACACATCCGTTTTTGATTGGATCAAAATCAATTATTCCTCTTTCAGTTTTTATTTCAATTATCTCAAATCCTAATTTTTTCCCGTATTGCGCATATGTGTACCATCCTCCCTGGTCGGGTACGTATAGTTTTTTGCAGCCTTTTTTCTTTGCTGTTTGTAATGCGAGAAATATTGCTTTATTTCCTCTTGATACTAACAAAATGTTTTTCTTTCCTGTTAGTTTTTTTAGGTTTTCCATCTTTTTGTTTATTGTTTAGTTCTTATAAACTTTTTCTAAATCTTTTTAAATCACATTAAATTCATTTATTGTTATGACCGATTATGATGCAAATTCTGAAGGAGAGCTTCCGTATTTAGATTCGTTTAAAGTGGGAGATTTTGGTGCGATCCTGAGTTCTGCAGCATTAGCTAGATTAGAATCACAAATGCCTGGTGCTGTTTACATACATCTTGATACTGTTATGGATTATCTTGGAGCGGAGTTTATTGCTGATCCTAACCGCGCAGCTGAAACAATTCGTGCTTATTGTGGGCGTTTACCTCCTGGTGAAGGGGTAGATGTTGGAGCGGGATTGGTGGAAGCGTTAAGAACTCGTCCTGCGGAAGTTATTAATCAACTTGTTGAACTTGTTTTAAACTCAGGTTTGGTGGATGACGAATTTAGAGAACGCAGAGAACCTGGTGATGATCTTCCTTGGGGTGAAGAGATAGCTCTTGCAGATCCTGATTCTGGTTTGACTCTTAATTATTTTGGTGAAGGTGTTGCATCTAGTGGTATGGAAGGAACCTGTTGGGAGGATCGTTTTTATGATACTGAACACACACGTAGGGTGCATGAAAGAGTGTGTGGTGATAATTCTGGCGATTGTGTCCCTGATGATCTTCCTTTCTAAAAAACTTTATATAAAATTCTAATAAATCTTTTTTTGCGCGGGAGTGGCAGAGTGGTCAAATGCGCTAGGTTGAGGTAGACGAAAATCAAGATTTTCGAAGTTCGTAAGTCTTCGACTTCAAACGCCTAGTTCCTTAGTGGATGCGCGGGTTCGATTCCCGTCTCCCGCATTTCTTTTTTTTTGTCTGAGCGAAGTGAAGTGATGTTGCGCGAGAACATTTTCTCGCCGTAGGTGCAATTCCCGTCTCCCGCATTAGTCCTTTTGTGTTTTTTGTGTTATACTCTTTATCACCAAAACCTTTATAAATATCCCATCTCTTTTTAGATTCGGTGATAATCATGCCAATAATTGGAACAAATTTTACAAAAATAAATGTTGAACGAACTGGTGTTGCAAGAAATGTTAAGATTAATAGCAATCTTGGGATTAAAGACATTAGTGATCTAGATCTTTCACTTGGTAAGTCTAAACAAGTGGGTGTTAAGTTTGAATTTGAATTCACAGTTAAGTATGACCCTGGTGCTTCAATGTTATTTGAAGGTGAAGTGTTATATCTTGGAGAGGAAAAAGACATAGCTGAGATCAAGAAACAATGGGCGGATAAAAAACCTGTTGAAGAAAAGTTGATGGCAGACGTTATGAATTCTGCTCTTCAAAAATCCACTATAAAAGCATTAGAACTATCTAGTGATTTGGGTTTACCTGCTCCAATTAAGCTTCCTAAGGTTACTCAAAAAGAAAAGTAGAAATCTTTTTAAATTATTTTTTACTTGTTTCTATTCAAAATGAAAAAAGATGTTTCGTTAAAGGTTGCTGAGGCAATCCAGGATGATGTTAATAAAGGAATCGTTAGGTTAGATTCATCTTTTATGAAAGATTTAAGTATTAATCCGGGCGATGTTATTGAGATTGAAGGGGAAAAAAAGACTGTTGCTATTGTTGATCGTTCTTATCCAGGGGATATTGGGTTAGGTATTATTCGTATGGATGGACTTATACGTCGTAATGCCAAGACTGGTTTGGGTGAGTCTGTTAAAATAAGAAAAGCTGAAGTTAAAGAGGCTAAGAAGGTTACTATTGCTCCTGCAAAAAAAGGAATTGTTGTAAGAGCTTCTCCAAATACGTTTAAGCGAGGTCTTTTGGGCAGAGCGGTTTTGAAGGGAGATATTATTTCTTTAGGTGGGGTAAAAAGAAGAAAGACTACTACTAGTGATAATCCTTTTTTTAATGAAATCTTTTCTCAAGATGACCGGTTTGCATCTTTTTTTGCTGATCTAAAATTTATTGTTGTTAATACTGATTCTAAAGAACCTGTTATCATTAGTGAGAATACTGAAATTAGTTTGAATCCTGAAGCTGTTGAGCTTCAAGAAGAGACCGTTCCGGATGTTACTTATGAGGATATTGGGGGCTTGGATGATGAGTTGAAAAAAGTTAGGGAAATGGTCGAGCTTCCTTTAAAACATCCTGAAATTTTTGAAAGGTTGGGAATTGAACCGCCAAAAGGGGTTTTAATGCATGGTCCTCCTGGTACGGGTAAAACTTTATTGGCTAAAGCAGTTGCAAATGAAACTAATGCTCATTTTATTTTAATAAACGGTCCTGAGATTATGTCTAAATTTTATGGTGAGTCTGAGGCTAATTTAAGAAAGAAATTTGAAGATGCTGAAAAGAACGCCCCATCTATTATTTTTATTGACGAAATTGATGCAATTGCTTCTAAACGAGAAGAGACTCATGGTGAAGTAGAAAAAAGAGTTGTTGCTCAGTTACTTGGACTTATGGATGGTTTGCAAAGTCGTGGTAAAGTTATCGTTATTGCTGCTTCTAATATTCCTAATGTTCTTGATCCTGCTCTAAGAAGACCGGGCAGGTTTGATAGGGAGATGGAAATTGGTGTGCCTGGTAAGGACGCACGTTTAGAAATTTTAAAAATTCATACAAGAAACATGCCTCTAGAAAAAGATGTTAAATTAAAAGATTTAGCAGAGATAACTCATGGTTTTGTTGGTGCTGATTTAAGTGCTTTAGCTAAAGAGGCGGCTATGACGGTTTTAAGAAGAATTTTCCCAGATATTCAAAATAAGGAAGAATCCGAACCGATTCAAAAAGCGGTTTTAGAAAAATTGATTATTCATCAAGCAGATTTTATCGAAGCACTTAAAGTTGTTAGACCTTCTGCTCTTAGAGAGGTATTTGTTGAAAGGCCTAATGTTACTTGGGAAGAGGTTGGTGGTTTAGAAGAGACCAGGCAAGAGCTTACTGAGGCTGTTGAGTGGCCCCTGAAGAATCCCCAAGCTTTCAAACGTTTAGGTATTAAACCCCCAAAAGGAATTTTATTGTATGGTCCTCCTGGTACGGGTAAAACTTTGCTTGCAAAAGCTATTGCTACTGAAACTAAAGCTAATTTTATCTCAATTAAAGGTCCTGAACTATTGTCTAAGTGGGTTGGAGAAAGTGAAAAGGCAGTTCGCGAAATTTTCAAGAAAGCTAGACAAACGAGTCCAACTATTGTTTTCTTTGATGAGATTGATTCTATTGCACCTAGTCGTAATGCCTCTTCTGATAATAAGGTTACTGAACAAGTAGTTAACCAATTACTTACTGAAATGGATGGTTTGGAAGATTTACAAAATGTGGTTGTAATTGCTGCAACGAATAGACCTGATATTTTGGATTCGGCGTTGCTAAGACCAGGTAGGTTTGATAGATTGTTGTTAACTCCTGTTCCTGATTCAAAAGCGAGAGAGAAAATTTTCCAGGTACATACTGCAAGCATGCCCTTGAAAGAGGTTAATGTTAAGAATTTGGCTGGCCTGTCTGATGGTTATGTTGGGGCAGATATAGAAGCTATTTGTAGAGAGGCGGCTATGCTTGCTCTACGAGAGGATATTAAGGCTAAAGAAGTTACTGAAAAACATTTTGAAGATGCATTAAAGAAGGTTCATCCCTCTGTTAATAATGATATCAAGGAAGCTTATGATAATTTAGAAAAACAATTTAGGATGCAGAAGGCCAAAGAGATGGATACTGTTAATTATATGGGCTAGTTTTTTTGAGTATGCTCGACTGAAAGGAGACATACGTCGCTTCCCATTGGCGAAAGAATGGTGGGGTAAATGAAATGAAATTATCAACAAATGAAAATATGGGTAAAAATTATGAAGTTTTAGGTATGGTTAGAGGTAATACTGTACAAGCTAAACATCTTGGCCGAGATTTTATGGCTGGGTTAAAAACAATTGTTGGCGGAGAAATTAAGGGGTATACTGAAATGTTGACTGAGGCTAGAGATCGGGCTACTAATCGAATGGTTGAGGAAGCTAAAAAGTTAGGCGCTGATGCAATTGTTTCTATTCGTTATACAACTTCTGCTATCATGCAGGGTGCTTCTGAAGTTTTAGCTTATGGTACTGCTGTTAAGTTTAAGAAGTGATGGGCTTGAGCTGAAAGCGAAACCCATTTCGGGTGCTACTAACGAAAACGTAGTGCGTGGCGCTTCTGAAGTTTTAGCTTATGGTACTGCTGTTAAGTTTAAGAAGTAGTATTTTCTTTTTTTACAATTTCTGATGAGCTTCGTACTTTTCCACCCTCTCCAATATTAAATTCCATTTTTATTCCTACTTCTTCGCATAGTTTGTATTCTGGGATGTTATCTGATTTTCGATCTCCCCCATTTGCAAATATGTCTGGATGTATTTCTTTCAAACTCTCACATACTGATACGTCTTCACTTTCAGGTTCGTGTTTTGTTAGTACTACCTCATCAACATATCTTATGCTTTCTAGAATTTCTTTTCTATCCTTTTCATCCATTACTACAAATCCTTTTTTCTTCATTAACCAGTTATCATTGTTTAGAATTACTATTAATTTTGTTCCTAACTCTTTTGCTGATTTGAATAGTCTTACATGTCCAATGTGAATTGGATCAAACCCGCCTGAAACACAAACTCTCATTTTTCTTTACTTTTCTTTACACTCTTTATTTTTTTGTTTACTTTACGTCTTACTCTTTGATGTTTCTGGAATGCTGCTAAGTATATTATTTCTAAAATTCCTACGGTTTGAAATATTACTAAGATTACGAACCAGGCGGTTTGTCCGCGTCTTGCACTTTTCCATAATGCGATTGCTTTTATTATTATTGACCATACCATTAAAGCCCAGATTATTAACATGATCCATATTGCGATTTCAGTTCCAGTTATTGGGCAGGTGTATGTCATTTTATTAAGTAACTCTTATTATTATTTAAATCTATCTTTTCTTATTAAAGTGATGGCGCCCTCGCCGAGATTCGAACTCGAGTCACCGCCTCGAGAGGGCAGTATGATTGACCGGACTACACCACAAGGGCATTAGAAAAAGAAGTTTTATCTAATTTTTAAACGTTTCTAATTAATGCCTCTTTCATAATGGCCTTTTGTATGTCCTTTTCCTATTTTTTTGGTGTTTATCTTCTCTCCTTCAAGGATTCGAGAATAAATATCTAACCATTTTTTCACATTAGAAGTTAGGTCAAAATAGAATTGTGTTATGCCGCTTTTTTTTAATTCTAATACTTCATCTAATAGTGCAATTTGTTTTGAGTTTAGTATTTTATAGTAATCCTTTTCTTTTTCAACAATGAATTTATATCCTTTGTCGTCTTTTATCATTCCAGGCAATTTGTTTTTTGTTGTCATTACGGTAATGTTTCCATGTACTAAAACCAAGAAATCCTTATTTTTAAAATGAGTTAATTCATCAAAGTTAAGTTCTGGGCTAATTATGCTTTTACCATAAAAGTTTAAATCATAATCGTTGAATACGTTCATTCCATAATCTGTGATGCAGTTATCAAACTTGTTTTTAAATCCAAAACTGTTGATAAGTACTCCGTCAGGGTTTATCTCTTTCACTTTTTTAATATAATCCTCTATCTCTTTATCATTAACTATTGTTGGCAGGGTTAGGTAAAACTTTTTGTTGTTATCTTTACAAATTTGTTTTGCTTCAAGAACGTCTTTGTTGTCAGCATAGTAAAAGATTGTTTTCACTCTTGAAAATTCACACCCTTCACGCACTCCTTTAAGCGTATTTACTTTAACGTAAAATCCTGGCTCGCTTGCAATTTTTTCTTTTATTTTCGTGATTACTAATTTTTTTCTTTCTCTTTCTACTTTTATTTCCTGTTTGTTATTTACATATTTATAATTAAAGTCTATTTCTTCAAATTTTAGGTTGTGTGGGCTAGTTTTTTTCTCACAGTTCGAATAAAAGCCCTCTGTTAGTTCACGATTAAAAACCCCTTTTAAACAGGCAAGATCTTTTTCGTTAAATCCTTCATCTAATGCTTTTCGATAAAGTTTTGTCACAGTTTCAACATATTTTTTATTTCGTAATCTTCCCTCAACTTTCAGGGAAGCAACATTCAGTTCTTTTATTTTACTAATTAAACTTAAATCTTTCATGCTCATTAAGTATTCATCATTGTATTTTTTTCTGCAGGGTTGTGCACACATTCCTCTATTGCCACTTCTGCCTCCAATAAATGAACTCATTAAACATAGACCTGAAACACAAAAGCATAGTGCACCCTGTACAAATATCTCAATGGGCATTCCGATTTTGGATATTTCTTCTATTTCTTTTTTATTTAATTCACGAGGCAAAATAACACGATCAACATTTTTTAACTCTTTCAAATTATGTATTCTTGCTTGTGTTGAAGCATGTACCTCTAAATCAGGAAATGTTTTTTTAATTTGTGAGGCAAAACTTAATTCTTGTATTATTATTGCATCTGCTCCAGAAATGTATGCTTGTTCTATTGTTTGAAAGAACTCTTCAATTTCATTATTTTTAATTAATGTATTTAGAGTTACATAAACTTTGACGCCATTTTTGTGGCAGTACTCAATTGCCTTTTTTAATTCTTCAAATGAAAAATTTCCTGCTTTTGCTCTAGCATTAAACTTGTTCATTCCTAAATATATTGCATCTGCACCATTCTCAACTGCTGCCTGTAAGTTGGTTGCGTTTCCTGCAGGAATTAGTAATTCTGGCTTCATGAGACTATTACTTTTTTGTCGTTTATATACTTTTGGGGAAGTTTTTTAAGTATTATCTTGTTTTCTTATGGCAATGATTGCTTGGAGAGAGACTTTAATGGCAGGAGCATTGCTTGTACCTCTTGCTACTGCAACTCGAACCCCTATTGATTACAAGCCCAAGAGAATGGCATTTAGTTCTAAGCCCCTTCCAAAACCACCTTCTCGACCTGATGTTTTAACACAGGATGAAGCCTCCTTGTTTAGTCAGGTTAGTGCGGCAGTTGCCGAAAGACACAGGGTAAGTTTTGGTTTAACTATTATTGATGAGTCCATGTTTCCACCAGGAGTTAGGGGACAAACTATTGCAGATCTTTGTGCACGAGGTAGATTGCCACGAAGAATTCCTGCAAGATATTTTCCTGCAATCCAAGATATTGTGCAACGCAAGGGTGCACGTTATTTCTTGCGTCGTTTATCTTACTTTCAAGAGGAAGTTCAAAAGAAGGATAGTTTGTGGCATAGTGTTTATTTAAGTAATCCCTCTGCCGATGATTTGTATAAGCGTTCAGCATTTCATGAGATCGGTATGGGTATTTTTGATGTTCTGATGAATGATCATCAAGATCTAATTTTAAACTTTGCTGATATTGATGTTGCTTCTGAGTGTTGGAAGACAACTTCTGGAGAGGCACATCCTGCGCATCCATCTTTTTTTAGTTTTTTTTATGCCTCTTGTCCTAAAGCAGATTATGTTTGTAAATTAGTTGGTGCTCGTCGTACATTTGCAGATATTTATGCATTGAGAATGATGGACTGTATTCCTGATGAATCCGGGGATGTTCTTTTAGATAAAAAGGTTCGGGCTGTTGAACAGGTGTTGGCTCCGTATAGATTAATGCCTGAATCCGAAAAACAATAACGTTTATAAATCTTTTATCTTCTCTTTCATCATATGCCACGGTGGCACAACCTGGTACTGCGCAAGCCTGGAAACTTACTTCAGTAAGTTCTGAACGTAAGTGAAGATAGCTTGTTTCCGCAAGGATATCCCAGTTCAAATCTGGGTCGTGGCGTATTTTTTTCAAAATGATCACTAAACCATTTTTAGGATTGGTAAATAAGTTTAAGCCATATTCTTGTAATGCTTCGCATGTTATCAAATTATTTGATCATAAATCTGATAGTCGGTTTGAAAGTTTTTTAACAGATTCAAGAGTTAGACCGTTGATCATCATGCATTTATTGTTTAATTTTCTTAAAACAGATTTTGTTATTGGTCATGAAACTAGGACTTTTTATTATAAGTATGCTGATGAAACTCCAAATCCGCCAAAAGAGATTGTTTTAAAAGAGTCTGTTGTTAATAAACAATTTTCTGGTGAAGACCTATTTAATCTGTTATTAAGCCGAATTGGTTTAATGCAACTTAATATTCCGTTTGTTGCTTTTGAGGGTGAAGAAAAGTTATCTGAGGATGTTGTTCCCTCAAAAGTAGATGAAACTTGGTATGAAGAAGTTGGTGAAGAGGTTTTTTTTAGTTTAGATGGTAGTTTGATTATTTATCCAGATAAGATTCTTGTTTCAGATGATTGGAAAGAAAAGGTTGAAACAATCATTTCTTGTTATTATGATACTTTTAATGAGTTTCTTGAATCATCTAAGTCTTTACCTTCTATTGATCACAAGTTGTATGTTGAATGGCTGGTTAAGTGGTTTCCTGGAATGATTCATTTTAAGAGTTTAGAATAGTACATTTTACTAAATCTTTTTAAATTATGTTCAATTTGTTAAGTGTATGCCTTATATTATGTCTGAAATTGATACGCCGACCTTTCATGCAGGTATTTTTATGAGTGATTGTGATATGATTGCTCCGGTGATTGTACCTGGTCCGCAAGGTATGCAGACTACTGGTGATTTCTTTCGTGCACACCAACAGGCTCGAGATGTTTTTTTTCCTTGGGCTGCTACTGCCGGCATTGGCCAGTATTCTTTGAGAGGGGCGTCTGCTAGTTTGTTAACGAAAATTATTGATGATGTTAGATTGCCTACTGGGGCAGAATTGGTTCACAGTAGAGATTATGATGGGGAGCAACTTGGGGGAGATCGTAAGCTTGTTAGAACAATTATGCTTTCACGAGTTGTTAAAGGAGATCGTCCTAAAGATTTGTATGGGTTGGTGGAAGATCTTGATCTGGCTACTGTATCTGGAACTGAGTTAGTGCCTCAACACTATGAATTTTTTCATGCAACTAATGAGGGGGATGTTTATCAGCATCCGTTAATGCGTGATTTAAACACATATTCTCCGGAAGAGATGGTTTTGTTGGGTAAGATTTCATATGGAGAATCTCCTGAGGTTATGGGGTTCTGGCCAGATGGCGGTAAGGAACGTATTGATTATGCTCCTGCAATTAGTGCGGAGTTTAGGCATGCTTGGGCGCTTGATCATGCAATGAAGCGAACTGAAAATTATGATCATATTTTGACGCAAGTTGAGAGGGTTATGGCTGCAAGATTGTTTAAGCTACCTGAAAGTCAAGAAATTCGTGCTTTAATGTTAGAGGACCCAATGGTTGGTTGTAGTGCGGGTGTTTGTTCTAATTGTTATCATCCTGTTGCTTTTTGTAATAATGCTTGTCCTTCTGAAACAGGGGGTTGCGGTTATGATTTTGGTTCTCTGGTTGGTCCTTCAATTGATGTGTGGGAAACTCTCTCTAAGCCAGATAAAGAAAAGTGGGGGTATTCCCATTGCAGAGAAGCGCGTGATTGGTAGTTCTCCTCTTTAGAATAGACGACAACATCGAAAAGTTTATATATTAGTTTATGCAGGATAAACACTAGACGTTTATAATAACGTAAAAAAAATATTTGGGGGTAAATAAAAATGGCACAAAAAGTTACTAAAGTTGGAGTTAAAAAAGAAAAAGGTTACCTATATTTCGTTGACAAAGCAGGTGATGTTTCTAGAGCAGTTATGGCAAGAGGCGGTCGAAAGAAAGGACAGAAAGGTAAAAAGGAAAAAGTCGCTAAAGCTGGTGTTAAGAAAGAATCTGGATACTTGTACTTTGTTGATAAGCAAGGTGATGTTTCTAGAGCTAAAATGGCTCGTGGAAGGAAATAGATTCCTTCATTTTTTATTTTTTTATTTCCAACGTGTTGGTGCCAAAAATCTTGGATTTTTGAGCATTTTAGATAAGTTTTTAAACTAGTTCTGCTTACCCATAAGTATGAAATACTTTAAAGCGTTCGTAGCAGGTATGATTTTGCCAGCGGTTATAATGCCATTTCTTATTGCATATTTTGTTTTACAGGGTGAAGCAAGTGCTATTGGAAAACTTCCTTTGTTGTACTTTGGTGCATTGTTATGGGGAGTTTGGAATGTAGTATTTGTAATTACAAGAAAACATGTTCCTATTGTTGATCGTAATGTTAAGTTGGGGGCTTATGGTGTTGTTTACGGACTTATTTCTGCTTTAGTTAATTCTTTATTGTTTGAGTTTACTTCTGTGATTCCCTCTTTTTCAGATGCTTTCATTATTTGGGCGATTATTGGTTATCCTATTTTACTTTACTTTGCTTGGAAGTATGTAGTTAATGCATTTAATCTTATTTTTGAAGTATACTAACTTTGTTAGTATGCTCAGAACGAAGTGATGTTGTGTATTAGCTTAATCAAGAGGATTTTTTATATTCGAAATATCTTTGTTTGATACTTGTGTGTAAATTTCTGTAGTGCTTATGTCACTATGCCCTAATAATTTTTGAATGTATCTTATGTCTACTCCTTGTTCAAGTAAATGGGTTGCAAATGAGTGTCTTAACATATGTGGATGGGTTTTTATTCCTATTTTATTTCCTAACGCTTCAAGCACTTTTTGTACAGATTTTTGTGAATATTTGCCTTTTCTACCTTCTAAAATATATTTTGTTTTAAAGTTTGTATTACTATAATACTTTAAAATATCTAATTGTAATGATTTAGCAAGTATTGTTATTCTATCTCTTTTCCCTTTCCCCCCTTTGATAAAAACCGTATTCCTATCAAAATCAATATCTGTTCTTTTTAAGTTGAGCAACTCACTTAATCGTATTCCAGTAGAATAAAGTAGTTTAATTATTATTTTGTGTTTTAAATTATTTGTTGAGTTAATCAACTGTTGAATATTTTCTTTACTCAAAACTTTTGGCAATTGCTTTTCTTTCTTTTTAATGGGGATGGCTTTTGTAGAAAATGGGTTTTTTAGCACATTTTTAAAAAAGAAATTTAATGATGCATAATGAAGTCGGCTTGAATTAATACTTAAATTAAGAGAAAGTAAATAATACCTAACTCCTTTATCGTCCATATTAAACCTACTTTTATCTAAAAACATTAAAAATTTATTAACACATGAAGAGTAACTATCAAATGTTTTCTTGCTATACCCTCTTAGTTCACACTCCTCTTTTAATTTTATTAAATAGTTCTCTAAATCGTTAGCGCAACCCATCAAAATAGGTTAAAAACATTATTAATAAATTTTGCCAAGAAAAATTCGGAAAGGTTTCAAAAAGTTTGGAAAACTTACGAAAACAAGGTCAACCACTTTCTGCGGTTGTATTATGCCTACAAAAAAGTAGGCATAATGCATGTTATGTCTAATTTCTAAATCTCTAAAATATAAAACGCCCCCCTTTCTTTAAAATTGAAATAAAAAAATAGCTATCTAAATCTATCAACAAAATCTTTAAATTCTTCTTTTACTATTTGATTTTGTTCTATATCATATAA